>JBKJIS010000030.1:0-30370 GCA_046598305.1 Thiobacillus sp.
AGTTGCTGCGCGTCAATCTGGTGTAATGCTCGCCGTCGCCGTAGCCACTCCTGAACAACGTGCCGATGCGGAAACCATTCTGGGGCGATATGCGTACCAGATTCAGCAATCCGAAGGTGATCTGCGTAACGGCGACTGGATCGACTTTGATCCTCTGTCAACCCCTGAGCAGACTGGATAACTCCCTCCATGCCTCCATTAGAAGTGCTCTACAATGAGCAGAGCGTACAGACGACGTATCCCATCTGTCACGAATGACCTGCTGCTGCCTGATTAATGGAACGACGGTCTTGCACGCTGTCTCGCGACTTGACTCTGGACTGGGACTCTGGACTGGAAGGTATCGCGCCGGGTTATCCAGGATTCAGAATGAATACTAGAAAGGGTTGACGGTGAAGCTGACGCTCTTGATTATGACGTTGGGCATGGTCATTCCAATGCGGTTAGCTCACGCCGAAGCGCCGGGTGCCGCGCTTGTGCTGCAAGGTGCGCCAGGCGTTCCGGCCTGCATGAGCTGCCACGGATCAAGCGGCGAGGGCTTGGCGGCGGCCGGATTTCCGCGGCTGGCGGGACAATCGGCTGCGTATATGGAAAAACAGCTGCATGCCTTTGCAGGAGGGAAGCGCGTCAATCCGCAGATGCAAGCTGTCGCTAGCGCACTGAGCGACAGCCAGATTCGGGCAGTTGCGGCCTACTACGGCCAGCTGCCCGGCTGGCAGCCTGCGCATCCCCCGGTCGGCGCAACCGCGTTACCGGCAGCACCCCAGCAATGGACACGCGGCCAGAAACTGGCCCTCCGGGGCAACTGGGACAAGGAAATTCCCGCCTGTTTCGCCTGCCATGGACCCGCCGGAGAAGGCGTTGTGCCACATTTCCCTGCCCTGAGCGGACAGCCTGCGGCATACACCCGAAGCCAGTTGAAGGCATGGCAATCGGGCACACGCACGAATGACCCGCAAGGCCTGATGAAATCCGTTGCACTGCGGCTGAGTCCAGCAGAAATCGACGCTGTCAGCGCCTATCTCGTCAATCCATTACCCATGTTACCCATGGGCAGGGAGGAACGATGAACACGCGCTTGAAGCAGTGGTTGGCGAGCCAAAAAGCCACCTCGCGCTTTCATCCATCATGGATCATGATGGGAGTGGCCGCATCGCTGGCAATCGCGTTGCTGATGTGGCTGTTTAGTGATTCGGTGTTTCGTCATCAACGACCGGTGCCTGCTGTGCCATTGTTGCCGACGTCGGCACAGCAGCTCCCTGCGAGCGACCAGCAACCATCGGACACCGTAAGCGGACCGGCTCTCCCCGCACCCGAAATCATCCGCACCGGTTTCACCCCGCCCGACGCCGACGCCATACCGGACGACGAATTCGGTAATGCAGTCCGTCTCGGGCGTGCCATCTTCACCGACACCCAGACCTACGCCAAAGCCTATGTCGGCAACGGCCTCAACTGCGTCAATTGCCACCTCGACGCCGGAAGAAAGGCCGACTCAGCACCGCTGTGGGCGGCCTATGGCCTGTTTCCGATGTATCGCGACAAAAACCAGAAGGTCAACACCTACGAAGACCGGCTCGCCGGCTGTTTCCGCTTCAGCATGAACGGCCGCGCACCCTCCTATGGCAGCAAGGAATTCGTCGCATTGATGAGCTACAGTTACTGGCTTGCCACCGGTGCGCCGCTTGGAACCGAACTTGCCGGACGCGGTTACCCCACATTGCCGCCGCCACTGCAAGAGCCCAATCTTGCGCGCGGCAAACAGGTATTCGACACCCAGTGCGCCATCTGTCACGGCGCTGACGGCCAGGGCACAAAAGTCGGCACACGCTACGCATTCCCGCCGCTTTGGGGGCCCCACTCATTCAATGCCGGCGCGGGGATGATCCAGGTCAAGAATGCTGCAGGCTTCATCAAGGCCAACATGCCGCTTGGTCAGGGCAATACGTTGAGCGACCAGCAGGCGTGGGACGTAGCGAAATACATGACCAGCCAACCGCGACCCGCAGATCCCAGGCTCGTTAAATCATGATCGCCAAACACGGTGCTGTGGCACCTGGCGACAGGCCATAGCGAATATTCAAACCTTGAGACCCGCCTCCATGCACCCTCTCCTGCTCATTCTGCTGACCCTGGTGGTTTCTGTTGCAGGCACCGTGATTGCGCTGAACTTCACCACTGGCGAAAAAAAAATCGAACACGTCATCGAGCAGCGCTATAACGTCGATGATCCACAGTTTATGCGTGCCATGGGTGCCCTACTCGGCCCCGCGCTGGTGCCCGGAAACCAGGTTAAAACTCTGGTCAATGGCGATGAAATCTTCCCGGCCATGTTGCAGTCGATTCGCGGCGCACAAAAGACTATCACCTTCGAGACCTTCATTTATTGGACCGGCGATATTGGCAAGTCGTTTGCCGATGCGCTCAGCGAGCGCGCACGGGCAGGCGTACGCGTTCACCTGCTGCTCGACTGGGTAGGCAGCGTCAAGATGGAGGCCAAATATCTCGACCAGATGAAAGCCGCCGGGGTCAAGATCAAGCAATACCACCCACTACGGTGGTACAACCTGGCGCGCATGAACAATCGCACCCACCGCAAATTACTGGTGATCGACGGCAAGGTCGGCTATACCGGCGGCGTCGGCATTGCCGAACAGTGGACCGGCAATGCGCAGGACCCTGACCACTGGCGTGACCTCCATTACCGCGTCGAAGGTCCAGTAGTGGCACAAATGCAGGCAGCGTTCATGGACAACTGGATGAAAACCAGTGGCGTGGTTTTGCACGGCAGTGACTATTTCCCTGTGCTTGCTCCGGTTGGCGACCAAACCGCACAAATGTTCAAAAGCTCGCCGAACGAAGGCAGCGAGAGCATGCGGCTGATGTACCTGCTTGCGATCAACGCCGCGCAGCACAGGTTGCGCATCGCCAATGCCTATTTCGTGCCGGACGACCTGACAATTAAAACCTTGGTGGAGGCCGCCGAACGTGGCGTCGATGTACAAATTCTGGTGCCGGGAACCGACATCGACACTGAAATTGTACGCAAGGCTTCGCGCGCACGCTGGGGCAAGCTGCTGAAAGCGGGCGTACGGATCTACGAATACCAGCCGACGATGCTGCATTGCAAGCTGATGGTCGTCGATGATTTATGGGTTTCGGTCGGCTCGACCAATTTTGACAACCGTTCGTTTCGCCTCAACGACGAGGCCAACCTGAATGTTTACGACCGTGCCTTTGCGCAGCGGCAAAATGCCATTTTTGATGATGATTTACGGCATGCAAAAGCCTACGATTACGCCCGCTGGGAACGTCGTCCGTGGGCCGAAAAACTGCTCGAGCACAGCGCAGCGCTGTTGCGCTCGCAACTCTGACATCAGCCCTGATAACTTTTCAGGACAACGATTTTGCAGAATCAAACTCAATCACGCTGATGCGGCCATCACCTTCCAGATAACATCTTTTCACCCTGTTTGCAGCATCGATGCCCTGTTCGCGCAGCTGGCTCATCAACTCTTCGATGGTGATCATTTCCTGCCGCAGATTGCGCCGCTGGATCTGCCCATCCTTGATCAACAACAATGGCGCGGAGCGCAACAGGCGTTGCACCAGTGGCGAGTGATAGCCCAGCCAGTCGAGAAAATAATCCCAGAAGGCTATTGTCGCCACCAGTACGATGCCTTCGGTAATCGACTTGTAATCACTCGCCATCGCGTTCTGCGACGCGTCGGCAATCAGCACTACGACGAGCACATCGGCAATGCCGATTTGCCCGCCTTCGCGCCGCAACAAACGCAGCAGAAAAAACAGGAACAGATAGATGATCGTGCCGCGCAGAATAATCTCTGTGAGGTCAAGCGTGGGGACGAAAACAGCATGCCAATCCATGTCAAAAAACTCCGTAATGTGTGCGTGAAGCAGTAGGGCATTGTCGGCAACATACCGTGCCAGATACGCTCATTACACGCGGATAAATACCGTCCACCGCTGCTTTTCACTCCAAAAGCAACCATGAGTGTAGTCCACCAATTTACACAACCGACCGGAATGCAGGATCAGCTTGAGTTCGTCGGGGCTGTAATTTGGGCGCGAGTTCACCGACTGCACCGATTCGAGTTAGAACGGTTCTTGCAAGCGATGCGTGCCCTCGTCAATCGACAGCAGGTCGCCGAGGCTGAACAGTATCAGCGCGACGATGAAGGAGCAGATATAAATCGCCCGCCCGCCCTGGCGGATGGCGCACCGATGGCAGGTTCTTGCCCTGGCGCAGTCCCAGCAGCAACAAGCCCTTATTGCAGGTATCAGCCATCGAGTGCAGTCCTTAGGCGAGCAGCGTGCCGGTGCCAGCCAGTCCCCAGCCGGGCAGCTTGGCCATTGCCACGGCGAGGTTGCCGCCGAGCGCGTGGTAAACCGGGCGGGCACTGCTGGTGTGTGCCTTCTGCGCAGGCTTGTCGGGGTTAGCCATGATTGATCGATTCACAGCACAGCGCCGAATCATCCCGCGCGTAGCCCGGGTTTGATTCGACTCCGATCAAACGCGGCACGTTCGGCTTGACGCACGGCACGGATGCACTCTGGCGCAGATACTGCTCGACTGCCGCCCATACCGGCTCACCGTGACCTTGCGCCGTGCCCACACCCCAGCGCGCGACCTTGTAAGACTTGCTCGCGTTAAGGTGCTCGCCGTTCAGGCGCAAGTCGCTGATGCGCGCACCCATTTTCGCGGCGGGCTCGCACGCGTAAGTGAGTCCGCCGGTGCGCAGCATGTCGCCGCCCTGATGCTGATACGGATCGTCGTTAAAAAGCTTGTCGCAAAGTTTTTCCAGCGTCTTGTGGATGTCGCTGCCGCTCATCATCGCGACCGAGGTATCCGGGTAGGTAATCGCAGTCTGTTCCATCAGGTGCTCGCGCGTAATCGTCTGCCCCGGCAGCAGCGTCGTGCCCCAGCGAAAGCCCGGCGAAAATGCGATTTCGGCGTCGTTAACCTGCATCAGCGCCTCGACGATCAGTTGGTCCCATGATCCATTGAAATTGCCGCGCCGGTAGAGCAGTTGCGGGCTAACGGCGATGGGCTGCGCGAGCTGTTCCAGATATGGCGCGCGTGCGCGCTCGATCGTCGCCTGCATGGCCGCGTCGGCAGGCAACAGCTCGGAAAACACCGGCAGCAGGCGATAGCGATAGTCCGCGACGCGGCCGTGTTTCACGTCGAAATCAACCACTGCCAGAAACTTGCCGTGCGAACCGGCGTTGCTGACCAGGGTCTTGCCGCCCGGGTTGGCGACCACGCTCGGCACCGGAATGCCGTCGTGGGTATGACCGCCAAGGATGAGGTCGATGCCGCAGATCCGGCTTGCGAGTTTGAGGTCGATGTCCATGCCATTATGTGACAACAGCACGACGACCTGCGCGCCCTGCTTGCGCACCGCGTCGACCACGCCCTGCAGGTGCGCCTCGTCGATGCCGAAGCGCCAGTCGGGGGTGAACTGCTGACCATTCGCCCACGGCGTGTACGGAAACGCCTGGCCGATGATTGCTATCGGAATGCCATTCTGTTCGCGCATCACGAACGGCTCGAACACTGGCGCATCGCTGTCCGCATGGACGATGTTCTGCGCGACAAACGCGATTTTGTCCTTGAAGTCGTTTTCCACCACGTGCTGCACGCGCGCCGCGCCATGGGTGAATTCCCAATGCCCGGTCATGATATCGACGCCGAGTTCGAGCGAGGCGTCGACCATGTCCTGTCCGGCGGTCCACAGTGCTGTCGCCGAACCCTGCCAGCTGTCTCCGCCGTCGAGCAGAAGCGCGTGCGGCCGGTCGGCCTTCAGGCGTTTAACCAGCGTGGCGAGGTGGGCGAACCCGCCGACCTTGCCGAACACGCGCGCGGCCTGCTCGAAATCAAGGTGGGTAAAGGCATGTGCTTCACGGCTGCACGGGTCGATGCCAAACGCTTGCAGCAGCGCTTCGCCAACCAGATGCGGCGGGCGGCCCAGCGCCATGCCGAGCCCCAGATTGATGCTCGGCTCGCGGTAGTAAATGGGCAGCAGCTGACCATGGCAATCGGTAAAGTGCAACAGGCTGACATTGCCAAACGTAGGAACGTCGTAAAACGCTCGTGCGGGATTCATTTCAGGCTCCTTGTAGGTTCGTTCTCCGTCCATCGAGTGCGGCTAGCCAACCGTTATCCCAACACCCGGCCAGCTTCAACACTGCCAGTTTGTTGGCGATCGCCACTACTGATGACGGAATTTCTGCATCTGCAGATTAACGAATTCGAACGCGCGGTCGGGGCAGGTCCTGCCGGACTGCGCACACCAGGTCATGCAGCTAGCCGACGTCTCAGTAGCGTGGCAGTCAGCCCCATCGTGAGCAGCATGTCACCCACAATCTCAAACATTGAGCGTTTGTCATCGATCTAGAGGCAACGGGCAAAGCCCCATTTCACGCAACATTTTGACAGTCCGCTCATCCTAACCTTCTGCGGCCAGGACAAAACCCGGGTTCGGCATTTTCAGACATATCTGACACGGAAGTAGGACGACCCTCCGCTGCCAATCGCCGCTGTTATGCGCATCATTCAGCTGTCGTTTGCGATTAGCCATATTGCCGCGAAACCGATATTGATTGACAGGGTTGAACTGACATCAGCAGCCCTGCACACAGGACAAGAACATGAATCCAACTGCCGTGGAAAACCTGAGTTCCCTTTTTGATACGGATGATTTCTTTATCGATCCCGATCAATGGGATATTGCGCTGGCGCAGCGCATCGCGCGTTCCGAGGACATGGGTGAAATGGATGAGTTACAGCAGAAGTTGTTACTGACCTTGCGCGATGAATTCCAGAAATTCGGCGCGGTCCCTGCTTTGAGCCATATCTGTCATCTCAACGGTCTGGATGCGGATTGTTTGCATCAGATGTTTCGTTCCCCCCGCCAAGCATGGCGTATCGCGGGTCTGCCCAATCCGGGTGAAGAAGCAAAAGCGTATCTGGCCTGAATCCCAGCCCAGTCACAGCACCGCAATGACGCGAAATCAACATCAAGGAGGCAACATCCTCATCTCGGTGCATGCCCTTGATGGCGATGTGGTCGACCGGGTCAAAGCCATCATGAAAGAAGCTGGCGCGGAAGACATCACCAGCACCGGTGAAGTCAGCCTGAGCGACGACAAGCACATGCCCCGCAGCGGTAAAGCCCTATAAACCTGTCGCTCAAGCGATTAATTACATTATTTAACCTGGAGAAGTTCATGGGTAAATACCTTATTGCTTGGCTATTGGGCGTACCTACAGTGTTATTGGTGATTTTTTTCTTTTTTTTCTAGTCAGTTAACACATCCCTGTGCAAAGGAGCCAAAAGCCATGGCGACAACTCAACCCAAGGACGCCTGCGACCTGCTTGACAACGATCACAAAGCAGTCAAGAAAATGTTCAAGGCTTATGCCGATCTGGTTGAGCCGCCCGGCAGCAAGAAAAAGCCCGCGCTCGACAAAAAGCCCACGCTTGCCAACGAAATCTGATTTGAATTGACCGTGTATACGAAACTCGAAGAAGAAGTTTTCTATCCACCGGTGCGCAAGGCGATCAAGGATGAATTGCTGATGAATGAGGCAAAAGTCGAGCACGAAGGTGCCAAAGCCTTGATTGCACAGATTCAAAGCATGGATCCCGCTGATGCGATGTTCGACGCCAGGGTCACGGTGCTGGGTGAGTACATCGACCATCATGTCAAGGAGGAGCGCACCGAGATGTTCCCGAAGGCGCGCGCCAGCAAGGTGGATCTGGTGAAAATGCGCGACGCTCTGCAAGCGCGCAGGGTTGAGCTGACGGCGGTTTCGAGCTCGCTGGCCTGACAGGATAACGCGACATCAAGGAACCAACATGACACTAAGCAAGCGTAATTTGGGCACAGGATTGACCCTGCTTGGCGGCGCATTGATCGCCGCGCTTGCGGTCGCCGCTGAACCCAAAACCCAGCCGACCAGCTACATGCAGGTTGATATCAAGGAAAGCTTCGCGTCGATCATGGCGCGCATGAAGGCCGAAAAGCCCGCCGTAGAAGCGCGCCAGAAAGCGCTGCTGGAAAAACGCTACGACCTGTCCAACCACCCGGCCTCCGGCGTCACCATGTCACGCGGCAAGCCGATCCAGGAAGGCGTGCGCGCCAGGTTGCCGAGCGGTGTGACTTGGGCGTCGCTGGCAGCGATGACGCCGGAAGAGATTCGCGAACAGGCGCTGTTCCCGACGGGTTTTCTGCCGCTGCCACACCCCAATCATGCCGAAGGCGGGATGGTTTTCCCCAAATTTCATATCGATGAAATCAAGAAACAGGAAGGCCGCGACCTCACGCGCTTCGACCTTGATTTCGACCTGCCGGATCAGTTCCTGCCGGAATTCCCTGCGCCGATTTATCTGACCACGCGCACCGACTTGGGCGACGTCTCGCAAGGCAAGCTCGTCACCATCGACAACTTCTACAGCCTGTTCAACGGCATCCTCAACCCGAAACAGATCGAGGGCGTGCGCCTGCTGGTGACGCCGTTTGCGCAGCAGCAGTTCAATCAGACCGAAGACCGCCGATCAGAAAAACCGAGTCGCGGCGTCACCTGTTTTGAGTGCCACGCCAACGGCCACACCAACGCCTCGACCCACCTTGTCGGCGACATCCGCCCGCAGGAATTTCGCCGCCGCATCGACACCCCGACTTTGCGCGGAGTCAACGTCCAGCGCTTGTTTGGTTCACAGCGTGCGCTGAAAACCGTCGAAGACTTCACCGAGTTCGAGCAGCGCGCAGCGTACTTCGACGGCGACCCGGTAATCGCCGCAAAGAAAGGCGTCAACACGCTCGACCGCGCATCGCAAGTCCACGCAATGGCCGAATTCCAGCAAATTCTCGATTTTCCGCCCGCGCCCAAACTCGGCATCGACGGCAAGCTCAATCCCAAGCTCGCGACCGCATCAGAAATGCGCGGCCAGGGGCTGTTCTTTGGCAAGGCCAACTGCGCCAGTTGCCACGCGGCACCGTATTACACCGACAATCTGATGCACAACCTGCGCACCGAACGCTTCTTCAAGCCGCAAATGATCAATGGCCGCATGGCCCACTCAGACGGCCCGATCAAGACCTTCAGCCTGCGCGGCATTAAGGACTCTCCGCCCTACCTGCACGATGGCCGCCTGCTGACGCTCGACGATACGGTGGAGTTTTTCAACCTCGTGCTCGAAACCAAACTGACCGCAAACGAGAAGAAAGACTTGGTTGCATTCCTGCGTCAACTTTAAACGCTTCAACGCCAGCAAGCCTGGCGCTTTTATAAAACGATTGAAGAAACCTATCGAGGAGCATCTTTTGAACAAAGCAATCCCCCCAAGGACGAAATCAACGTCGGCGCAGGCGGCGAATGGCACCAGGTCGCTGGCGGCGAACACCCGCCGCTGACGACCAATCAGGGTCTTGTCATCGCCGACAACAAAAATTCGCTCAAAGCCAACCAAGTCATCGTCCCTAAGGTTGGCATCGCCAGACTGGCCGATGGCAAGCTACAGGTAGTTGACAGCAGCTGGCGGGTGCGCCGTCGGTGATTTTTGACGCGGTGGCGGTGATTCTGTCCGACGCCGGTGCCAAACAGCTCGGAGAGGAAAGCGCAGCAATTGATTTCGTCCGCGATGCGTTTGACCACCTGAAGGCGATAGGCGTCGATCAGGGCGGCGCAGCTTTGTTGAAAGCTGCGAATGTGCCGAGTAATGCGGGCGTCATCGACATCAGCACTACCCAGGACTTTATCGCTGCCGCCGAAACGCGGCCGTGGGAAAGAGAAAATTCGGTGCGTACCCTGGCTTGATTGGCCGCACTGGATTGATTCGTCACACACTCAAAGGAGACAAGGATGCACACCCTATCCATCGCCGCAGCATCAAGCACGATTGACTTTGCCCAAGCCCGCCAGCAAGCGGTTTCCAAGGCCTGCGAAACCCTGACTGAGCCCGTTATCGTCGCATGGAAAGACGACACCACCGGTAAATCAGCGCCGGCAATTCCGGGTGGCTCAGCTGACCGCTGGCATGACTATGGCGAGAACAATGACGGCACGCTGGAATTGAAGGTGGGTGATGACTTCCACTTCATTTTTACCGAGTCGAGCGCGTTTGACAAACCCGACATGAACCTCGCCTCGCTGGAAGATAATGGCACAAAATTTCTGTGCCTGAATGGTGCCTGCACCGAAGCCGATCAGCAGCGCCAAGGTTACTTTCCGGGCGGTGGATTGGGCGGTTAATCGCTGACCACGTCACGTTTAATGCCGGTACGCAGCAGGGTAGTTAACGCTGCTGCCGTGACCGGCCGGCTGAAAAACAACCGTGGCCTTCGCCACAACAGACGGCTGTAAGTTTTCAACAGCACATGCGCTTGGCCAGCATCAATCTGGTCAAACTGGGCAGCTGCGCACTGCTGCTGGCGCAGCTGCATCCGCTGTTCGACTACGCTGGTGTGGGGTTTCACGCGGCCAGTATTCGCCCGTCAAACAGGGTATTTAGCGGGGACTGTCTGCGCCCACCGCGCGGGTAAGTGCCAATGCCTGGATCGAAGTGTCAACCGTGGTGTCGATTCTGCTGGGCGTCGGTTTGGGCAGCTTATTGATTGCTCCCGGTGGTGCCATGCCGCATCTTCTGGCTGCGCCCGCCGTCAACACCACGCTACTGATCAGTGTGCTCTACGGCATCGCCGCCGTGTTCGCTGCGGCGATTCCCCATTCCACCGCGCGCTGTTGTGCCGAGTGCACAACAGTGGCGATTACTGCGCGAATTTAGCCGTGCGATCTGTGTGCTGTGGCGCGACCCGCAAAGCCAGATTTCATTGGCCGTCATCAGTCTGTTCTGGGGCGCATCCGCGATGCTTGCAGCTCCTCATTCTAAACTGGGCTGCACAGGCGCTGGGCTTGCCGCTGGCCGAGGTTGTTCATCGTACCGATGAAGGCGCTCCTACAATACCGAGGGCAAGCGTTGATGCATACCGGGGAAACCAATGCGGTGCAGAATTTCAATGAAAATCTGGCGTCGCTGGGGATGCTTGCGGTGTATGGCGGGCTACTCTTTCTGCATGCACCGATCAGCGCGATCGTCATTGGCTTTGGTGTGTTCATAACGCGCGCCATGGCGTCATTCGGTATCGCTTATCCGCTGTCTGAGCTTGTGGATCGGTTCGTTAACGCACAGACGCCCCGATTTCGTGCACTTAATATATTTCCACCCTGCCATGGACCCTGCCATGGATAGGCTTGGTGCCTCATTTTATGATTACCAGCCACTTTAAACGCGCAGGTTTGTTACAGAGGGAAACGCAATGAAATTGCTTAAACTCGCACACCTGTTGATGTTCGCTACCGCCGCGTACGGTGTGCGCAGCTTCGCCAACGCACGACGCAACGCGACAGCCGCTGCTAGCCCGGCGCTATCCGCGCAAACCCCGCCACAAGCACCAGTCAATAGTGAAATGACGACGATGCTCGACATCTTGGCCGGTTTGAACAGCAAGCCGATTGTCGGCCTCTCTACGGCGGTGACTTCGTGATTGCCCATCCCAAGGTGTACGAAGCCTCGGTGCATGCGCTGGTCAACGGCGCGCGCACGGTGGTGGTATCGGTCGATTACCGGCTGGTGCCGGAGCATAAATTTCTGGTTGCGCCGGAGGATGCTTACGCAAACTATCGCTGGGTATTCAGTTACGCACAGGAACTCAACGGTGATGCCAAGCGCGTGGCAGTGGCAGGCGAGCGCGTTGGGGGCATTCTGGCGGTGGTGGTGTCGCTAATGGCGCGCAACAAGCGTCAGCCGTTGCCGCTCCACGCCTTGCTGATTGATACGGTGGTCGATAGCAACCTGCAAAACAGCTCATATCTTCAGAATGCACACGACACGCCGCTTGATCTGGCAATGAGAATGCGTTCGGTCTTCGCGTCCAGTGCCGAAAGCGACCGCGTGACTGGCCGCTTTCGGCAAGTCGGCCCGCGCACCCTGCGTCACGACGCGTGTCGGATGACACGTCGGCGTAGATTACGCACTGCGCATCCTGTTGATGATCAACGGCATCGACGCGTCCAGATTCAAATCCCCTTCTTAGTATCCCCATGACCGATCCAATAAATCCGGATGCTAACGCGCCGCGCAGCCCACCCCGGCGCAGCGACCCCGTCACCAGGTTAGGCCCGGCGGACCCGGCACCACCGATCGCTTCGGACAAGGTTCAAGATGAACGGCATGTCCATCACATTGAACTGGCGATGGAGAATGCCAAACTGCGCCAGACCCAGCTTGAACTCGAGGCGCAACTGGACCGCTATCTCGATCTCTACGAAATGGCGCCGATCGGCTACCTCACGATCAACCAGAACGGTGTCATCGAGCAAGCCAATCTCACCGCCGACGCCATGCTGAAAAGCCCACGCGACGACTTGCTGAATCGGCCATTTTCGGCATGGGTGGCTGGCACGGACAGTGGCCGCTGGCATCTTTATTTTCGGCAAGTGCTGCAGCAGGATGAGCGGGATTTGCTGCAGGGATACCCCGCCGACAATATCGAGCTGGTATTGCTGCGCAGCGATGGCACGCCGCTGACCGTCCGCATCGATGCGCTCTGCCTTAAAACCACTGTCGCCGACTCGGTGGTCCGGCTCGCGCTAACCGACATCAGAGCGCGCAAGCAGGCGGAGAAAGTCGCGGAAGAACTGCACGCCAGCGTGCTCGATTTCGAATCACGCGAGCCGATAATGGTGAGCGATCCAGCAGGTAAGGTGTTGCGCATCAACGCTGCCTTTACCCGGCGCACCGGCTATACGGCGCAAGACATCGTCGGCCAGAATGTGTCCTTGCTGCAATCACCTCACCACGACGAGTCGTATTATCAGCGGCTGTATAGCGCGTTGACAGAACACGGATACTGGCAGGGCACCTTCTGGGGCCGCTACAAGGACGACAACAGCTACGCCGAGTGGCTGGTGCTTACTGCGGTGCACGCGCCCGACGGCAGCATGGACCATTACGTCGCTAGCTTTTCCGAAATCAGGGATAACCGCGAGGTGGACGCCGACATCCACCGCATGGCGTATTTCGATCCCCTGACCATGCTGCCCAATCGCCGCCTGCTGTACGACCGCCTCGGCCAAGTGCTGGCAAGCTGCACCCGTAGCGGGCATTACGGTGCGCTGCTGTTTCTGGATCTGGATGATTTCAAGTCGCTTAACGACACCCATGGCCACGATGTTGGCGACCTATTGTTGCGCATTGTGGCGCGTCGCCTTGAGGGGTGCATCCGCCGGGAAAATACTGTGGCGCGCCTGGGCGGCGACGCGTTCGTTATCGTGCTGGAATCCCTCAGCCCGGATGCCAACGCAGCGGCTCTCCAGGCCGGACACGTGGCCGACAAAATACTGACTGCCCTGCGCCAGCCCTATGATCTGGAAGGACCTGAATACCCCAGCAGCGCCAGCCTCGGCATCGTGCTGTTTAATAGCGATCAAAGGTCGATCGAAGAGTTGCTGAAGCAGGCCGACATGGCGCTGTATCAAGCCAAGAATGCCGGGCGCAATACCTGGTTTTTCTACGATGAAGCCATGCAGGTGCTGCAGGATGCGCGCAGCATGCTGAATCAGGACTTGCAGCTGGCGGTGTCGCAGCAGCAGTTGCGGTTGTATTACCAGGCGCAGCTCGACCACCAGCAACAATTGATCGGCGTCGAGGCCTTGCTGCGCTGGGCCCATCCGCAACACGGAATGCTTGAACCGCATGCTTTTATTGCGCTCGCCGAGGAGTCCGGCGCCATCGTGCCCATCGGCAAGTGGGTGATGGAAATGGCGTGCGCGCAGATTGCTCACTGGTCCAAACGGCCGGAAACCGCTTCGCTGGAGATAGCGGTCAATGTCAGCCTGCGGGAATTTCGCCAGCCTGACTTCGTCGAGCAAGTGCAACAGGTGCTGGCCACCAGCGCAGCCGACCCGGCGCGTCTGCGAATTGAACTCAAGGAGAACCTGATCCACCTTGACCCAGCGGACACGGCCACCAAAATGCGTGCGCTGAAAGTGTTGGGAGTGAGCCTTGCGCTGGACGATTTCGGTAGTGGCGTGTGCTCCATCGCAACGCTGGCAACGTTACCGCTGGATCAGATCAAGATCAACCGGTCGCTTACAACCAGGCTCGATGCTCAAAATGAACCCGCCAATGTGCTCGTTGCGCAGAGCATCATCGCGCTTGGCCACACCCTGGGAATGGATATCCTCGCCCAAGGCGTGGAAACCGAAATGCAGCGCGCTTTTCTGCAACGTCATGGATGTCTTGCTTATCAGGGGTACCTGATGAGCCGGCCGATGGCGCTGGAAGCGTTCGAGTCTGCCTATCTGCAATAGGGCAAAATAGAGCAATTCGGGGGCTTTACTCTTTTTCCCGCCGCTGCCTGCTGCGCAACAACGCCTCGCACAGGCACGATTTCAACTGATCGTTCATGAACAGACTCCAGAAAACAGGGTAAACAACCCCCAAAAACCAGCTATCTGGCCAGTTTTCTGCGCCACAACCCCTGCTCCATCATCGTCGAAAAAACCATGAAGTACGGCCCCTGATCGAGATGACCCAAGACCCCATCGTTGTGGATCTGCCGCAACGCGTAGACTAGCCCAGCCCGCTGTGCGCCAACTCGGGCGAGGCCCGTTCCATGTGGACCAGATATGCGCGGGGGCTGTGGCTGAATCTGCTACCGGGTCGCCATCGCGGTGCGTCGCGCGTCGCGCCTCGCGCTTGGCGTCGTCGGCCTCGACGATACGGAATTCCCCTTTCAATCTCAAAGGGTTTTGGCTTCCTGGATCATTTGACGGCATTCGCTTTCGAGACCCGGCCCGGTTTCAATCAGGGGCAACAACGCCAACAGGGGATTAACCAGACCCAGCGCCAATGCGCCGAGTCCACGCGCGGCCAGCGTCTTCTTGTCCAGCGACACCTGCGGATTGCTGAAGCTACCCTGCACATAAATCGGCGTGCGCAATGCCACCAGGCTCAGTTTGCGCGATTTTGGCGTCAGAATCAGGTCGAGCTTTTCCTTGCTGAGGTCGATGCTGCCGCTGCCGCCAATGCGGGTGATGTCGGTATCGAACACCAGGATATTGGACTGCATGACGCCCCGCCTGACATCGAAGTCGGCAACGCCGCAGCGGATGCGGATGGGTTTGTCGCCACTGATCTTGAGTTGCAGTATTTCCAGCAGATGCAGGCCGACCGACTCCATCATCAATTTACTGATTTCACCGCCGTTGACCACCATCGCCAGCTTGCCGTCGGCGTTGCCCAGCATGGCCGCCACGCTATCGCCCCGCCCTCGCAGGTCGACATCGCCATTGACCTGGCCGATGCTGGCCTTGTTCTGGTCAAAGGTAGGAAACAGCCGGGCAATGTGCATTTTGCGTGCCTTCAGATCAGCGTGCGCCCGAATCGGTTGCTGGCGTGCATCGAGTACGAGCGATCCCGCCAGGCTGCCGCCTGCGACGCCAACCCGCAGCGGGTCGAGGGTCAACACCGCGTCCTTCAATTGCAGGCGAGTGGAAAGCGTATCGATCGGCAGCGCGGCGTGGTGCTTGATCGACGCCGCTTTAAATGTCACATCGGCATCCATCTGCGGCCAGCGATCGCTGCGAAACGGCACGGTCGGCAGCACCCGTCGCTCTGCAGCCGATTGCTTGACTACAAGCGTGCCGGGGCCTGATGCAGCAGGTGAGGCATCGCTGCCTACCAGCGGCCCCAGATCGGCAAAATTCAGCTGGCGTGAAGCCAGCGTCGCCGTCAGTTTGGTGCGCTTGCCGCCGGTATCCACCTGCAGCGTGCCTGCAATGTCGCTGCGTCCAACCCGGCCGGAAAATTTCTCGTAACGCCAGCGCTGCGCCTGGCGCAGCAAACGTCCCTGCGTGGCATACGGCGGCGTATCCGGCAAAACAATGCCAAGCAGCGGATAGAGCTGGGCCAGGCTGCCGCCGCTCAGGCCGATCTTGAGATCAATCGTGGAAAGCCTGGCCAGATTGGTGATGGTGCCGTCGGCGCGCACCGTGGTCGGGCCGATTTTTCCAGACACCTTCAGTCGGTACGGCGTCTTGAAATCGCGCAAGGTCAGCACGCTGGCGCCCTGCCCCTGCGCCTTGAGTTCAAGCCCCCGGTATTGCCCCTGCGCGCTGATATGCAGCGGGGTGGCGGTTTCGCTCGACGCATCACGGGTTGCGACGATTGCGCTGATTGCGGTTTTTTGCCGCACGTCGCTATAACCTACGCGTCCCGCTTCGATGGCGACATGGTTGATCGTGATGCGCGCACTTTCATCGCGTTGCTGACGGTCGAGCAACCAGTTTTTTCTGCCGTCGGCAGCCTGCTCGAATAATGCCACGGCACGATCCAGCTTCACCTCGTCGAACACGATACGGCCGTCAAACAGCGGCAGCATGGCAAGGGTAAAGTTGACGTTGCGGGCTTCGAACATCTGCTTTTCCTGCGCCCATGGCGGGTTGGAGAAAGTCACGCCAGCGGCATGTATCCGCGTGTGCGGCCAACCCAGGTGTACTTTCAGGTCACCTTGCAGTTGCAGAGTACGGCCCGTGGTGCTGTGAACCTGGCTGCTGATCGGCCCGCGCAGCCAGTTCCAGTTGCTGATGGTGGCCAGCACCAGGATCGGCAGGGCAAGCACGGCCAAAACGATGGCCAATCCCGATAATACGCGTCGTGGCTGCATAGGGTATTACGATCCGGAGTGACTTGAGAATGCACTCAGTATGCGCTACCAAAGCCCTTGTCAGTTTCCAGATGCAACGGCGGCAGGCCGGCCAGTTGGTGAATCGGCATCAGTACCCCGCGTGTATCCGCCAAGGCATCGAACAACATGTAGAGATATTTACCGCCGCCCTTGAACTCATAGGCCTCTTCGAGAAAGCGCATGTGCTCGTGCGCGGCCAGACAGTCTCGCGTGGTGCAGTCGCGCTTGTAGTGCTCGATCAGTGAATAAATCACCTCGAGGTGCTCGTCATTCAAGGCAAAATCACGATTCGCTGCGTTGTTGCGCACCGTTTGTTCAATGTCATTCTTGCTGAGACCCTTGACCGCATCATAAAGCAGCATTTCGCCGTCACTCTGCGTGGTTTCTGTATCGTTCATAAAGCATCCTTGAAAGTAAGTGTAAATTCAGGCATCACGAGCAGTCGCACGTCTGAAATAGCCCTGCGCGCCGGGCCGCGTGCATGGTCAAAGTTCTACCGCCGGTTGGATGCGCTTCGCCTCTTTTTAACGAATTGGGGTAATCCACACCCCCCCGATCCTCATCGGCGGCAGACCAACGGCCGCGCCTGTGGCGCGCCGCCACGCTGCGCACCACAGGCGCGGGATAACTCGCCAGAAAATCAGCGCACCGGCTTGGCTGTCGGCGGACTGCCGCCGGAGCCGGTGGCACGCGCCGGAACGCCGTCGACAAACAGATTGCAGCCGCTATCGCCCGAAACCCGTAGCAAATACGGCTGGAGTGTTTGATCAATACACAGGCCCTTCGTGTCGTTCATGATTTCTGCGTCGGGTTCGATCTGCCACCACTTGCAGTGGATGCAGAGACCCCAGGTGCCTGTATCTTGCATGGGATGCTCCTCGATGATGGATAAGCAGGATCAATGTGCGCCGGAGCCACTCAGTTCCAGTACGGTGTAACACCGTAGTAGGCGTGGATGTCCGAGCCCCAGGTGCGATCAGAAAAATCGGGCCATTGATCCTTGTCGAATCCGGGCGCGTTTTCCAGTTTTTCCTTGCTTTGATCAAAGATGAATTGATGATTGGGCGTGTCAACCTGCATCGCCGACAGCGGCACGGCAAACAGCTTGCTTCCCATGCCGAGAAAGCCACCGAACTCGAGTACCGCGTAGGCTACGCGCCCGCTCTCCAGATCGATCATCAGATCCTTGATGTCGCCGAGGCTGTCGCCATTGCGGTTGACGACCTTGTCGCCGGAAATGCTGCTGGAAGAAAGTATGGTCATGAGAAAGGTTCCTTGATTGAGTGGCTGCGATGAATGTGGACTGCAGATGCGTCGATGCAGACGGTGGTTACGATCTCTGCTTGGCCTGACTTATGGCAAGCTTTTTGGGCACGGGCTTGTCCAGCGGATCAGCGGCTGGCGCGTGTTGAGCGGGCTTGGGTCGACCCGCCTTGTCGCCATTGCCGCCCGTCGTGCCTTTGGCGTGTGAGCGCCCTTCGGCTTCGGCCTTTTTCATTTCATTTTTTTCGGTGTTGTTGCGCGGCGCAGCATCCCTTGCCGCCTGTTCGACCTTGCCTGATTCGGCAAACTCGTGAGCTTTCTGGTTGTATTTTTCGGCTGAACGATAATCTCCCTCGCCCTGCACTTTGGACTCGGATTGTTGCTGTCTGGATTTCATGTGAGCTATCTCCTGAGGGTGCTGGAAATCGGACAAGCGTCCGACACAACAGGCGCGCTCGCCAACGCGGTGGGCAACAGGTCAACGACCAAGCCTGTGAAAACAGTGTGGCCTATCGCCCTTCTGACAGCAGTCGGAAGCGGGTGCGACGCAGGGTAGGACGGGGCTGAAACTATGTCGGATACGTCTTACACGCCCGCAATCAGGGTTCCAGGTCGAATGTCGGCAACAGGCTTTGCAGCTTGCCGAGCGCTTCGATTCCGCGCAGGGATTCAATCGGATTCAGGCTGTGGTCATAACACAGGGCATAGCTCAGGTTGCATGTGGCGAGCCGGCCGGGTTCGGTAAAAACAGATTCAAACAACAAGCGTATATCGGTGTGCCGGGAATCGGTGCAGATGCACTGAAACAACCCGCTTACTGCCGCCTGCCTTCCTTCCAGGTATTGGCAAAAGCGCCAACCGTCAAACACGATTAGACTTTTATCTGCAACCCTTCATTTTTCAAACGCGTAGCCCGGACGATTTCCGCCACGCAGCCAGGTGAGGTTGCCGTATCAAGGCAACTCAGATAGATCATTTCATGAGAATGGGATCGTGGCCTTTTTAAAGGCCCGCCAGATCAAGGTTCTGTCAGCGTCAGACTGACGCAGGCATTGCAGCAGGCCATCGTAGACCAATGCCAGTGGCTACAATCAGCGCCAGGTTTGGAGGTTTCGGAGTTGCTCATCCCCTCTCATGCCTGGGTGCAGTGGGGGCCTTCTGGGGTAAACCCGAAAATCAAACCAGATCAACCAAGGCTGCGCGTTGCCGTGGCCCGCCGGCGACGGCATTGGTTCGAGGGACTGTGGGCCAACGCGGGCGAGCCAGTGACTTCAAACAAGCATGAAATCTTCTAATGAACAATCTCGGTTTATGCAGTGCGGAGGGAGGTTCATGGACTGAGCCCCTGGTATTCTGGTGCGTCCGGCGCGATTCGAACGCGCGACCCCTGCCTTCGGAGGGCAGTACTCTATCCAGCTGAGCTACGGGCGCTATAAGCCGCGAAGCATAGCGGGTTTGGCGGATCGAGTCTACTTCAACGGAAGGATGCATGACCCTTTCCTGACGGTCTGGCTTTCCTTATAATCCGTGGTTTAGATGCCTCCCTCCCAAGGATAATTACATGGCCGATTCGAACGCCAAGATGACTCAAGCCACTCCGCAAGAAGTCATTATTTCTGTTGTCGCCGGGCTGTTCGCGCCCCTGTTGGCAATATTCCTGATTGTGCAACTGGTGCTTGGCATTCAGCAGGAGCACAAGCCCGACACCTCGAGTGAGGCTGCACAAAAAACGACGCTCGCGCGCATCAAACCGGTTGCCCAGTTGGTAGCGCTCGACGCCAACGCGCCCAAGGTCGAAAAATCCGGCCAGGCAGTCTATGACGCCGTGTGTGCCTCGTGCCATACCCCCGGCGCGCTGGGCGCCCCCAAGTTCAACAACAAGGGAGACTGGGCGGGCCGTCTAGGCCAGGGCTACGACACCCTGATCAAGCACGCCATTGAAGGCATTCGCCAGATGCCCGCACGCGGTGGCGACGGCGATCTGTCTGACATTGAAGTGGCGCGCGCAGTGGCTTACATGGCCAACTCTTCAGGCGCCAGCTTTAAGGCGCCGGAAGCGGCAGCCCCTGCAGCAGCAACCGCTTCGGCGAAACCGGACCCGGCCAAGGGCAAAGCCGTCTACGACGCGAATTGCGCAGCCTGTCACGCAACGGGCGTTGCCGGTGCCCCCAAGGCGGGCGACAAGGCCGCATGGTCCGCTCGCTTGGGACAGGGCTATAGCGGCCTCTATGACAATTCCCTCAAGGGGATTCGTGGCATGCCGGCAAAGGGTGGCAATGCCGACTTGCCTGATGCCGATCTGGCGAATGCTGTAGCCTATTTGTTTACCGAAGCGGGCGGCAAACTGTAAGCCAGCTGTTTCGCTCAGGCGATTTTTTTCAAGTAGAAGGAGACATACAATGAAGAGCAGCATTTTTTGGGTCATGTTTGCAACGGCCTCGCTATTAGGGTGTGGTAAATCCGAAGAGACTGCTGTCTCTCAACCCATCCAGGAAGTCCCGCAACAAGTCGAAACGGCTCCTGTGGCATCCAGCCAGATTGAACCGGTTCTGGCTCAGACCACCGAGCCTGTCGCCGTCAAGGAAATAACGCCTCCCACCCAAGCAAAGGGGGTGGCACCCACTGTACCCGCCAAGTCCACGCAACCCATTGCGGCCAAACCTGTACCTGCTGTACCTGCTGTACCCGTCAGCCCAGCCGCCATTGCTGTTGAGGCAACGCCTGTCGCACCCAAGCCAGACTTGGCGCGCGGCCAGCAAGTTTATCGCCAGTCATGCGCTGTGTGTCACGACAAAGGGATCGCTGGCGCACCTAAACCAGGCAATACCACTTTTGCACAAGGGCTGGATGTGCTTTACAAGACGGCCTTGCAAGGCAAAGGCGCTATGCCGGCCAAGGGGGGTAACCCGTCCCTGGCCGATTCTGACGTCAAGGCTGCGGTCGATTACATGGCGGCTCAATCTCGCTAAGACTTCATGTCGCTTGTCTGCCCACATTGCGGTAGCAATCAAATCCGTAGCGCTGAGTTGCACGCCCATGACGGCATACGACACATGCTGTTCAGCACGCCGCAGCGCTGCCGCACATGCCGCAATCGGTTTTGGACATCCAATCCATACAAACCTTTATTGCTATTGACTGCCATAAGCGTGTTGGTCGGTATTACAAGCTGGTTTGCGTTGGAGGACAGTCCCAACCTGTCGGCCAGCCAGGCACCCAGCAAGCTACCCCACGCCCGTGCGGCGCAGGGCGATGCCAAAGCCCAGTTGCAACTGGGCTTGCGCTATGCCGAAGGCGACGGCGTCATCCAGAACGACAAGGAAGCGGCCAAGTGGTTTGCGCTGGCGGCCAGGCAAGGTTTGCCCGAAGCGGAATATCACTACGGCCTGATGTTGTTGAAGGGCCGCGGCGTGGTGCAGGACTACCACGCCGCGTTTAACTGGATCGAAAAGCCGGCACAGCACGGCTACGCCAAAGCCCAGTACAGCCTGGGCGAGCTCTATCGCTACGGTACCGGCACGGCCATCAACAAGGCACGCGCCTATCTCTGGTTCAACCTCGCCGCTGCACAAGGTGTGGATGCCGCAGTCAAGGCGCGTGACGGCTTGGTATGGCAGTTAAAGCCTGAGCAGATTGTTGAAATGCAGGAAGAAGCCCGGAAGATGACCCACTCGGCACACACGCCGGCATCCGCGCCTACACACGCACCCCAAGCCTCTCCCGCCCCGCCCTGATTTCGAAGTTAAGTATGCGCGTGACTGCTGTCGGCATCCACTTCCAGTGGCCATAACCGATGCGAACTCAGTTCAGACGGGCTTGCGCGGTTAGCGCATCCTGCTGCGCCCGCTTCAGGTCCTCTCAGTAGCAAAGCCGCATTCACCCCCCATGAACATGGTCCGGCGAGGGTTTGCGCGATAGCCACACCCCCAAGGTGATCAGCAGGCAAAGCACGCCGGCCAGCGTGAAGGTAAGCGGTGCCCCCAAGCTGTGGGTGCCATATCCAATCGCGGGGTAGGTAATCAACCAGAAGGCGTGAGTGAGCGCGAAATAGGCGGCATAAACCCGTCCCCGGTTTGCTTCGCTCGTGTGTTCAGCAAGCAGCGTCGACGAGGGGATCGCGATCAGCGCCTGGCCTGATCCATTGAAGAACCAAAGCAAGGCAAAAACCAGCAGGGGCGGCTGCAACACGCCCGGCAGCAAAAGCAAACCCAAGGCAAATCCACCCAGAAGCAAGGCACGCTCCGCCCATCTGTGGCGCAATCCATGCAGTTCGACGCGATTACTGGCCACAGATTCGTAGCGGCCCGTCGCACGGCCCAGCATGATTGCGGTGAGGGTGGACCCCACCCCGACGGCAGCCATTGCGATGACAAAACCGTTTTCGCCAAGGCCCAGGGTTTCTCGCACATAAACAACGGTTGCGACGATTGCAGCCGCACCCGCGATGGCCTCGACAAAGCTGAATATCAGGGCACGCCGCAGCGACGCTTCGCGCAATAGCGTCTGGATGCCGAAGCCCATTTCGCGCAAGAATGCCATCGGCAAGAACTTGGGGGACGGCTTGGAGACATGGCGCAAAGAACTGGCCGCCACCAATGCGGCAGAGATCAGATAACTCGCTGCATCGAACCAGAACAACCACTGCAACCCCAGCAGGGCAACAAGAAGCCCGGCGAGCATGGGCGCCAGCATGGCTTCCATATCGACAGCCACGCGCGATAAAGACAATGCCTTGACATAGTGTTCACGCCCAACCACATCGGGAATGCTTGCATCGTAAATCGGTGTGAAAAATGCGGTCGCTGCGTTGATCAAAAAAATCATCACGTAAACCTGCCACACGCTCTCGATAAACGGAAACAGCGCCAGAAGGCCGAATCGCACGACATCGGCGAGAATCAATATGCGCTTGCGGTTTACCCGGTCCGCAAGGACCCCTGCCGGCTGAGAAAACAGCAAAAACGCCAGAATCCGCAACATCAAGGCGTTGCCGATCACGACAGCAGCAGACCCGCCGCCCACCAACTGATGTGCGAACAAAGCCAATCCCACCGTGGTCACGCCGCTGCCGATAAGCGAAATGACCTGGGCTGAAAATAGCAGCCTGAAATCGCGATTACGGGTGAGCGGATTTGCGAACAGACTGGTCAGGGTCACTCTATTGGCTTCCCATCACTGGCCAAGGCGGCACCTCAAGCATTCCACCGGGACAATCGGAAATGCGTACCCCAACCTTCCCGACAAAATCATGCGGCATGGTCTGGCTCACTTTGCCTGTTGAAGGCTTGCGTAAAACCCGCTCACTTTGACGGTAACGGTCACGGGCTGATCGCCGCGATTACGCCAAAACCAACCGTGCGTGCCGTCAAACGGTGCGACAAATGCGCCTTGGGCGCTGGTTTGCTGCTTGTCTTTCCAGTAGCTGGTGAATGCCGCGCCGGCATTGGGCTGCTCGCCATGCATGTCGAAATTGACCTTACCGCCCATGGCGGTCCAGGTAAAGACGAATTGCTCACCCTTGCGCATGGAAGCCTTGATTTCAGTTCCCTCGCCGGGTTGCAGGGTTAGCCTCATTTCGTCGCTGCGGAAAGGCACTTCGCTTTTAGACACGGTGGCTGCGGGTGTTTGCGCCACCGGCGTGGCTGCAGTCACACTATTCGAGGGCAGCGCCGCAGCCACACTACTCGGGGGCAGCATCGCAACGGAAGCGCCCGGGATCAGCGCCGATTCTGCTTCACCACTGGGGGCACTGAGCTTAGTCAGCCCCAGTGCCTTTCCAATCCCGGTGGGGTCTATGCCATGCTCGGCCGGCAGCACAATGGTAATCAGGATTGCAGCTGCGGCGACGAGTGCGATGCCCGTCGCCTTGAACAATTGAGGCAAGCTCGGCAGCGGGTGGGTGTTGTGTGGGGTCATGTCTGGATCCTTCAGTTCTTAAAGTGTGTAATAGCTGGTTATTTGATGACCCATCAGGATAAATCCCGCGGCCATCAACACGGCATTGGTCGCGAATGCCTGACGCCAGAACGCACCGGACCGTCGCCAGAACCCCATGGCAATCAGAATGCCGGCAAGCGCGAGTAACTGCCCGAGTTCGACCCCGACATTGAACGCGAGGATGTTGGGCACCAATCCCTCCTGCGATAGCGTGAATTCCTGCAGCTTGGTGGCGAGACCAAATCCATGGAAAAATCCAAAGATCAGCACAGCGGCCTTGGTGTTGGGTTGAAACCCCAGCACCCGTTTGAAGGCGCCCATATTGTCGAGCGCCTTGTACACGACCGAGAGGCCGATGATGGCGTCGACAATGTAGGGGTTGACGTGCGTTCCGCTGAGCACGCCGTACAGCAGCGTCGCGCTATGGCCGACGGCGAATAGCGTGACGTAGATCCCAACCTCGCGCATTCGATACAGGAAGAAAACCACGCCGAACAAAAACAGCAGGTGGTCATATCCCGTGACCATGTGCTTGGCGCCCAGGTAGATGAACGGGATCAGCTGCATGCCGCTGGCTTGCTCGATAAAAAGCTTGTCGTCTTCCGCAACCCCATGGGCAAATACGCTGGTTGTCAGCAGCGAGAGCAGCAGGAGTGTGAGGAATGCAAACCAGCGCGTTCGCAAAGCGGCCTCGATCCGTTGCAGCGTGGAGGCAAATGTGAACGTTACTGTCATATTTCTGATCCAAAATAAAGTGAGAGTCGATGCGACACCCATGAGACCTGCTGTGTCGTTTGTTGCGTCCTGGTTTTTCCAGCTTCACGGATGGGCATGCGCGCTATCCTCATCGACATCCAATGGCCACAATTGATGTGAATCCAGCTTCAGCCTGGCGTGCGCAGAGAGCGCATCCAGTTGCGTCTGCTGCGCCATCAACTGGCTTTCCAGCGCCAATCGACGATTGATCAGCACCTGGTCCAGGTTGCCTTCCCCCAAACTGTAGGCTAGAGAAGCCAGCCGGGCGGATTCTGTCTGCGCCTGGGCAGCACGTTTGGCCTGTTGCCAGTTTGCGGTCTGCGCGATTACCGCTTCAAAATCCGCACGCGACTCCGCACGCAAGCGCTGCTCCAGGCGGAGGACGGCCTGTTGCGCGACGGTACTCAGGTGCTCAGCGGCCTGCTGATCGGTGCGCCGGGCCGCACCCGGTAGCGTCAGACCCACATTCACCCCCAGCAAATGCTCGTTGCCGCCGCCTTCGTTCTTGTAAAACATGCCGACGTGGGGATCAACACTGCGACGTTTGGCCAATTGTCTCGCTTCGGCCTGCAGCACCTCGGCCTGACGGCGCGCGCGAACGAGTTCATGGTTGTGCTTGAAAACGGCATTGACGTACTCGTCAGCAGTACCGGTCGGCAGCTCGGGCTGAGGGAAATTCGTGTCCGCCGCCACGGGCAATTCCGGAAACACGGCACGCAACCGGGTACGTGCCTGCTGCTCACGCAAGGCTGCCTGCTGCTGCTGCAGGCGCACCTGCGCCAGTGCGGCTTCAGCGTTGACACGCTCGGTGCGGGGTGCCTCGCCTAGCCGAATCCGCGCATTCACGTTGCCGAGTTGCTGCTCTGCCAGCGCCAGTTGCGATTGCCATAGATGCGCCTGACTGAACGCAGTCAGCCAGCCAAACCACAGCGCCAGCAATTGCCGTCCGCTTTCGTGCAGGGCTTCACCGAGACTGGCTTCGGCATGCGCGTTGAGCGCGCCGGCCAGCGCGCGATCGGCCGCCGCACGCGCCGGCAGCCGCACCGGACGCGATACTATCAATCCCCATTCGGCCAGGTTATCGCGTGGCGCAGATTGGATCCGGCGCTGCGCGAGATCTCCGCCGACCGTCCATTCTTCGCGTCCGCGCTGCAAGCCTTCACCGCGCAGGGTTTGTGCAGCAAAGTCGCCGCGGGCTTGCACCACCATGGGTGAGGCCCACAACGCGGCCTCGGCGGCAGCGGGATCGGGCAAATACGCTGCGTGAGCAGACAGGGTAAACGTCAATGCGAGCGCAAGGCTCACTGTGTGCACGGCATTCATGCGCGTGCTCCTTTCAGGATGAATTGTCGATAAAGCAGCGGCAACATCACCAGCGTCAGCAAGGTGGCGCTGACCAGACCGCCGATGACGACGATGGCGAGCGGCTTCTGGATTTCAGAGCCGGGCCCGGTCGCAAACAGTAAAGGCACCAGGCCGAAGGCGGCAATGCTGGCGGTCATCAGCACCGGGCGCAGGCGACGCAGGGCGCCATCACGCACCACAGCATCACCCTTCAATCCCTGCGCGCGCAGTTGATTGAAATGGCTGACCAACACGACGCCGTTCAGCACTGCGATGCCCAATAGCGCGATAAACCCAACCGAGGCAGGCACTGACAGATACTCGCCCGATGCCGCCAGCGCAAAGATGCCGCCGATCAGCGCCAGCGGTACGTTCATCATCACCAGCACCGCCTGGCGTACATCACCAAACGTGACATACAGCAGGAAGCCGATCAGCAACAATGCGACAGGCACCACAATTAACAATCGTTGCGCGGCACGCTGCTGATTTTCGAATTGTCCGCCCCACGCGATGCTGTATCCGGTTGGCAATTTGACCTGTGTCGCTACCGCGGTTTTCGCCGCTTCGACGAAACTCACCAGATCGCGTCCGGCGACGTTGCTTTGCACCACAGTAAAGCGCGCGGCATTTTCACGCTTCACAGCCACGGGGCCGGTAGTGCGCTTGAGCGTGACCACCTGATCGAGGCCGATTTCGCGGCCGTCGGCCAGGGTCAGGCGAATCGCCTGCAGGGCATCGGGCGATTCGCGCAAACCTTGCGGCCCGCGCATTTGCAGCGGGATGCGCCGCCCTTCCTGCTGGATCATGCCGATGACCTCGCCTTCGAGCTGCGTTCTCAGCAGCTCGGCGATTTCGTTCGCGCTCAGGCCAAAGCGGCCCGCAGCATCACGGTCGATTTCTGCCTGCAGATATTGCACACCCTCGTTCTGCTGGGTGTAGACGTCGGACGCGCCCGGAATTTTTTCGACCACTTTGAAAATCTCGCCCGCTAATTGATTGAGCGTGTCGAGGTTGGGACCAAAAATCTTGATCGCCACGTCACCCCGCGAGCCAGTCAGCATTTCCCCCACCCGCATGTCGATCGGCTGGGTGAAGTTGTAGGCGATGCCAGGAAAACCGTCGAGAATTTTGCGGATTTCGTCGGTCAACCATGCCTTGTCCGGACGACGCCATTCGGCCTGCGGCTTCAACACCAGAAAGGTATCGGTGTCGTTGAGGCTCATCGGATCGAGCCCCAGTTCGTCGGCGCCGGCACGGGCGACGATACGGCGGATTTCCGGTACGTGTTTCAGCAACGCTGCCTGCACCCGTAAATCCTGTGCCACCGATTCCTCAAGACTGATCGAAGGCAGCTTTTCCAGTTGCACCAGAATGTCACCTTCGTCCATCGTCGGCATGAAGGTTTTCCCGATCAGGGGATAGACACCCACCGCTGCCAGCATCAGGATGCCTGCGGTGATGTACACAACTTTCGGACGAACCAGTGCGCGATCAAGCAAGGGGGTGTAGAGATTCTGAGCCTTGCGCAGCAACCATGGATCCTTATGCGAACCCTGCTTCAGAAACATCGAGGCCAGCACCGGAATCACGGTGAGCGCCAGCAACAGGGAAGCCGCCAGCGCGAACACGATGGTCAGCGCAACCGGCGTGAACAACTTGCCTTCCAGCCCTTCCAGCGTCAGTAACGGTAAAAAAACAATGGCGATGATGGCAATGCCCGCGACCACCGGGCGGGCAACCTCCTGTGTCGCCCACAGCACGCGTTGCAACGGCGTCTCTTCGGAGTTTTCCGGGTCGTGCGCCAGATGCGCAACGACGTTTTCCACCACCACCACGGCGGCATCAACCAGCAATCCAATCGCGATGGCCAAGCCGCCCAGACTCATTAAATTGGCCGACAAACCGAACTGCCGCATCAATACAAAAGTCGCCAGCACCGACAGTGGCAAGGTCAATGCCACCACAATCGCGGCACGCAGATTGCCGAGGAACAGGATCAGCAGGATTACCACCAGCACCGCAGCTTCGAGCAGCGCTGTACTCACCGTGCCGACAGCACGATCCACCAGTTGCGCGCGGTCGTAAAATGTCGAGACCGTCACGCCTTTGGGTAGGGTGGTTTGAATATCGGCGAGCTTGAGCTTGACGTTCTTGATCAGCTCGCCCGCATTGACACCTCTCAGGCCGAGCACCAGGCCTTGCACCGCCTCGCTTTTGCCGTCCTGCGTCACCGCGCCGTAGCGGGCCAGTTCGCCCATTTCCACACGCGCGACATCGCCGACGGTGACGACCACGCCATCGACTGCCTTGACACCAATTTGGCGCAGGTCGTCGAGCGCAGCGATGCCGCCATTGACGCGCACTACCCAGGTTTCCTCGCCTTCGTTGACGCGCCCGGCGCCATCGTTGCGGATGTTGGTTTCCAGCGCCGTGCGCAACTCGTCCAGGGTCACCCCGCGTGCGCCTAGCGCAGCAGGGTCGGGACTCACATCAAACGTGGCAACGCGGCCACCGAGCGAATTGACATCCGCCACTCCGGGAATCGCACGCAACTGCGGCCGAATCGTCCAGTCGAGCAGGATGCGTTTTTCCGCCAGCGATAAGGGGCCCTCGATGGTGAACATGAAGAGTTCGGACAGCGGCGTCGAAATCGGCGCCAGTCCGCCCGACACGTTGTCGGGCAAGTCGCCTTTGACATTGGCAAAGCGCTCGGCCACCTGTTGCCGCGCCCAGTAGATGTCAGTGCCTTCTTTAAAGTCGACTGTGATGTCGACCAGCGCATTCTTTGTCAGGCTGCGTAAAATGGTCTGGTTTGGAATCCCCAGCAGTTCGGTTTCAACCGGCTGCGTGATGCGCGCCTCCACCTCTTGCGGCGTCATGCCCGGCGCTTTCAGGATCAGCTTGACCTGTGTGGTCGAGACATCGGGGAAGGCGTCGATCGGTATCTGCTGGTACGCGCGTACGCCCAGCCCGGCCAGAACGAGCGCCAGCACGAGCACGAGCCAGCGCCGAGTCAGCGCGAATTCGATCAGGGTATTCAACATGCTATTCCCCCAACCACTGCGCTTTAAGCGCCGCCACACCTTTTATGGCAACCCGGTTGCCCGCAGTCAGGCCCGTGACCTCTACCTGGCTTGCGTTTCGGCGAATCACCTGCACCTGTGTGGGCGTGAATCCTTGTGGGGTTTCGACAAACACGTAGGGCATGTTCACTTTCCACACCAGCGCGGCGGCGGGAACAACCCCATTATCGGCCGACTGTGCACCGGTTAGAGCGACCTGAACCGATTGGCCGGGGCGCAGCAATTTTTGCGGGTCCACCAGGTTGGCGCGTGCCAACACACTTTGCGATGCATTCAGTTGCGGTAATAAAACGCTGACGCGACCGCTGGCCGAACTGCCAGCGACCTTGACCATCTGTCCCACAATGACCTGCTGCGCCTGGGTGGTGCTGAGCGGAATTTCAAGCGTCAGTTTCGACAGATCCGCCACTTTAACCAATGTCATCCCGGCGCCCACCCGCTGGCCGGGTTCGGCGCCACTTTCAATCACCACGCCGGCTATCGGCGCAGTTAACGTGATCGAGCTTCCGGACACACGGCCTCCCCCCATCATGGAGAGCGCAGTTTGTGCCGCCGACAAGCTGGCACGCGCCGACTGTGCCTCGGACTGCGAGGCGCGCACCCGCGATTCAGCGATCAGGCCTTCGGCAAAAAGTTTTGCATCGCGTGCCGCAATGGCTGCGGCCAGTTGTGATTTCAGGCGCGCCTGCGTCAACGCATTCTGCGCGTCGGCCAGGCCGGGCATCGACAGCGTAACCAACGCTTCGCCTCGCTTGACCGTATCGCCCGCCTGCACATGAATTTGGGTAACCAGTGCATCGCCTGCGGCTGCGGCTACGCGCACACTGGCCGGCGGCAAGGTGACCCGCGCCGGATACGTAAGCGCGAGACTGACACTTCGCGTGCCCGCAGAGACGGTAGCAATACCCAGATTTTTCTTCTGCGCGGCAGTTAAGGGGATGACGTCAGCCGCAGCAGCGGGGACAGCGCAGACCAGCGCCAATACAACAATACGTGAGGCAATAAAACCAGCAACCATGCTAACTCTCCAAAAGCGATGAAACAGCAGGCAAACGCGTGCACAAGCAACGCGCTGCAATGGATAATCAAACAGAAGGTGGCGCCAAAGTGAAGGGGAGCGTGTGGTTGGAAGGCACAAGATACAACGGCGGCGGTGCCGGCAGCCCCGTGCCCGGTGAGGATGTATTAATGCGCAGCAAAATAACGGG
>JBKJIS010000053.1:0-5201 GCA_046598305.1 Thiobacillus sp.
CGTATTCCACCGGCTGGCCGTTTTCGACCAGGATGGCCTTGATGACGCCGGCTTGATCGGTTTCGATTTCGTTCAATGGCTTCATCGCTTCGATGCTGCATATCGTGTCGCCCGCGCTCACGCTTTGACCCACTTCGGCAAAGTTCTTGGAGCCGGGAGCAGGCGCACGGTAGAACGTGCCCACCATGGGCGAACGTACGACGTGACCTTCGGGCAGGGCGTCTTCCGCCGGCGCTGCAACAACAGCGGGTGCGGCAACAGGTGCCAGCGCGTGCATCATATGGGGCGCGTGCGACATCATCATCGGCGCACCGGCAATGCTCTTGGCAATGCGGACTTTTTCTTCACCCTCTGTGATTTCCAGCTCGGCAATACCCGAGGCTTCAACCAAATCAATGAGCTTTTTCAGTTTTCTGAGATCCATGGGAGGTCCTGTTTTGGATGTGACGCAGGGCAAATTCAAGCGCTAGTTCGTAGCCTTGCGCGCCCAGTCCGGACACCACGCCGACAGCAAGATCGGAAAAGTACGAGTGGTGACGGAAAGATTCGCGCGCGTAAATGTTTGAAAGATGAATTTCGACGAAAGGGATCGCCGAGGCCGCCAACGCGTCACGCAGCGCGACGCTGGTGTGCGTGTAGCCCGCCGGGTTGATGATGATGAAGTCGGCGTGATCGCGCGCGGCCTGGTGAATGCGTTCGATCAAGGCGCCTTCGTGATTGTGCTGGAAGGTTTCAATGAGTGCGCCTGCCGCTTCTCCGCGACCCGCCAAAGCCTGGTTGATGTCGTCGAGCGTGGCAACGCCATAGTGCTGAGGTTCGCGGCTGCCCAATAAATTCAGATTGGGCCCGTGCAAAACCAGAACATGGGGGCGCAGACTGTGGGCCGATTTAGCCGCTGCGCGGCCGGTTCGTTTAGTCGTCATGTCCGCAAGTCTGCCGTAAATGGGGGGTAATTGTCTAGATATTGACGCTAAATTACAATATGCGTCATTTCTGCTTACGGTCCGATTTTGCTGAGCGCGGTTTCCAGTGTGGCGCGGGGAAGCCGTCCCAAATGCGTTAACACGATGCTGCCATCGCGATCAAATATCACCGTATAGGGTAACGCACCGCTCGGATTACCGAGTTGTCGTGTCAGGCTGTGGGCCGCCCCTTCGCCGATCAGAATAGGGTAGTTGACAGGATGTTTTTGCAGAAATTGAGCGACGTTCGTTACATTATCAATGGCGATCCCGACAAACTCCACGCCTTTTGGCTGGTGTTTAGTGCGCAGTGCTACAAAGTCCGGCATTTCTTCACGGCAGGGCGCGCACCAACTGGCCCAGAAATTAACCACCACCACTTGGCCGCGCCATTGCGAAAGCGCCTGGGGCTGCCCCTGCACGTCAGGAAAACTCATTTGCCATAACGCAGAGACGGCGGCTGCCTCGGGTGTTTGCGGCGCATAACGCGTTTGCGCCAGCCAGATACCCGCCCCTAATGCGGCCAGAGCCAGGGGGATGAAGTAAAGCCATTTTTTTTGCATGGGCGTGCGTATTCGCCGCACCCACATGCCCCGAGCGCGGGGCATGTGGGTGCTTCAAGCGTTCCTGGTTGTGGTAGGGGCGGAGTTGCCGGCTAAACCATCATGGCGTGTGGGCACAACCCCCAGGTTCATCATCCATTTTGTGCCATCTGGACGAGGGGGCAGCACTTTTCCGGCAGGGTGCGCTTATAGGGTGCCGTAGGAGTGTAATCCGGACAGGAACATGTTCACGCCGATGAAGGCGAAGGTGGTGATGAACAGGCCGATCACCGCCCACCATGCCAGCATCGGCCCGCGCAGGCCCTTGACCAGGCGGATATGCAGCCAGGCGGCGTAGTTCAGCCACACGATCAGCGCCCAGGTTTCCTTTGGGTCCCACGACCAGTAGCCGCCCCAGGCTTCGGCCGCCCACATCGCGCCGAGGATGGTCGCGATGGTGAAGAAGAGAAAGCCGATCGCGATGGTCTTGTACATGACGTCGTCGAGCACTTCCAGCTTGGGCAGGCGACTGGCGAGAATGCCGCGCGAAGCAAGCAGGTAGGCGACGCCGAGCATGGCGGCGATGGAGAAGCCGCCATAGCCGATGAAGTTGGCGGGCACGTGAATCTTCATCCACCAGGATTTGAGCGCAGGCACAAGTGGCTGGATTTCGTGCGCGCCGCGGTCGAAAGTGTACCAGAGAATGAAGCCGACTGCGGCCGAAATGATCAGCAGCACGAACGCGCCCAACTGCCGTGCCTGATAACGCGCTTCGTAATACAGGTACATCATTGCGGTGATCAGGCAGAACAGCACGAAGACTTCGTACAGGTTGGACACCGGGATATGGCCGACGTCGGTGCCGATCAGGTAGGACTCGTACCAACGCACCATCAGGCCAATAAAGCCCATGGCGACCGCGGACCAGGTCAGCGCGCTGCCGGTTTTCAGGGTGAATTCCGAACGCGACAACAGGCCCGCCCAGTACGCCAGGGTGGCCAGTCCGAACAGCGCGGACATCCACATGATGGCGGCCTGGCTGGAAATCAGGTATTTGAGGAAAAACGCTTCTTCCATCCGCGCCAGGCTGCCCTGGTACTGACTGATGGAGAACAGGCTGACCGCGCCGACCACGAGGAACAACGGACGGAACGGTTTCCAGAACCAGCCGAACAGCGCCAGCGACGGAATCGCGGCGAGCAGAATGCCTTTATCGTAGATGTCCATGAAATCGCCGTAACGCGATAGCGCGAACAGCCCGCCCGCCGCGACAATGGCGGCAAACAGCCAGTCGAACCACGACAGACGTTTCAATAGCGGGGCAGGTTGATTGAGAGCAAGTTCCATGATGGGGCCTCCAGATTATTTCGCGGGCGTGGATTGTTTTGCAAGCGTATCGAGCGCCTGCGCGTGTTGGGTGAATTCTTTTTCAAAATCGATCGTGTGCTTGGCCGACGACATCGCCAGCAGCGCGTGGCCCGGCTTGATGCGCAGCCACACCCGGCGTTCGCGCACATAGAGCATGAAGAATACCCCGAGCGTCAGCAAAAGCGAACCGAAATAGACCACGTTCTTGCCGGGTGAGCGGGTGAGTTGCAGGCCGCTGGCCTTGACCTCGTCATACTGCATCAGCTGCAGATAAATCGGCGCGCCATAGACGAACAGGTCGCTGATGCTGTTGAGGGTGTCGCGCACCAGCCAGCCGGTGGTGTCGTCGGTTTTGGGCGCGGGCAACCCGTCCTGGCGGTTGGCGATTTGCAGCGCCTCGAATGCGGCCAGTTCCAGAATGCGCAGATAGGTACCTGCCGCTTTTTCGCTTTCGGCAGCGGGGACTTTTTCCTCGATAAACTTGCCTAGAGACTGAAATCCACCTTCGGCGAATAGCGCCAGCACCTGGGTAGCGCTGAATTTCAACTTGCTTTCGATTTCCGTATCCCAGGCGTTTTGCGGCAGCGCCCGACGGGCGAAACGGGCGGCGATTTCGGGGCGCAATTCCGCATTCAACAGTGCGCCGCGCAGCCGCATGAAGCTGTCGATATTGCCGTCGGCGTCGAGCGGCATGCGCATGTAGCGGAAAGAATCATTTGGCGATTCGCGAACGCCCGACATCATGTACCAACGGCCTTCGAGCTCCAGCGGCAGCATGTAGTTGCTGAATTCGAGCGCCTGTCCGCGCGCATCGCGCACCTTGTACTGGTAGCTCGGGCCGACGTTGCGCAGATGCCGATTGTCGCTGACCGAGCTGCCGCCGAGCACGCTCATGGTGTCGCCGGATGGGGCGATTTCTCCGCCCATGTTTTCGATATTGAACGGGCGGAAGTCGGTGAACTCCAGGGTGTGGTCTCCCGCCGGGCTGGACAGGGTGGTGTTCTGGTGCACGGTGCCGTTAACGTCGAAAGACGAGGCGGTCGGCGCCAACAAATTCCAGCCGCGGATGGTGAGGCGGGTGCCGCCGTCGGCGAAGCTGGCCTGATAGATCGCGATGCCGTCGTGGATCAGCGGATGGTTGACGGCAATCGTCGCTTCGCGGATTTTTTTGCCCGAACGGTCGAACAGTTCGAGGTCGCTCTCGAAGTTCTTCGGCTGGCCCGTCGTGTAGTGCTCGATGCGGAACTGCTTCAGCGCCACGGTGAAGGGCAGTTCCTGCACCAGATAACCGTCGGCCACGTTGAGGAAAGCCACGTCCGCGCTGGAGCCCTCAGGAATCTGCACGCTGCCGCGAAACGATAAATTGGACGGCGACAGACGCGAAATCGCCGGCACCTGGCTTTGCGGGATATCGCGCGTCTCGATCTTCTTGTAGCCCAGTACCTGCTGCACCTTGAATATCAGGTTGCCATCCATCAATCCGCCGATGCAGATCAGCACGATGGACGAATGCGCCAGAAAATAGCCGAGGCGGTTCCAGCTGCCGGCCTTGGCGGCAAGCAGAATCCCCTCCTCGCGCGGCAGGCTTCTGACTTTATAGCCCTGGCCTTCGAGATAGGCTTGCGCGCTGGCGGCCAGCGCCTCCGGCGCTTGCGTGGTGGCCGCTTCGTGTTTGTGCTTGAACGCTTTCAACGACTGTTCGCTGACGTGCTCGCGATAACTTTTCATCTCGCGCGCAAAGTTCGGTGCGTTGCGGGTGATGCACACGCTGACAGAGGCAACCAGGAAAGTCATGATGATCAAAAACCAGGTGGCCTGGTAGACATCGTACAGGCCCAGTTTCTCAAATACCTGGAACCAGAACGGTCCCAGCTGGATGAGGTAGTTGCTGTACGGTTCGGCCTGCTTCAGCACCGTGCCAACAACGGAGGCGACCGCGAGGATGGATAGCAGGCTGATGGCAAAGCGCATCGAGCTCAACAGTTCAAACACGGACTTGCCGAAGGAGGGAGAGGCGGTATTCATATAGTCGGCAATACCCTTGAGGGGCGGAAATAGATAAAGGGTGACTCACGCCACCCTTCTATCGACCCAGGTGCGGCCGATAAGTTTACCTGTTAGGCGGAGGCCGCGGTTGTAAAGCCGATAAATCGGCAACAACCACGCTCTATCGCAAGCCTTGAATATAAGCGGAAACGGCCTTCATGTCGGTATCGGTCATTTTTGCGGCGATCGTTTGCATCATTTTGGCGCCGTCATTGGCACGTGCGCCCACGCGAAAGCTATTCAGTTGCGCGTAAATGTAATCGCTATGCTGTCCGGCCAGACG
>JBKJIS010000295.1:0-35373 GCA_046598305.1 Thiobacillus sp.
CGATAATAAAGGCCGGAACGCCTGTCATGCCATAAGCTGTTGCGAGTTTGCCGCCTTTCACCGTCTTGGATTGGGTTGAGAACGAGTTGTAAAGTGACTCAAACTTCTTGCGGTCAATACCTTTCTTTTCGACCCAGCCACCCAACACAGTGGGGTCATTGAGGTTGATATTTTCGACATTGTAGGCGTCGAACACCTTGGTATGCATGCGGTCGAGCAGGCCCATCTGTTCCAGCGTGTAATAGGTTTTGGCTGCGGGTGCCCAATCGTCACGGAAAACGGCAGGTACGCGCCGAACCTGCGCGTCTTTGGGCAGTTTTTTCAGCCAGGCGTTGAGCGCAGGTTCGAGTTGAAAGCAATGCGGGCAGCGATACCAGAAAAATTCCAGTACTTCGATTTTTTTGCCGGTGGCAACGGGCTGTGTGTCTTTTACGCGGGTGTAATCGTGGCCTTCGAAAATGGCGTCCGAAGCAGCATAGGCTGAAAAAGAAAAGACAGCAGCGGCAACCAAGGCCAGTGTGCGGGTAAACATTAAGGCGTCTCCTGAGGGGTGGGAATTTCTTTGACCAGCGTGGCGGGGATATTGTTCTGCGTTAACAGTGCCCGCGTGTTGTTAATTTCGTCCATCGCGTGAAAAGGTCCGACGCGTACCCGGTGGAACACGCCCAGGTCTCCGCCGAGATCGCGGGTCTGAATCACTGTTTCGACACCCAGCAAAGCCAGTTGAGCTTTCAGATTGTCGGCATCAGCCGGATTCTGGAACGCGCCCGCTTGCAGGTAATAAAGGGTGGTGATGGCGGCCGGGCGTGGAGAAGGCGGTGCTTCGCGGGTTGCGTCACTCGGCAGCATCTTATAAAAATCGAAGCTTGGCGCGGTTTCGGGTGTCTCCGGTGACGTGGCCTGAGGTTTGGGCGGCAGGGTCGCATCGGGGCTGAATGCTTTGAATGGATTGTTGCCGGTGATCCACAACGCAACGCCTACAGCGAGCACTGCGCCGACGATGAGGCCGATCATTACGCCGCTGAAAACGGTTCCTTCTTTGCGGGGGAAAGTGCTGCCCGCGCGGTCGGCTCTTCGGGAGGGGGATTTTGCCATGACTACATTTTCTCCGGGGTGGACACGCCAAGCAAGGCCAGTCCGTTAACAATCGTAATGCGGGTGGCATCGGCCAGCGTCAGCCGGGCGAGCCTGGTTGCGGTATCGTCAACCAGAAACTTCTCGGCGTTGTACCAGGCGTGAAAATCGCCTGCCAGTGTTTGCAGGTAATGGACCAGCAGATGCGGTGCCAGTTCACGCGCCGCAGTGGCCACGGTTTCGGGGTATTCAGCCAGGCGCTGCATCAGCGCTGTTTCGTGCGCTGCGGTCAGCGGTGCAAGCGCCGCATGATTGAGCGAGCCAGAATCGCCGCCCCATTCTTCGAATACGCGACAAATCCGCGCATGGGCGTATTGCACGTAATACACCGGGTTGTCGTTACTTTTGGCAAGCGCCAAATCGATGTCGAATAGGTATTCGGTGTCGGCCTTGCGCGAGAGCAGGAAAAAGCGCACCGCATCCTTGCTGGTCCAGTCGATGACGTCGCGCAGGGTGACGTAGCTGCCGGCGCGCTTGGAGATTTTCACTTCCTCGCCGCCACGCATCACCCGCACCATCGTGTGCATCAGGTAGTCCGGATAGCCGTCTGCTATGCCTATGCCGGACGCCTGCAAACCCGCCCGCACCCGCGCAATGGTGCCGTGGTGGTCGGTACCCTGAATGTTGATCGCGCGATCGAATCCGCGCGCCCACTTCGCAATGTGATACGCCACATCCGGCACAAAATACGTGTAGGTACCGTCGGACTTCTTCATCACCCGGTCTTTATCGTCGCCGTAAGCCGTTGTGCGCAGCCATAGCGCGTTGTCCTGCTCATAGGTCTTACCGGCGTCGATAAGCGCCTGCACCGTCGCCGCCACGCGCCCGCTGCTGTAGAGGCTCGACTCCAGATAATGGTTGTCGAAGCGAACTGAAAATGCCTTAAGGTCGAGATCCTGCTCGTGGCGCAGATAGGCCACGCCGAACTGGCGGATCGAGTCCAGATCGTTGATGTCGCCCGTTGCGGTGTATTCGCGGTCGTCCGACTTTACCGTTTTCCGGGCCAGAAAATCGGCTGCGATGTCGGCAATGTAATCGCCGTTGTAAGCCGATTCCGGCCATTCGGCGTCACCCGGCTTGAATCCCTTGGCACGCGCCTGCACGCTGTTGGCCAGGGTCTGAATCTGCACCCCGGCGTCGTTGTAATAAAACTCGCGGTATACCTCCCAGCCCTGCGCGTCGTACAGATTACAGATCGCATCGCCCAGCGCTGCCTGGCGACCATGCCCCACGTGCAGCGGGCCGGTCGGATTGGCCGACACAAATTCCACCAGCACCTTGTGCCCCGCACCCGCGCTGCCGTGGCCAAACGCTGCGCCCGCTGAACGAATCTGTGGCAGCAGGCTGTGCCACGCGGCAGGCGTGAGGTGGAAATTGATGAAGCCGGCGCCCGCAATTTCCGTCTTGGCAATCAGCGGCGAATCCGGAAGCGCATCAAGGATGCGTTGCGCAATCTCGCGCGGATTCTTCTTCAGCGGTCGCGCCAGCTGCATCGCGGCATTGCTGGAAAAGTCACCATGAGCCGAGTTTTTCGGGCGCTCGATCTCGAGGCTCACCGGTGCGTCGGGTGCTACCGTTTCGAGGGCTTCGGCAATCAGCAGGGCGATCTGGTCTTTGATGGGATGGTCGTTGGACATAGGTACAAAGAGGAGGCGACGGACGCGGCCTCAGTGATCAATAAGGGTTCCGTGATTATAAGCGCCGGGGGCAGGTCATCAAAATACCAACGGGTCTACATCGAGCGACCAGCGCGCCACGCGCGGCTTGATCGTGTCGAGTTGCGGGCGCCAGTCACGCACACAGGCTTGCAAGGCTTGCCGCGAGGAAGACTGGATTAACAGCTGCGCGCGTTCCAGGTTGGCGACTCGTGCCATCGGCGCGGGTGTTGCGCTAAAGACGCTGACCTCGGCGTATTCAGGAGCCAGCGCGGCGGCGCGCTGCAAAAAGGCCAGTGCGGCGTCCATGGTCTTGGCTTCGGCGCGCAGCAGGACCTGCCGGGTGGTGGGCGGCAGGTCGAGCTGTTTGCGTTCGGCCAGCAGTTCGCGCGCGTAGCTGGCGTAGTCGTGGCGTTGCAGGGTGCGAAACAGGGGGTGGTCGGGGAAGGCGGTCTGGATCACCACGCGGCCGGGCTTGTCGGCGCGCCCGGCGCGGCCGGACACCTGCATCAGCTGGGCGAACAGGCGTTCGGTGGCGCGAAAGTCGGGGCTATAGAGCGCGCCGTCGGTATCCAGAATCAGAGCGAGCGTCATGTTGGGAAAGTCGTGGCCCTTGGCCAGCATCTGGGTGCCGACGAGGATGTCGACCGCACCGCCGTGCACCGCTGCGCCGAGTTCGGCCCAAGCACGCGGGCGCATGGTGTCGCGGTCGATGCGGCGGATGCGCGCGGCGGGCAGCAGGGCGGTGAGCGTTTCTTCCAGCCGTTGCGTGCCCTGGCCGAGGGGTTTGAGGTCAGGATTGCCGCAAGTCGGGCATTCGGTCGGGATGCGGGTTTCTAGGCCGCAGTGGTGGCATTTCAGGCGGCGCGCATGGCGATGGAATACCAGCCGCGCCGAGCAGCTCGGGCAGGGCGAGACCCAGGCGCAGCTCGGGCAATACAGCGCCGGGGCATAACCGCGCCGGTTGAGGAAAACCAGGCTCTGTTCGCCGCGTGCCAGTGTTTCGGTCAGCGCCGTGAGTGCGGGGCGGGTGAGGCCGTTGTCGATCGGGAGGTGTTTAAGGTCAACCAATTCGATGTCGGGCAGTCGTGCCGCACTGATGGCGCGCGTCTTGAGCTCGATGAGTTGATATCGCCCATTCAAAGCTTGGGCATAACTTTCCAGCGAGGGCGTGGCCGAGCCAAGCACCACCGGCACATTGGCCTGCTTGCCGCGCGCTACCGCCACGTCGCGCGCCGAATAACGCAGGCTGTCCTGCTGCTTGAATGAGGTGTCATGCTCCTCGTCCACCACGATCAGCCCCAGTCGTGGCATGGGTGCGAACACCGACAGCCGGGTTCCGAGCAGTACGTCGCAGTCGGGCGCGGCGAGCCAGCTTTCCGTGCGCGCACCTTCAGCGAGTCCGCTGTGCAGGGTGGCGATGCGGCGCCCGGGAAAACGGTTGCGGAAATGCTGTTCCAGCTGCGGGGTGAGGGCGATTTCGGGGATCAGCACCAGCGTTTGCCGGCCGTTCGCCAGCATCGCATCGATCAGGCGCAGATACAGCTCGGTCTTGCCGCTGCCAGTGACGCCATGGATCAGGTGAACACCGAACTGGGTCAAAGCGGGGAGCAGGCGGTCGAGCGCGGCCTGCTGTTCGGGCGTGGTCGGGTGGGCAGTGGCGGTCTGTGGCGTGCGCGCAGTCTGTGGCGGCGTTCGTGTCCAGGCCGCCCAGCCAGCCGCCACCAACGCGGCGGCGTGGCGGCCTTGTTTCTGTTCGCGCACTAGTTCGCGTGCCATTGGCGCCGCGCGCAAGGCATCGAGCAGCGCGCGTTGCGCCTTGGCGCGGGGAGGGGGTGCTGCAGTTTGGCCCACCTCGGTCAGCATCAGCCAAGGCGTGTCGGCGACAAACGGCGTGGCATTACGCAAGCGCGGTGGCAGCATGGCCAGCAGAATCGCGCCCAGCGGATAGTGGTAATAATCAGCGCAAAATTGCGCCAATCGAAGAGTGTCGGGTAACAAGACAGGACGGTCGTGAAGCACGCGGATCACTTCGCGCAGTTTGTCTGAATCGATAGTGCTGTCGTTAGAGTGTCCTAGCGCTACCCCAACCTGATAGGTGCGACCAAATGGCACCTCAACCAGACTCCCCGGCAACACTACGCCCAGCCCCTCAGGCAGGCGGTAGTCGAACAACCGATCAAGCGGTGTATCGAGAGCAACCTGCAGGAAGGATGGCATGTTAGCGGTGAAACTTGGTTGAAATTCTTGAATTATCCACCAAGCCTATGTTATGCAAGGTTTATTCTGGGTTGTCCACGCAAGCTGTGGATAATTGTGTGCATGAATTGTGTTGACTGCCCCCAAAGGCCCGTATTTCTGTGGTCGGGCCTGACAGAGTAAAAAGAAGGCAAGTCACTAATCCTTTATTCATCAACAGTTTATAAAACCCCCGTGGCTGTCAAGGGTTAGAAGCAATAAAAGCATTCCTGCGTTAAAAATGTGCATAAGTCAACACTTCTATTGTCGGCATTTCGGACACCCGGGTGGTTTTTCCGGGCGTAATGCATTGTATTTATAGAGTTATTGCTGCTGGATGCCCGCAATAACCCAGCCACCTTGACCCGAAGTGAGTTTGCTCAGGTGCCAGACTTCGTCAAGCGGTGTTGGGGACTGATCTTCCGCTTCGCGCACCAGGCCGGTAAACCGGACACTGACGATATGGCGGTTGTCTTCGTCGATCGCTTCCAGCACCTCGGCGTTGAGGCTCATCACGTCGGTCATTTGGGCGGCGTCGCCACGTTCTTCCAGTTGCATGCGGACTTCGGCAAAGACTTCTGGCGTGGTAAAGGCGCGAAGGTCTTCCAGGTTGCCGGCATCGAAGGCGGCCTGCAGGCGGATAAAGTTGAGCTTGGCTTCGCGCGCGAAGGCGTCGGCATCGAATCCGGGCGGGAAGGCGTTCGCAGCGCTGCTGCCGCCCATTGCGGCGGGCGTGGCATCAAACGCTGCGGGGGTGCCAGCGTTCATGTCGCTGCGCGGCATGCCAGCGTACTGCATGGCCGGTGTGGCCGGCGCATTGCGACGCATGAAATAGCGAATCAGCATGAATGCTGCCATCGCCAGCAACGCCAGCATCAGAAAGTTGGCCATTTCTTCGCCCATACCCAGATGCGAGAACAGGGCAGCGAGGCCCAGGCCCGCAGCGAGGCCGGCAATCGGGCCCATCCAGGAATTCTTCTTCGCTGCGGCAGTCGGCGCGGTGCCGGTTTGCTGGCGCTGCGGGGTGGGCGCGGCGTCCTGCTTGGCGGGCGCACTGCGCTGCATGCCAAAGGATTTACTGCCCCCCATGCGCTTGGCTTCGGCATCGTGGGTTGCCAGGCCAAAGCCAATGAAAACGGCAAACAGGCTGATCAGAATTCGTTTCATGGTGTATTGCTCCGGGACGTTGAAAGTGGATTCATGGTGGCCAGACACGCCCCATTTGAAAAGCTGATTTTTACACAGGAAAAGATCGGGTTTTTCGATGTGAGTTTCCCTGTCCTCAACTTTTTTCTTGGCTGCGGATAGCGCGGCTCCTGCTGTGCACTTCATCGACCAGCACCGTGACGTTGTCCGGATTGGTGAACTGCGAAATGCCGTGGCCCAGGTTGAAGACGTGGCCGGGGTGGTTGCCGTAGGCGTCAATAATGCGGCCGGCTTCGCTCCGGATGCTCTCTGGCGTGCCGTGCAGCGCACAGGGGTCGAGGTTGCCTTGTAAAGCGACTTTGTCGCCGACGCGGCGGCGGGCTTCGCCGATGTCGAGGGTCCAGTCGAGGCCGACCGCATCAGCGCCAATGGACGCAATCGATTCCAGCCAATTGCCGCCACCTTTAGTGAAGACTACGCTGGGGACGCGGCGACCGTCGCGTTCCTTGATCAGGCCGGCGACAATGCGCTCCATGTAGTTGAGTGAAAACTCTTTGTAGGCATGCGGGGTGAGACTGCCGCCCCAGGAGTCGAATATCATCACCGCTTGCGCGCCCGCCTCGATCTGCGCGTTGAGGTAGTCGGTCACCGCCTTTGTGTTCACTTCGAGTATGCGGTGCAGCAAATCGGGACGGCTGTACAGCATGGTCTTGATGTGGCGGTAATCGGTTGAGCCCGCGCCTTCGACCATATAGCAGGCCAGTGTGTAAGGGCTGCCGGAAAAACCGATCAGGGGTACCGAGCCATCCAGTGCGCGACGGATGCTTTTGACCGCATCCATCACATAACCGAGTTTGTCGGTCGGATCGGGTGCGGACAGATCACGGATTTCCCATTCGTCACGCAGTGGGCGCTCAAAACGTGGGCCTTCACCTTGCGAAAAATACAGTCCCAGACCCATTGCATCGGGCACAGTGAGGATGTCGGAAAACAGGATGGCGGCGTCGAGCGGGTAGCGTGCCAGCGGTTGCAGCGTTACTTCGGTCGCCAGGTCCGGCGTTTTGCACAGGGTCAGAAAATCACCGGCACGGGCACGGGTGGCATTGTATTCGGGCAGGTAGCGGCCGGCTTGGCGCATCAACCAAATCGGCGTGTGCTCAGTAGGCTGGCGCTGTAGCGCGCGCAGAAAGGTATCGTTTTTAAGAGCAGACATGGTGTAGCCAAAAAAAGGCGAGGACGCAAAAAAGGCATTTTAGCAGGCTTGGCGTCGCTGGCCTCGGTTGCGGCAGGCTTAACTGCGGCGGAACCGCCATTCTCCTGGTCCGGTCGGGCACGCCAGCAGGTCATGTGGTTTGCGGCCATCAATCATCATGGTAGCGGTGCGGCGACCGCCACGCGCGACGTCGTGCGGGGTGAAAGGCTGATGGCGGCCGTCATGACGCCATTGTTGCAACGCGGTGTGTGGCCGTGATGGTTTCGGACCTGCTGGTCATGTTGTCTGACCGGATGTTGCTGCGGGCACGGTTCAGTGCGCGGTCCAGGCGTTGGAACTCACGTCGGTCGATAATGCCGTCCGCAAGGAAGTTCTGTTCCATGGCACGTATATGGCGTTGTTCATGCATCAACTCGCGCAACGCGTTCCGGGTCAAACTTCCTGAACGCTTGCGCGCCTGAATGCGATCCATTTGACGATTCTGGCGCGCATTGATCTGCCGGCTGAATTTCTGACTTTGCTGGTAGGCGTGATCCCATCGGTCGTAATGGTTGTGCTGGAACGTGGGTTCACGTGACGCATTGCGGTCGCGCTGGGGTGCAAGTTCGATCTGCACAACGGCGGAGTTTTGATTGCCATATTCATTGCTGTCAAGCGTGTCGTTGGCGTGAGCGCCGGTTGTGATCATCACCAGGCTGCCGAGTGCCAGTGCAACGAGGGTTTTGTTCATCAGTTGGGTTTTCATGGAGTCGCTCCTAATCCGTTAAGTGATGCCGCTGGTGTGGGGTGCGTCAGCGGATAAATGCACTTTAGGCGTGCGGTGTAAGCGTTATGTTTGAGTGTCGTAACAAGGTGTAACGCTATGTAACTGCGATGCAGGGCTTTAGTTTTACTGCGTACTGACGATACCCCGTCAGGTGACTGAAATTCCGGGTGCCACCAACAGGCCGACACCCGCTAAAAATACGAATTCCATGTCTTGCACAAGTAACCGTCTCGTAGGAAATCCTGATGAAATTGAAAAAACGCGTGGCCAGCATGGCCGTGATCTGTGTCGCGCTGCCCAGCTCGGCGTTAGCCACCAACGGTATGCTGATGGAAGGCTACGGACCCATCGCGGCTGCGATGGGGGGTGCTGCCATGGCCTATGACAATGGCTCGGCAGCCATGGCCAATAACCCGGCAACCCTGGGCCTGATGGCGCCGGGTAGCCGGATCGATGTCATGGCTGGTTTTGTCGGACCTGATGTGTCCGCACCCGGAACAGCGGGCGAGTCCAGCGCGAATGCGTTCTATATGCCGGCTTTTGGCTATGTGAAGAAACAGGGCAAGCTGACCTATGGTGCGGGCATTTATGGTCAGGGTGGCATGGGCACAGAATACGCCAATGGCGACATGGCGCAGGTCGGTGTGGGCCGGCTGATTTTCCCGCTTGCGTATGCGGTGAATGATCGCCTGAACCTGGGCGGCAGTCTTGATGTTGTATGGGCAGGGATGGATCTGGTGATGGGTGCCGCCGCTATCAACTTCAAGGATGACAGCGATTTCACGGGTGCCGCCAAGGGTTATAGTCTGGCAGGCAAGTTGGGGTTTACATATAAGGTGAACAACACACTGACCCTGGGCGGGGTCTATCAGACTGCGGGCAATCTGCCCGATCTAAAGGGCGATGGCTACACGGTGAAAGGATTTGATATGCCGTCCGTTGTCGCGTTGGGTTTGGCCTGGCAGGCAAATGATCGCCTTATGCTGGTAGCAGACATTAAAAATGTGATGTGGGGCAAAAGTATGAATACGGTCACCATCGTTACCCCAGGTGGCGCGGTACCCTTCAAGCAAGATTGGGATGACCAGCTTGTGGTAGCCCTGGGTTTGTCATACAAGGTAAATGACACGTTGACCGCGCGGGTTGGCTACAACTACGGCAAGAATCCGATTCCGAGCCAATATGTAACGTATCTGTGGCCTGCCATCGTGGAGCGTCACTACACGGCAGGCTTGGGTTATGTTGTCAGCGCACAATCCGAGGTCAATTTCGGGCTGGTCTACGTACCCGAAATAAGCGTGACCGGTACCGGTCCGGACATGTCATTGGGCGGCAATGGCGGCATGCAGATCAAGCACAGCCAGCTGAACGCGCAGATTATGTACAGCTACAAATTCTGATCCAATGTAATCGCTGATTGAGGGGGGCGGAGCGGTCGGCAATGGCCACAACGTGACTTAACGTTTATTGAGTTGCAGGTCGTTTCGGACGCTTTTTACGCCATCGATGCTACGTGCAACACGTTCTGCCTGGTCAATCTGGAACGTGTGATTGACCCAGCCGGACAACTGAACCATGCCTTTGCTGGTTTCCACGTTGACGCTCAGTCCTTTCACAATGTCATCTTTCAACAGCATGGTTTTCACTTTGGCTGAAATCCAGGCATCGTCGACGAACCGGGTAGACATGATGCGATCGGTGCTAGCGCTTGCAGTGGCGAGCTCATCCTTGCTCAGGCTCAGATTACGATTCATGTCGCTATCGTGGAAAGACTTCACCAGTCCGCCCTGTGCCTGAAATTCTTCCAGGCTGATCGCACCATCCGCATTGCTGTCATAGGCGTTGAAAGGGGGTGCGACAAGGCCAGCCAAGGGGGCGGTGGCGGTGAAGGCGCCCAGTGTGGCGACTAGAGTCAAAATCAGCATGGATTGCGCAAGCGTTTTCATATCTCTCCTGATTGGGGTTGTATGCAGAGGGTCTCTGGCAGTTCCCTTGCAATGAGCGTGCCATGTCAAACAAGCCAAATAAAATCAAACCGTTGGGTCATAGGGATGGGCGTTTTCCTGAATCACCGACCGGGAAAGACAGTGATGTGTCGCTTTCGAGCGACGAAAACAGGCCAATTTTTGCAATTGTCTGATTTAAAAGCTTATATTTGTTGCTGGGTGACGACTTGCGATCCCGCTCCCGGTATATCTATCAAAACAGGGAGCCGGGCTCCCTGTCCCGCAGACGATAGGCAATCAGAGAGGCGGCGTGCGGCGGCCCGTGACCAGTAAAACAAGAAACATCAGCAAACCCACGACAAACAGGATTTTTGCGACACCCGCAACGGTACCGGCGATTCCGGAGAAGCCGAAAATTCCAGCGATGATGGCAATGGTTAAAAACGAAATGGCCCATCCGAACATGGTGGTCTCCTCTTGAAGGGGGTGTCTGCGCAACGGTGCGTATCCATCCCTAAGCAGGGGGTGTGCCATGGCAAATAAAGGCTTTTAAATCATGGGGTGGCGTTCAAGAAACCTGTTTGGCAGGCGAATTGCGTGCCTCACGTGTCGTCTCTGCACGACAATCAAGCCGTTTCGTCGCGATCCTTGAACAGGGCGGGGGTCAAGCCGTGGCGCTGCAGCAGTCGATAAACTTCGGTTCGATTGCGTCCGGCCAGACGCGCCACTTCACTGACATGGCCGTGGGTCAGTTTCAGCAAAGTGATGAGGTAATCGCGCTCGAACGCGCTGCGGGCCTCGGCCAACGGCTGGATCTCGGCGGGTTTGTCACGCAGGGCGCGTAAAACCAGCGTGGCCGGGATGGTCGCCGTGGTACACAATGCGCAGCATTGCTCGAGCACGTTTTGTAACTGACGGATATTGCCCGGCCAGTCGGCGGCGGTCAGCATGTCCAGTGCATCGGGCGCAAAGCCATGAATGCGCCGCCGGTATTTTTCTGTCAGGGTTAACAGAAAATGTTGGGCCAAAAGTGGAATGTCTTCGCGCCGCTCGCGCAGCGGCGGCAGCATCAGGTTGACCACGTTCAGGCGGTAATACAGGTCTTCGCGGAAGGTGCTGGTGGTAATTGCTTCTTCCAGGTTGCGATGGGTGGCGGACAGGATGCGCACATCGACCGCGCGCGTCTCGGTCGACCCGACCGGCCGCACTTCGCATTCTTGCAGCACCCGCAGCAGCTTGACCTGCAGCGCAGCGGGCATATCGCCAATCTCGTCGAGAAATACGGTACCGCCCTGCGCGCTCAGAAACAGGCCGGGATGGTCACGCCCGGCGCCGGTGAAAGCGCCTTTTACGTGGCCAAACAGTTCGGATTCGAGCAGCTCGGCCGGGATCGCTCCGCAGTTGATCGCGACAAACGGCTTGGCATGGCGTGGACTGGCACGGTGAATCGCGCGCGCCAGCAGTTCTTTGCCGGTGCCTGACTCGCCCTGGATCAGCAATGCGGCGTCGCTCTGTGCGGCCAGCCGGGCTTCCGCCAACAGGGTGTCCATGACCGGGCTGGCAGTAACGATTTCGTCGCGCCAGCTGTTGTCAATGGCATCGGGACTGCTGCCCGCCAGCCGGGTGGCGCGCTTCAGCAACTCAATCAGGGTGGGGGCATCGTAGGGTTTGGTCAGGTAACCGAATAGTCCGCGCTGGGTCGCGGCTACCGCATCGGGAATCGTGCCGTGCGCGGTGAGCACGATCACGGGCAACGACGGGTCGCGTGCATGAATGGTATTGAACAGCGCCATGCCGTCCATGCCGCTCATTTGCATGTCGGTCAACACGGCTTCCGGACGGGCGACCGCGAGTTGACCCAATGCGGCTTCGCCGCTATCGACTGCCTCGACCCGGAATCCGTTGGCCTCCAGACGCAGCGTGATCAGCTTGCGTAAGCCTGCATCGTCATCCACCAGTAAGATCTGCGGTTTTTTCATGGGGTTTTAATTGGTGCGTTGCGTTGCTGCAAGGATTTTTCCAGGGCTTTGATCTGCTCGAGTTTGTCCTGCAATTCTGCATTACGCGTGGTGAGCTGCTTGATTTCGATACGCGCCTTGAGCGATCTTTTCATCAGATCGATCAAGGATTGCGCGCGCGCATCCTCCTCGTTGATGGCGGCCAGTGTTTTCAGGCTGCGTTCGAGCGCGTCCACGCTGTCTTCGCGCTCAAGCAGGGCTGCCAGCTGAAAACGTCGACTGTCGTTCATGCGGGCGCCGTCCAGATCGGCCAACTCACGCCGGCGCTGCTCGGCAGACAAGCTTGATACGCGCGCCAACTCGTGGATCAATGAAAACGGGGCAGGCTCGGCCTGGCGTACGCGTGGAGTGGGCGATTCGTGAGGGAGCGTGCAGGCGCTGAGCATCAGTAAAAGACCTGCGAGCAATCCGGAGTTGAGTGTCATGGTGGCGCGGGCCAGGTTAAGCGGAAACAGGTTGTCCAAGGGGGGCGCTCGATGACTTCGATTTGGCCACCGGCATCCAGCAAATATTCACGCACAATCGACAAGCCTAACCCACTGCCCTTGATCGCGCTGTCGGGTTGGTGTGCGCCTTGAAAGAAAGGTTCGAATATTTGGTTTTGTTCGGCTTCCGGGATGCCTCGACCCTGATCGCATACCCAGAGCGTAACGAACCCGTTTACCCGTGCGCTGTCCACCAGGATGCGGCCATTTTCAGGGCTGAATTTGATCGCGTTCGACAGCAGGTTGTCGAGGATGGTTTCCAGCTGACTGCGATCAACATGCAAGGTGGTAGCTGCAATGTGGGTATCGACCTGAATATGACGTGCGTTCAACGGCAACTGGTGCCGTGCCAGCACCGCCGTGAGGGCATCGGGAAGGGATTGTGGCGTAGCCGGAGGCTGCGCGTCGTCCCGTACGAGATTGCTGTACCGCAGCAGGTCTTCGATGCGTCGCTGCAATTCACGGCTGCTGCTGTCCATGATGTCTACAATACTGCGCTGGCCCGTATTCAGGTTACCCGCAAGTTCATCGCCGAGAAGGCCGACACCCTCACGCAGGGAGGCGAGCGGCGTTTTCAGCTCATGCGAGACATGACGTAGAAAACGCAGCTTCTGCTGTTCCAACGCTAGTAATCGCTGCCGCAACCAGTCTATTTCGCGGCCAAGCTCGATCATGTCTTGCGGTCCGCTGATGGCCGGCAAGGGATCCAGATTGGCCTGCCCCAACTGCTGGATCGAAGCCTTGAGTTGCTTGATCGGACGGTTGATCATCCAGGAAAATACCGTGGCGAGTAACAGCGTCAACGGAATCAGCGCCAGCGCCAGCACAATGAGGCGCTGGCGGGTGGATGTGACCTGGGTTTCAAGCGTCAGCAGTTCCTGCTGCACCGCGGCGTCGGACTGCGATAGCAGGGTGCGCGCTGACGTGTGGAGTACGTCGAAGCTGGGGTTCAGTGTATGGAATTGCGTGCTGTCGAGGAACGTGCCGGGTTTGAGCTGGGGATACAGCGCCCGGCTGCGTGTTTCAAGCCGCGTCAGGGTGATGCGGGAAGGCGTGTCGACAAGGAGCGTATCGAGCCTTTTGAGTTGCGCGCGCAGATCCGCGTAGCGCATGCGAAGCGTGGAGGCAAAGTCCGCATCCTGCAGTAAATGGTATTGCCCTGCAGCGCGCTGCAGCTCGTTTATCGACTCGACCACATGCCGCACGTCACGCGTGATGGCGAGGCTGGAGCGGGTGAACTGGCGTTGGGTGTCGACCACGCCTTGCAGAATATGTATGGCGTTGATCAAACCACTGGCGAGCGGGACGGTCAGCACACCCATGGCCACAATGACCAGGATGGTGAACGAGCGGGGGTAATAGGGGCCAGGCAGCATCCGCGCAAAAATCGGTGGCATGGCTTTAGCATTCCCCTCTTGGTGAACTGCGTAGGGGCGATGATCGCCCATACGCAGTTGGCGGGTTACAGCAGATCGAGATAGCCCAGTATGCCTTTTGCAGCTTCGCGTCCTTCATACACCGCGGTGACCACCAGGTCGGAGCCGCGCACCATGTCGCCACCGGCAAAGATTTTCGGGTTGGCGGTCTGGAACGTGTGCGGCTGGCCCTTGGCGATGACGCGGCCAGTTTGGTCAATTGCGATCTGATGCTGTTCGAACCACGGCTGCGGGTTGGGGCGGAATCCAAAAGCGATAATCACGCGGTCAGCCGGAATGATTTCCTCCGAGCCCGGAATCACCACCGGGGTGCGACGGCCGCGTGCGTCGGGCGGGCCAAGTTCGGTGGTCACCAGCTTGACGCCTTCGACCTTGCCATTGCCGACGATCTCGACCGGCTGACGGTTCCACAAAAACTGCACGCCTTCTTCCTTGGCATTGCCGACTTCGCGCTTGGATCCGGGCATGTTTGCTTCGTCGCGGCGGTAAGCGCACTTGACCGACTCGGCACCCTGGCGGATGGAGGTACGGTTGCAGTCCATTGCGGTGTCACCCCCGCCCAGCACCACGACGCGCAGGCCTTTCGTGTCTTGGTAAACCTCGTCGGGTTTGGCCAGATCGAGACATTTTCGCACGTTGGAAATCAGGAAGGGCAGCGCTTCCAGCACGCCGGGCAGGTCTTCACCGGGGAAGCCGCCCTTCATATAGGTGTAGGTGCCCATGCCCATGAACACGGCGTCGTATTCGTCGAGCAGAGTCTGCATCGACACGTCGCGGCCGATGTCGGTGTTCAGCCGAAACTCGACGCCCATGCCTTCCAGCACCTCGCGGCGGCGTGTCATCACCCATTTTTCCATCTTGAATTCGGGGATGCCGAAAGTTAAGAGACCACCGATCTCGTCGTAGCGGTCGAACACCACTGGCTTGACGCCGCTGCGCGCCAGCACGTCGGCGCAGCCCAGTCCGGCGGGGCCGGCGCCGATGATAGCGACCTTCTTGCCGGTCGGCACGACATGGGACATATCCGGACGCCAGCCAGCCTTGAAGGCTTCTTCTGAAATGTATTTCTCGACCTGGCCGATGGTGACGGCGCCGAAGCCGTCGTTCAGCGTGCAGGCGCCTTCGCACAGCCGGTCTTGCGGACAGACGCGGCCGCACACTTCGGGCAGGGAATTGGTCTGATGCGACAATTCTGCGGCCTCAAACAGGCGACCTTCTTCCACCAGCTTGAGCCAGTTGGGGATGTAGTTGTGCACCGGACACTTCCACTCGCAATACGGGTTGCCGCACTCCAGGCAGCGGCCGGCCTGCTCCTGCGCGTGCCCTGCGTTCATCGGCGCATAGATCTCGCGAAACTCGTGTTTGCGTACTGCGGCGTCGGTTTTTTCGCCGTCGCGCCGTGCCTGCTTCAAAAACTGGAAAACGTCACCCATTGTTATGCACTCACTGCTTCACGTTTCTGGCCGGGAATGTCCTCGACCAGATCTTCAATTGAAATCCGCTTCGGCTTGACCAGCCAGACCTTCGTCAGCGTGGTGTCGAAATCGGCCAGCAAGGACTGGGCGCGCGCGCTGCCAGTGAGTGCCAGATGGCGTTCGAGCTGCGCCTTGAGAACCACGCGGAACGGTTCGGTTTCGTCGCTGACGATGCGCGTCAGTTCGACCATTTCCTTGTTGGTCTTCGATACGAAATCACCCGTGTCGTCGACCACGAAGGCCATGCCGCCGCTCATGCCGGCGCCGAAGTTGAGCCCGGTCTCGCCCAGCACGATGACAGTGCCGCCGGTCATGTATTCGCAACCGTGGTCGCCGATGCCTTCCACCACCGCCAGCGCGCCGGAGTTGCGCACGCCGAAGCGCTCGCCGCCCATGCCGGCGGCGTAGAGCTCGCCGCCGGTGGCGCCATACAAACAGGTGTTGCCAATCAGCGTGTTGCGGTGTGCTTCATAGGTGGCGGTGCGCGGCGGATAGATCACCACCCGGCCGCCGCCCATGCCCTTGCCGACGTAGTCGTTGGCGTCGCCTTCGAGCGTGATCGTCAGGCCCCGGTGGTTCCACACGCCGAGACTCTGGCCGGCAGAACCGCTCAGGTTGATGCGCAGGGTGTCGTCCGGCAGGCCTTGGCCGCCGTGCGCCTTGGCAATTTCCCCCGACAGGCGAGCGCCGATCGAGCGGTTGACGTTGCGCACCGTGTAGCTGAGTTCGATTGGAGTGCCGGCCTTGATGGCAGACAGGGCATCCGCCACCATTTTTTCGGCTAGCTCGCCCTTGTCGAACGACGGGTTACGCTCCTGCTGCGCAAAGCGCGGGGCGTCCGCAGGAATGGTGCCTTGCGAAAGCAGCGCATTGAGATTGAGGCGGCCTTGACGTGGCGTATCACCCGTCGAAATATCCAGCAGATCGGTACGGCCGATCAGGTCGGTAAGATTTCGGATGCCTAACGACGCCATCAATTCGCGCGTTTCTTCGGCAACGAACTTGAAGTAGTTCACCACCATGTCGGGCAGGCCGATGAAATGGTCGCGGCGCAGGGTTTCGTTCTGCGTCGCGACGCCAGTGGCGCAATTGTTGAGATGGCAGATGCGCAGATATTTGCACCCCAGTGCGACCATCGGGCCGGTACCGAAGCCGAAAGATTCCGCACCCAGAATTGCCGCCTTGACCACGTCGAGACCGGTCTTCAGGCCGCCGTCGGTCTGTACCCGCACGCGGCCGCGCAGGCCATTGGCGCGCAGCACCTGCTGCGCTTCGGACAGGCCCAGCTCCCACGGCGAGCCGGCGTATTTCACGCTGGCGAGCGGGCTGGCACCGGTGCCGCCGTCGTAGCCCGAAATGGTGATGAGGTCGGCGTAGGCTTTGGCTACACCCGCCGCGATGGTGCCGACTCCGGGTTCGGCGACCAGCTTCACCGACACCAGCGCATCCGGATTGACCTGCTTGAGGTCAAAAATCAGCTGGGCCAGGTCTTCGATCGAATAGATGTCGTGGTGCGGCGGCGGCGAAATCAGCGGCGTGCCGGGCTTGGTGTGACGCAGGCCGGCGATCATGACCGACACCTTGTCGCCCGGCAATTGCCCGCCTTCGCCGGGCTTGGCGCCCTGCGCGATCTTGATTTGCAAGACCTCAGCGTTGACCAGATAAGTCGCCGTCACGCCGAAACGCCCGGAGGCGACCTGCTTGATCTTGGAGGTCTTGGAGGTGCCGTAGCGTTTGGGGTCTTCGCCGCCTTCGCCCGAGTTGGAGCGGCCGCCGATGCGGTTCATGCCTTCGGCCAGCGCTTCGTGCGCTTCGGGCGACAACGCGCCGAGCGACATGCCGGCGGAGTCGAAGCGCTTGAGAATGGATTCCAGCGGCTCGACAGCATCCAGCGGAATCGGCGCGGCGCCGGTTTTCAGCGTCATCAGGTCGCGCAACATCGCCACCGGGCGGGTGTTGACGATCTCGGAATATTTCTTGAACTCGGCGTAGTCGCCCGATTGCACCGCCTTTTGCAGCTGTTGCACCACGTCCGGGTTGTAGGCGTGGAATTCCTCGCCGAACATGAACTTGAGCAGGCCGCCGGCCGGCAGCGGGCGCAGCGGATTGAATGCGTTCTTGTGCAGCAGCTTCTGGTCGGACTCGAAATCCTCGAAGTTGGCGCCGGAGATGCGCGACACCGTGCCTTTCAGGCACAGCCCGACGACTTCTTCGTTCAGGCCGACGCCCTCGAACAGTTGCGCGCCGCGGTAGCTCGCCACCAGCGAAATGCCCATCTTCGACAGGACCTTGTACAGGCCCTTGTCCATGCCCTTGCGGAAATTGGACAGCGCCTTGTCGAAGCCGGGTTTGATCTCGCCGGTTTTGACGAATTCGCCAATGATCTGATACGCCAGATAGGGGTACACCGCCGTTGCGCCATAGCCGATCAGGCAGGCGTAATGGTGCGGGTCGCGCACGGTGCCGGTTTCCACCACGATGTTGGCGTTGCAGCGCAGGCCGGCGGCAATCAATGCATGGTGCACCGCACCGGTGGCAAACAGGGCATGGATAGGCAGGCGATCACGGGCGAGGTTGCGGTCGGACAGCACCAGAATGACCTTGCCATCACGTACTGCGTCGATGGCGCGCGCGGTCAGCGCCTTGAGTGCGGTTTCCAGCGTGGCCGTGATCGGGTCGTAATGCAGGTCGAGTGTGACGTGTGTAAAGGCCGGGTCGTCCAGGTTCAGCAGCGTGTCGAAGGCTTCTTTCGACAGCAGCGGGGTATGGACTTCCACCCGGTGTGCGTGCTCAGGCGTTTCGTGGAACAGGTTGCGTTCGGGTCCGAAGGTGGTGTTGAGCGACATCACGATCGCCTCGCGGATCGGATCGATCGGCGGGTTGGTGACCTGGGCAAACTGCTGCCGCAGATAATCAAAGGGCGAACGCACTTTTTGCGACAGCACGGCCATCGGCGTGTCGTCGCCCATCGAACCGATGGCTTCCGCGGCGTTTTCGGCCAGCACGCGAATGATCTGGTCGCGCTCCTCGAAGCTGACGCCAAACAGTTTCTGGTGCGTCAGCAGGCTGGCCGCATCCATCACCGCCATGTCGGCGTCCTGATTGATCGACAGATCGAATTTGACCGCGTTGGCCTTGAGCCACGCGCGATAAGGCTGGCGACCTTTCAGTTCATTGTCGATGTCTTCCGACAATAGCAGGCGGCCGGTTTCAAGATCGGCCGCGATCATCTGGCCGGGCTTGACGCGGCCCTTGCGCTCGACGTTTGCCGGGTCGATCGGCCACACGCCCACTTCGGAGGCGATGGTGAGGATGCGGTCCTTGGTCAGCACCCAGCGCGCTGGGCGCAGGCCGTTGCGGTCCAGTGTGCACGCCGCATAACGGCCATCCGTTAAAACAATTCCGGCGGGGCCGTCCCACGGCTCCATGTGCATCGAGTTATATTCGTAAAAAGCGCGAATGTCGGGATCCATTGACTCGACGTTCTGCCAGGCCGGCGGAATCACCAGTCGTAGCGCACGGAACAGGCCCGCGCCGCCCATCACCAGACCTTCGACCATGTTGTCGAGGCTCATCGAATCCGACCCCTTGGTGCCGACGATGGGACGGATGTCGTCCATGTTCGGGATCAGCGGGGTCTCGAACTTCTGCTCGCGGGCGCGGCTCCAGTTGCGATTGCCCTGCACCGTGTTGATCTCGCCGTTGTGCGCCAGATAGCGGAACGGCTGCGCCAGCCGCCACTGCGGCCAGGTATTGGTGGAGAAGCGCTGATGGAACACGACCAGACTCGACGCAAAACGTTCGTCGTTGAGGTCGGGGTAGAACACCGGCAGGTTGTCCGGCATCACCAGGCCCTTGTAGCTGATGACGCGGCACGACAGCGTCGGCAGGTAGAACACCGGGTCCGTGGTTTCCAGCGCTTTTTCGGCGCGGCGGCGGGCGATATAGAGCGTGCGTTCGAAATCGTCCTCGCTCAAGCCGGCGGGGGCATTAATGAATATTTGCTCGATATGCGGCAGCGATTCCATAGCCGATTCGCCACACACCGTGGAATTGGTTGGCACCCGGCGGAATCCGGCAACCACGAGGCCTTGCGCTTCGAGTTCGGTCTTCAGCGTGGTACGCGCATGGGCTTGCGGGGTGTCGTCGCGTGACAAGAACAATAAGCCCGCAGCATACAATTCACCCAGCGCAAAGCCGGCTTCGGTCGCTACTGCGCGCAGGAACGCATCCGGCTTCTTGAACAAGAGGCCACACCCGTCGCCCGACAAACCGTCCGCCGCAATCGCGCCGCGGTGTGTCATGCACGCCAGCGAGCTGATTGCGTTCTGCACCAGCGTGTGGCTGGGCTGATTGTCCATCTGCGCAATCAGGCCAAAGCCGCAGCTATCCTGCTCAAAATCGGGGGAATAAAGCGTTCCGTCCAGCTGGCGTTGTCGTTCCATAGTTCTGTGTGCTCAGGCAACAGCGGCCTGCCCAGAGGCAAGCCGCAAAATTAACGCGAAAAGTGCGTCATTTTAATCCCGTCTGGCGGTTGGAGCAACGTGTGCCCCTTGTTTCAGCAAGGAATAGGTATCGCGAGGAACCTCGGAATGAGAGTTCAGAACGCCCGGATAATTCCTGTCCTGATTGAAATAGATGGGCCAATGGATGTCATGGCTGCCCTGCAACCTTAACCGCCTGGATGATCGCTGCCGTAAATCCATCCCGCTTCGGTTTGGCCTGTGCGGGCGGCGCGCTCGATAATGTCCACCTGATGGTCGTCGCAGATCAACTCCAATCTGGATTCGTTGATGACCTCCTCGGCCAGTTCGACCGAATAGTGTTGCTCCCTGGCGTCCAATGCTTTCAGCAGGCTTTGCAGCGGGATGACGGTGAGGTTGCGGCAGCCGGCGCCCGCATTCGCATTGCCCCGATTCCTTCAGGGCGCGAATCACGTCGGCGATGCGGTAGTCATGGATATAAGCCTTGATTTCTTTCATACGGATGCTCCTGTTTGGCGATTGCGTGCGGCCCGTGCAGGCCGCACGCTTCTGGATTACTTCGCTTGTTTGCGCTCGCTGCGGGTCTCCACCCATTCATAAATCAGCACCGGGCGCAGACGCAAGTTCGCGCCCTGCACCACGGCCTCGCGCACCCCGATGCCGTTCAGCATCGCCACCCCAAACACGGCGATGAAGCCCGCCGCCGCGGGCACCGACAGGTACTGGCCGCTGACGAACAGGAACAGGATGCCGCCGATGGCGGCGAAGGGCACGTTGGCGATGGTCAGCGCGGCGTATTTCGCCGAGTTGAACGCAGTAGTTTTGCAGCAGCCTGTTAAGCGATGCACGCTCTCCCCAGAGCCGTTATATCGCTTTTTCTTTGTACGCCAGCAGGCGCAAGGCATTTATCACAACGACAACTGTCGACCCTTCGTGCACCAGCACCGCCAAGCCGATGCCGGCCCAGCCAAACAAGGTGGCGGGAATCAGCAACGCCACCACGCCCAGCGAGACATACAAATTCTGGCGGATGATGCGTCTCGATGCGCGGCTCAGGGCCACGGCGAACGGCAGCTTGGAGAGATCGTCTGCCATCAATGCCACGTCCGCGGTTTCGAGCGCCACGTCGGTGCCGGCGCCGCCCATCGCAATGCCCACGCTCGCGCGCGCCATCGCCGGGGCATCGTTGACGCCGTCGCCGACCATCGCCACCTGGCCGTAACGCTGGCCGAGTTCTTCCATCGCCTTGACCTTGTCTTCCGGCAGCAGTCCCGCTTTCACTTCGTCCAGCCCGACCGCGGTGGCGATGGCGCGGGCGACGCCTTCGTTGTCGCCGGTGAGCATGATGGTTTTTTTGATACCGAGTTGATGCAGTCGTTCCAGCACCTGCTTCATGGCCTCACGCGGGATATCCGCCAACGCCAGCACCCCGAGAAACTGCCCGTTTGACTGGATCAGCATGATGCTTTTGCCTTCCGCCTGCAGCCGCGATACGTGCTGCTGCACTGCCTCAGGGATGGTTGTGCCGTCAAACATCTTGACGTTACCAATAGCAATTTTTTGTCCCGAATAGTCTGCGCGCACGCCTTTGCCGCTTACCGCTTCGACCTCTCCGGCCTCGGCCCAAGTCAATCCACGGCCCTGTGCCTCGGTCACCACTGCCTGCGCAAGCGGGTGGGCGCTGCGGCTTTCCACCGCGGCGGCGAGGGTCAGCAGCTGCGCCTCGTCGCCGCTGATTGCGACGACGTCGGTCACCTTGGGCTTGCCGATGGTCAAGGTGCCGGTCTTGTCGAACGCGATGGCGGTGAGTACGCCCAGATTTTCGAGGTGCGCACCCCCCTTGATCAGCACGCCGCCACGCGCGGCGCGCGCGATGCCGGACAACACCGCCGACGGGGTGGCGATAGCCAGCGCGCAGGGCGAGGCCGCCACCAGCACCGCCATCGCGCGGTAAAAAGATTCGGCGAACGGGTAACCCAGCAGCGGCGGCACTGCGATCAGCAGCACCGCACCAATCAACACCACCGGCACAAAGATTTTCTCAAAGCGGTCCGTAAACCGCTGGGTGGGAGAAATCTGCTCCTGCGCTTCGGCTACCATTTTCACCATGCGCGCCAGCGTGCTCTCGCTCGCCAGCTTGGTGACCTCGACCACCAGCGCCCCTTCACCATTGATCGTTCCCGCGAATACCTTGTCGCCGGTTTGCTTCTCTACCGGCATCGATTCACCGGTGACCGGCGCCTGGTCTACCGCCGAGTTGCCCGACGCCACCTGCCCGTCGGCGGGCAGGCGTTGACCCGGCTTGACGATCACCCGGTCGCCGCGCTGCAAGGCTTCGACGGCAACTTCGATCTCCTTGCCGTCGCGCTGCACGATGGCGGTCTTTGGCGCGAGTTCAGCCAGCGCCTCGATCGCTTTGCGCGCCCGCTCCATCGCCATGTGTTCCAGCGCATGGCCTAGACTGAACAGGAACAGCAACAGCGCGCCTTCCGCCCACGCTCCCAGCGCTGCCGCGCCACCGGCGGCGACGATCATCAGGCTGTCAATGTCGAAGCGTCGCTTGCGTATCCCCTCCCAGGCTACTTGCACCGTATAAAAACCGCCTGCCGCATACGAAGCCAGCAATAGACCGAGCCAAAATGCACGCGGCGCGTCGGCGCGACCCGCCAGCCAGCCAGCCAGTAATAACAGCCCTGCGAGGCCGCTTAAAAGAAGCTCGCGATGCTCCGTGATCCACCCGGGTTTACCGTCTTCGGGGGTGTCGTGATTATGGGTATCGGCCATGGTGTTCCTTTTGGTGACAATCGATTTACAACGATGCGCCGGCGACGTTACTGCCGGGTTCGCCGTTCTGCTGCAAACCTGATGGGTTACTGCTGCGCCTCGCCGGACTGCTTACCCAGATTCAGCAAGTCTCTGAGTTGGCCCTCCGTCAGGCCATCCACGGGGATGACGCGCGCTTGATCGATAATCAGCACAGGACAATGACGTATTTTGTAGCGCTCCATCAGTTCCGGATGATCTTCTACGTAGCAGCGCTCATAGACAATTTCTAAATCCTGCAACGCCTGTTCGATATTGATGCAGTGGCAAGTGCGGGTGGTAAGCAGGGTAATGTCGTGCTTGATCATTTTTGGTCCTTCCTAAAGTCATACGAAAATAAAGCGAATGTGCGTTACTGCTGAGGCTTGCCGCACTGAGCGCAAAACTTGGTACCTGCCTGGACTGCCGCGCCGCAGCCCGAACATTTACCGGGCGACACAGGGGTGCCGCATTGCTGGCAGAAGCGCGCGTCGATTGCATTGGCGCTGCCGCATTTAGGGCAGGGATTGCCAGGATTATTGCCACTTGGCCCGCCGGGATTGCCGCCCTGCGGATATCCCTGGTAGCCACCATCGCCGCCATGTTTGGAGCCGCCGTGATGACCCCCGCCCTGATAACCGCCAGCGTGGCCACCCAAACCTCCTCCCATCAAATTGCCCAATAGTCGATCCAGTATTCCCATGATTTATTTCTTTGCGTTGATTTAAAAATGATATCTTTCGGCTAAACGAAGACACCATCAATCTCGATGATTCGCGTCGCCATTTTTTTTGCTAAGACTCTTCCAGCCCGGCAGGTGGTGGAGGGCCAAGGTGCCTAAAATCAGCCCTCCAGTGAGCGTCGCCAAGAGGTACATCCCGAAGGCGCTCGCCATGCCGACTGCGGCTGTCGCCCAAAGCGTTGCCGCCGTTGTGAGGCCGCCTACACTGCCCTTATCCCGAAAAATAACCCCTGCGCCAATAAAACCGATGCCGCTGACGATTTGCGCTGCGATGGCGGTGGTATTAGAGCCCGAATGGATAGAGACAAGACTGAATGCACACGCCCCTATAGCGATCGACATATAGGTACGAATACCGGCATCGCTCGCATGGCGCTCTCTTTCCCAGCCGATCAAGGCTCCAATCAGCGCAGCGAGGAGCATGCGCGAGGCATAAAGAAGTTCAGTTCCGATATCCATACGCTTCAATCACTCAACGTGTTTGTCTTGCTCGTCTTGGCGATGGGTGAGCCGGTAAAGAATCGGTAACACCAGCAAAGTAAGCAGCGTTGAAGACAGGATGCCGCCGATCACGACCGTGGCCAGGGGACGCTGTACCTCGGCTCCGGTGCCAATGGCAATCGCCATCGGCACGAAGCCAAACGACGCCACCAGCGCTGTCATCAACACCGGCCGCAGGCGCGTCAGCGCCCCCTCGCGAATCGCCTTATCCAGCGACATGCCTTCTTCGCGCAGGCTGCGGATGAAGGAAATCATCACCAGACCATTGAGCACCGCCACACCCGAGAGCGCGATAAAGCCAACCGCTGCCGAGATCGACAACGGAATATCGCGCAGCCATAGCGCTACCAAACCGCCCGTCAGCGCGAAGGGAATGCCGCTAAAGACCAGCAGACCATCCTTGACGTTGCCGAACATCACGAATAGCAGCGTAAAGACCAGCAGCAACGCCACCGGCACGACGATCTTCAGGCGCTGCGTGGCCGACTGCAGCTGCTCGAAGGTGCCGCCCCAGGCTGTCCAGTATCCCGCCGGAATCTTTACCTGCTGCAGCCGTTGCTCAGCCTCGGCAACGAACGAACCGATGTCGCGGCCGCGCACGTTGGAACTCACGACGATGCGGCGCTTGCCGTCCTCACGGCTGATCTGATTGGGCCCTGGAGCCAGCTCCAGACTCGCGACTTCGGCGAGCGGAATATACGTCGCCTGGCCGTCGCCGCCTTGCGCTCGCGGTAACGGGATCGGTAGACGCTTGAGCGCTTCCAGATCGCTGCGCAGGTTCTCCGGCAGGCGCACTATGATGTCGAAGCGGCGGTCACCCTGGAACAGGGTGCCGGCCTCCTTCCCGCCGATCGCGATGGCCACCGCATCTTGTACGTCGCCAACATTCAAGCCATAGCGCGAGGTCTTGTCGCGGTCAATGTTGACGGTCAGCATGGGCAAGCCCGTGGTCTGCTCCACTTTGACTTCGGACGCGCCGGGAATCTTGCCCATCACGGCGGCGATTTTAGCCGCCGTGTCATTCAGCACGTCCATGTCGTCGCCGAACACCTTGACTGCGACGTCGCTGCGCACGCCCGAGATCAGCTCGTTGAAGCGCAACTGGATCGGCTGGGAGAATTCGTAATTGTTGCCCGGAAGTTTGCCCGCTGCCGCCTGCACCGCGGCCAGCAATTCGTCCCGCGATTTCTTCGGTTCAGGCCACTGCTCCTGCGGCTTGAGCATGATGTAGCCATCTGAAATGTTGGGCGGCATCGGGTCGGAGGCGATCTCGGCGGTACCCGTCCGCGCAAACACCCGCTCGATTTCCGGGAACTGCTGTTTGAGCGAACGCTCGATCTGCTGCTGCATGGCGACCGACTGCGACAAACTGGTGCCCGGGATGCGCAGCGTCTGGATCGCGAAGTCGCCCTCGTTCAGGCTCGGCACGAATTCACTGCCCATGCGCGTGGCCAGCAGGCCGGACAGGATCACCGCGACGGCTGCAAACGTCAGCACCACGAGCTTGTTGACCATTACCCAATCCAGGGCCGGCGCATAAAAGCGCTTGGCCGTCCGCATCAGGAAGTTTTCTTTCTCGGCCACTTTGTCGCCAATAAAGAGCGCCACCGCCGCAGGGACAAATGTGACCGAGAGAATCATCGCGCCCACCAGGGCAATCACGACAGTGAAAGCCATCGGGTGGAACATCTTTCCTTCCACGCCGCTCAGGGCGAAGATCGGCAAATACACCACCATGATGATGATCTGGCCGAATATAAGCGGCCGACGCGCTTCTTTCGAGGCGGCAAACACTTCGTGAAAGCGCTCCTTGCGCGTCAACGCCCGGCCCGCCACGGCTTGCGCATGGGCGAGCCGCCGCACGCAGTTCTCCACGATCACCACCGCGCCGTCGATGATAATCCCGAAGTCGAGCGCGCCCAGGCTCATCAGGTTCGCGCTGACTTTGTAGGTCACCATTCCGGTGAAGGTGAACAGCATCGATAGTGGAATCACCATCGCCGTGATGATGGCCGCGCGGATGTTGCCGAGGAACAGGAACAGAATCACGATCACGAGAATCGCGCCCTCGGTCAGGTTCTTCTTGACCGTGTTGATGGCCTTGTCGACCAGCACCGTGCGATCGTAGACGGTGATTGCCTGCACACCTTCGGGCAGCGTGCGGTTAATTTCCTCCATCTTTTTGTCGACCGCCTGCGAGACGGTGCGGCTGTTCTGGCCGATCAGCATGAACACCGTGCCCAGCACGACCTCGCGCCCGTTCTCGGTCGCAGCGCCGGTGCGCAGTTCACGGCCGATCTCGACCTCGCCCACATCGCGAATGCGGATCGGCACGCCCTGCACATTGCCGAGAATGATATTACTGATATCCTCGATCGAGCGCACTTGGCCCGGCGCACGGATCAGATACTGCTCGCCGCGTTTCTCGATGTAACCGGCGCCGACGTTGTTGTTGTTGCGATCCAGGGCCGTGACGATATCTTGCAAGGTCAGGCCGTAGGAAGCGAGTTTCTCCGGGATCGGCGCGACCTGATATTGCTTGGCGAAGCCGCCGATGGAATTGATCTCGGTCACACCCGGCACGTTGCGCAACTGCGGCTTGATGATCCAATCCTGAATCTCGCGCAGATCGGTTGGCGTATAGGATGCGCCATCCGGCTTTTTTGCACCTTCCCTGGCTTCGACGGTCCACAGGTAAATTTCCCCCAGGCCGGTCGAGATCGGCCCCATCGCCGGTGTGACTCCGGGGGGCAGTTTATCCCTGGCTTCCTGGATGCGCTGATTGACCAGTTGGCGGGCAAAATATATGTCGGTGCCGTCCTTGAAGATCACCGTCACCTGCGACAGGCCGTAACGCGACAACGACCGGGTTTGCTCCAGATGGGGCAGACCCGACATCACAGTCTCGATCGGATAGGTGATGCGCTGCTCGGTCTCCAGCGGCGAATAGCCGGGCGCCGACGTATTGATCTGCACCTGGACATTGGTGATATCCGGAACCGCGTCGATCGGCAGCATCTTGTAACTGTAGACGCCGACCGCCGCCATGCCGAGCACGGCCAGAAGAACCAGCCATCGGTGCTCGATAGATAAGCGAATAATGCGTTCAAACATGATGTGAGCTCCTCTGTATCAATGCGAATGTTCGGCGCTGCCTTTGCCCAGCTCCGACTTGATGACGAAGCTGCCGGCGGCGGCATATTGGGTTCCGGGCTTGAGCCCTTTCACGATCTCAACCACCTTGCCGTCGGAACGGCCGGTGGTGACCGGCTGGGCGATAAAGCCCCCCGGCACGCGGGCAAAAATCGTGGGTTTGTCGTTGATATTCTGGACAGCGTCGAACGATACGGCGACCGCTACGTCGGCTTCGCTGGAAACGATCTCGACATTGATGAACAGCCCCGGGCGCCATGCCATTTGCGGATTCGCCAGCGTCACGCGCGCCTTCGCGGTACGCGTTTGTTCGCCCACCAGCGCACTGATATAGGAAATGGTGCCGGATGCCGTGGAATCGAACGCCGTGGCCCTGATCGTGACCTTCTCGCCGACCCGGATCACATTGAGGTCTTTCGCTGGCACGATGATCTCGGCCCACACGGTCGACAGATCGGAAAGGGTGAAGATGCTCGCATCTTCCTTGACCGCTTCACCCAGAGCGATATGCTTTTCGACCACCATGCCGTCGAATGGCGCGCGAATCTCATGGCGGTTGAGCGCAGCGGAGCCGCCCGATACGCTTGGACTTGCGCCTAGCGCCATCAATTTCTGTTGGGCGTTTCGCACCGCGATTTCCGCCTCGCGCATCGTCTGCTGGGCTTGCAGGTAATCCTGCGTCGCCGAGATCTTCTCTTCCCAGAGCTTCTTCTCACGTTCGAACGTCGTCCTGGCCAGCGTCAGGCGTTCCCGGGCGGAAAGCAGTTCACTGCGCTGCTCGGAAAGGCTTGTGCTCGCGATCACGGCGAGTACCTGGCCCTTCTTGACCTGTTGCCCGAGGTTCGCGTATATGACCTCGACCACGCCTGCCAGCCTCGGCACCACGTGCGCTGTCCTGTCCTCGTTGAAGCGGATTTCGCCGGGCAGGGTCATCGCGCTTTTGATACGGGCAGCACCCGCGGTCTGGATCGTCACACCCGCCGTCTTGATCTGCGTATCGGTCAACTCGATCTTCCCTTCCTCCTGAGAAAACGTGAATCGGAACGACTGGTTACCGACCTGAGCAAGCACTGCCGCCTCGAATACATGCGGCTCCTCGATCGGCGTGGCGCTCTTCAGGAAATCTTTTTCCGGCGCAAAGCTGATTTCCTGCTTCTCGCCATCCGGCCGTGTCATCGTCACCGACACCTTGGCGGCGTTTGGCGGCAGCGCCTTGTCCTTATTGAACAGGTAAACGCGGAAACGCGGTTCACCGCCGTCTTCCGCGAGCAGGATTTCCAGCCCGAAGTCGCCCTTGACGAACAGCTTGCCGCCGTGGGGACCCTTGGTCTGAACTGCTTCGTGGTGTTCCGTGTCCGCATGGTCTTTGGAATGGTCATGGTCGTCGCCGGCTTTGCTGCCGTGATGCTCGGTATCGGCATGACCTTTTGCTTCCGCGTGGCTGTCATGCCCCTGCCCGTCACTTTCCGGCGTGGATTTGTTCGTGCCGAGAATGAGACCGCCCAGCAGCACGCCGACGGCGACAATCGCGGCAATAGCGATGGTTTGTTTCTTGTTCATATTGATTTTCATGTTGGGCTCCTACGGCTTGGTGGCGTGCGTTATGGGCGCTGCATCGCCGAGCACGCGTTCGATCTCGGCGGCGGCACGATGCGCTTCGGACAAGGCGCGCAAATATTGGGATTTGGCTTGGAACAGGGTGCGCTGGGCATCCAGCACGTCGAGGAAGTTGAATTTGCCCAGCTCGAAGCCTTTAGTTGCGGCATCGTAGGCGCTTTGCGCGCCCGGCAGAATGTCCTTCTGCAGCAACTCGGCCTCCTGTCGCGCCGCATTCAGGCGCTCGTGGGCCTGCGCCAGTTCGACGCCCAGACGCACCTCGGTGGCGGTCAGTTCGTCCCGCGCCTTGTCGGTGCGGCGCAGCGCTTCCAGCAGATTGCCCTGGTTGCGGTCGAACACCGGAATCGGGAGCGATAGGCCGAGAATCGCCTGATTGAGGCCCAGTTCTTCGTTGCGTTTGGCGCCGAGGCTGACGGTCACATCGGGAACGCGGCGGCTGCGTTCCACGTCGGCAAGGGCCTGGCGGCGGTCGATTTCGATCCGGGCCCGCAAAAGACTGGGCGCATTCGCCAGACGAGTGATCAGGTCCGTAAGTGCTGGCAGGGATGGCAGGGTTTCAACCTGGCCTTCCGCGCGCTCGAAGCGGGGCATCGGATTGCCCCAAGTGGCAGCGAGACGCTTGCGTGCAGTGGCCAACTCGCTGCGGGCTTGGGTCAACTCCACCCGCGCACCGGCCTCGGCCACACGCGCCTTGGTCTCTTCGACCGGGGACACCTTGCCGGCAGCGACCCGCCGCGAGGCGGCAGTGGTTGCGCGCTGCGCGAGATCGACGGATGACAGGGTGAGACGCTGGCGCTCTTGTGATACCAGCACGTCGAAAAATGCCGTCATCACAGCGGCACGGATGTCAGCCCACTTGGCGTCGCGTTCGGCGGACGCGGCATCGCGTCCGCGCTCGGCGACTTCGATGCGGGCGGCGCGTTTGCCGCCGAGCTCGATGGGCTGGTTTAGCTGCAGCGTGGTGGTGCGCGTCGCACGTCGTGTGTCCTCGATAGAGGCCGAAATACCCGGGTTCGGACGTACTTGCGCCTGAATGATCGTAGCGGCTACCGCCTCCAGTTCGCGCCCTGCGGCCGACAACTCCGCATTGGCGCCTAGGGCAAGATCCAGTGCCGACTTCAGCGTGAGCGGCGCGGCGGGTTCCGTTATGCGGCTGGTACGAGCGCCTGTTGAGTCGTAGAGCGCACTGCGTCCGGCATCGAAAGTTTGTGCAAAAGTTGGATTGAAAAACAACGCCGCCAACCCCAGCGGCAAGAAAAGCCTGCGCATCGAATTCTCCAAAAATGAAACGGGGAGGAATTCGGCGAGACGTCAGAATGTCGCTAAGAGCGACATGGAAAAAAACAATATCGTCCCGCCGAGTTACGAAGCGGAACGCAGGTCAGGCCGCTCGGGGCCGTTGGGGATATGGGAAGAATAGATGAAAGGATGGGGCTCGATATAGCCAGAGCCTTGGGAAAACATTACCTGCGAAGGTAGCTCCAACACGGCCTTTATGCAAGACAAATGGCAAAAACCACAGTCGTTGTGCACCTTTGCTGGGTTGCTCTTGTCATCGGGAGTATCAGATGAGGCCTGATGCTTGTGAGCGTGGTGACCGAAGTGTTGCGCCGCCTGTCCTTCCTCGTGCTGACAATAGCTCGCTACCGCTGCCCAGGACATCTGGAGCGGAAGCACTGCCAACAAGATAATGAAAAACAGTCGTTTCATAGGCCGTAACTTTAACTTCAGTTTGACGAGCGCGCAACCGCGTTCGAAAATTCAGGCACCGGCTATAGCGATTTGCCAGTTTGCCCAGCCCTTCCCGTATTCTGCATGACCGCGACAGGCGTGTGCCAACAAAAAAATCCATATCTCACCCATTTGGGCGAGGAACGCCCACGCGAACATGGGCACTTAGCTCCGCTTCAAGTCATCGCGCATTTTCAGGAATGCTTCGCGATCAATTTCTCCCCGAGCATACCGTTCTTCCAGAACCTCTAGCGCCTTATTCCTGTCATCAAGAGACCCGGCGTTCAGCCGGGATGCGCCGGGAAACAGGTATTTGATTGCTACTAACACCAGCAGAATTGGAATTAGCCAGAACAAAATCATTCCCAGCCACCCCCACCCCATACCCATGCCATATTCCATACATGCTCCTTAATTGGTTGAAAAAACTGCGTTTCCATGAAGTCCGCGCCCGTCTGGGACGTGGGGACAGGTACTCGACGATTTGCACACAACTTTCTTATTCCAGGGATAGAGCCGTCTTGATCTGGCCTTCCGTCAACCCCTCAACGTCGATCACCTTCTGCTCGTCGATGATCAGCACAGAGGCGTGACGAATACCAAACTGGCTTACAATTTCCGGGCGTTCTTCTGCGTAAATAAGCTCATACCCCAAACCAAGATCGCGTAACACCAGTTCAATGGAATGTGAATGCATGCAAGTTTTTGTGGTGACCAATTTGATATCCATAATACTTCTCACTTTCCTTAACGGCCGCAACAGTTGCATTTGCCATGTGGGTTTTTCTCGCCGCCTGTCATACCTTGCATCATTTTCATGTTTTCACGTATTTCGCCCATGTGTTCCCGCATCAATTTTTGGCGTTCCTCGGTATCCTCAGTCTGATAAATTTTGTCCATTTGCGCCTGCATCTTATGCATGCGTTCTTGCATCTGATTTACAGGGTCTTCCGAAGCTTGCCTGGCATCCGGGGCTGCAATAACCAGTGCTTCCATCACCCTTTCCAACTTTTGCCGAACCTCACTGGCCAACTGACTGATTTCTGGCTTGTTCACGAGATCCAGCACCGCATTCGGATCCATGAATTCCACGTGCACCTTGCCTCCCTCATCCTGCCGTACCACCACGTTGCACGGCAACAGCAACCCGATCGACGGCTCCGCTTCCAGCGCACGGTGCGCCAGGGGCGGGTTGCACGCGCCCAGGATTCTGTAGGGAGGCATGTCCTGGTTGAGTTTCTTTTTCAGGGTGTCCGCCACCTCGATGTCCGTGAGTGTCCCGAATCCTTCCTTTTGCAGCTCCTGCGTCACCTTTTCAACCGCGGCATCGAAAGAAGACTCTACTGTCTTGCCAAAACCGTACTTGGTATTCATATTGCTACTCCTTCGTTAAGGTTTAGGTTTGTTATGTCTTGAGCATCCGCAACCCGCTCGCAATCACCGCGATGGGCAGCGTGAAATAACCGCTCACCGCACCGACGACAAGTGCGCCGACCGCCTAAGCTAAGCCGTCGGCGTTTTTTGTTCGGATGGCTTGAGCTCGTTAGGCATCAACAGCCTTTTTTCTAACTTCATTTGCCTCGCGGATGATGACAAAACCGCCGCGCACTACCACGCATGAAATAATGAAGGCGATCACCAAATCGGGGATTCGGCTGTTGGTCAGAAAAACCAGGATGCCAGACAAGATGACACTGCTGTTTGCAATAACATCGTTGCTTGAGAATATCCAGGCGGCACGCATGTTGACGTCACCGTGACGATGTTTGGAAATAAGGTAAAGACACGTGACATTGGCCACGAGGGCAGCAAGACCAACGCCAATCATTAACTCGCTAACGGGTTCACTCCCAACGATAAAACGACGCGCCACTTCGAGCAGCACGCCTAGCCCCAGGCCAATCTGAAGCACGCCACTCAGAAAGGCGGCGTTAGCCTTCAAGACGAGCGCCTTTCCAACAGCATAGAGCCCGATGCCGTAGACGAGTGCGTCGGCGAGCATATCGAGAGAATCGGCGATCAACGCCGTCGAATCACCTAGCCATCCTGCAACGATCCCTACCATGAACATGGTCGCGTTGATGACCAGTAAGATCACTAACGTTTTTCGTTCCAGAGAATTGGTTTCCTCAAGTTCGCAGCCACAATCAGACATATCCAACTCCTGATGGGGGTGGATTGATGGCTACCACCACTGTGGAAAGCGCAAGGGAAGGTATCTGAACGCCTTGCATGGCGCAGTTAGGGCAAACCATTACTCAGCCCCCACGGCTAATTCCGGATTTTGAATGCCGACACGGCAGCGGCCGCCTTCACGCAGGCACATGCGCTCGCGGAAGCGCGCCTGATCTGCGGCGAATACACCGTCGCTATCTGGCAAGGCTTCCAGCATTTGGTAAAGGGGCTCCAGATACCGAATCCCCTGCACCAATCGGTGGTAAACCCAGCGCCCTTCTTTCTCCGCCGTCAACAATCCGGCTTGCCGGAGAATTTTGAGATGACGGGAAAGCTTGTACTGCGGTTCCAGCAGGCTATCTACCAACTCGCACAGGCAGGCTTCTTCGCCCGTCATGGTGAGCAAATGCATAATGCGTATCCGCGTAGGGTCGGCCAGCGCCTGGAATATGTCTTGAGGTTGAATGTTTACGATATGCATAGTTGCATAATAATGCAACTATGCGGTTTATTGCAATCCCTAAGCGGAAACAACCGGCCCTGCAATACGCTTGACCAATTTTAAAATTACCGCTAACGGTTGCTTGCTGCAGCCCAGTCCTCCGAGTCTACCGCCCATCAAATTTCCCAGTATCCGTTCAAAGAGTCCCATGATTTACTCCTTTCCTGATTGATTGATATAGATGGGCCAATGGATGTCATGGACGTCCTGCAACCTGAACTGCCTGGATGATGTCGCTGACGTAAATCCATCCCGCTTCGGTTTGACCGGTGCGGGCCGCGCGCTCGATGATCCCGAGCAACTCATCCACTTGGTGATCCTCGCAAATTAGTTCCAGCTTCGATTCGTTGATGACCTCCTCGGCCAGTTCGACCGAATAGTGTTGCTCCCTGGCGTCCAATGCTTTCAGCAGGCTTTGCACCGGGATGACGGTGAGGTTGCGGCAGCCGGCGCCCGCATTCGCATTGCACTGCCCCGACTCCTTCAGGGCGCGAATCACGTCGGCGATGCGGTAGTCATGGATATAAGCCTTGATTTCTTTCATGCGGATGCTCCTGATTGGTGATTGCGTGCGGCCCGTTGCAGGCCGCACGCTTCTGGATTACTCCGCTTGTTTGCGTTCGCGGCGGGTCTCAACCCATTCATACATCAGCGGCAACAGCAGCAGGGTCAACGCGGTTGCGGTGAACAGCCCCCCCACCACCACCGTCGCTAGCGGCCGCATGACCTCGGCGCCCACGCCGGTGGACAACAGGAAGGGGAGCAGGCCCAGAATCTCCACCAGCGCCGTCATCAGCACCGGGCGCAGACGCAAGATCGCGCCCTGCACCACGGCCTCGCGCACTCCGATGCCTTGCTGGCGCAAACCGTTCAGGCACGAGATCAGTACGATGCCGTTGAGCATCGCCACCCCGAACACAGCGATGAAGCCCACCGCCGCCGGCACCGACAGATACTGGCCGCTGACGAACAGGGCCAGGATGCCGCCGATGGCCGCGAAGGGCACATTGGCGATGATCAGCGTGGCGTATTTCACTGAGTTAAACGCGGTATAGAGCAGGATGAAAATCAGCCCGATGGTGAGCGGCACGATCACGGCGAGCTTGGCCATGGCGCGCTGCTGATTCTCGAAGGAACCGCCCCATTCGATCCAGTAGCCGGTGGGCAGTTTCACCTCTTGTTTGATTTTCTCCCCCGCCTCTTTCACAAAGCCGTCCACGTCGCGGCCTTCCACATCCATCTGGATCACGGCATAACGTTGCAGTTGCTCGCGCCGGATAAAGGTGTAGCCCTCGTCCAGTTCCACCGTCGCAACGACGGATAGCGGCACCAGCGCGCCGCTCGGAGTGCGGATCGGGAGGTTGTGGATGGCTTCCAGGCTGCTGCGGAATTCGGGCGCGAGCCACACCTGGATGTCGAAGCGCTTGACTCCGGCTATCAAGGTGGAGACGGCTTTGCCGCCGATGCCCGCTTGCACCACCTCCAGAATGTCGTCGGCGTTGAGCCCCAGGCGCGCCGCCGCTTCGCGGTTCACCTTGATGACGATCTGCGGCTTGCCCTTGTTGGCCTCCAGGGACAGGTCATGCACCCCCGGCACGGTTGCCAGAACCGCCCGGATGTTTTCGGAGAGCCGTTCCAGGGTGTCGAGGTCATTCCCGTACACCTTCACCGCCAGGGTTTCCTTGACCCCGGAAATCAACTCCTCCACCCGCATCTGGATGGGCTGGGTGGCCCCGATCACGGCGGTCGGAATCTCCTGTTCCAGGCGTTCCTGCATTTGCCGGCTCAGTTCGGCGTAACCCATGCGCTGCGGCCATTCATCTTGTGGCTTCAGCGCCACGAAAACCTCGAACTTACTCACGTCCATGGCTTCATCCCCACCCTCCGCACGTCCGATGAGCGACAGCGCCGTTTTGGCCTGAGGAAATGCCAGCAGCAGCTTTTCGGCCTGCTTGGAGACAGTGAGGGTCTGTTCCAGAGAGGTTGATGGAATGCTCACCACCCTGAAGATGAAGCTGCCTTCCTGCAAAGTCGGCATGAATTCCTTACCCAGGAAAGGAAAAAGCCCAATAGCCAGCACGAACAGCGAGGCGGCGCCGATCACCACGGTTTTTCTGTGTCCCAGCGACCACAGCAAAATCGGGGTATAGCGAT
>JBKJIS010000028.1:0-59081 GCA_046598305.1 Thiobacillus sp.
ATTGCAAGCGATGAACCCGCAAGTCGCCTCGCGCATCGCCCGCAGCTTCGACCGCTGGCGGCAGTTTGATGCAGGCCGCCAGGCGCATGCGCGCGCAGCACTGGAGCGCATCGCCGCCGTCGAGGGCTTGGCGAAAGATGTGGCGGAAGTGGTGGGAAATGCGCTGAATGCTTGAATTAGGCTGTGTATTTGCACTACATAGAGCACCCCGGAGAGCCAGCTTTATGCCGTCGCAAATTGACTCCTGGGTTGCAAGCTTCGGGGTAACAATAATTCTTAAATTTCAGTCTTGACAGAAATTACAGAACATTCTATATTAATCTAATGAAACTTAATCCAGTCGCTCAGCGCTTCATCCTTCATTGGGGTGAAATGGGGTCCAAGTGGGGGGTCAACCGTACGGTGTCCCAAATCCACGCCCTGCTCTATCTGTTTGGCAAACCCTTGCCGGCCGATGAAATCGCCGAAACGCTCGAAGTCGCCCGTTCCAATGTGAGCACGAGCCTGAAAGAACTCCAGAATTGGAACCTCATTCACGTTGTTCACATGATGGGGGACCGCCGTGATCACTTCGCAACGTCTGGTGATGTGTGGGAACTGTTCAGAACCGTGGTGCGCGAGCGCAAGGAACGTGAGTTCGACCCGACCATCGGCGTGTTACAGGACTGCCTTGCCAGCACCGAGTTATCCAAAGAAGACGCGGTAGCCCAGCAACGCATCAAGGAAACATTGGCCTTAATGGAATCCCTTTCGACCTGGGGCGAGCAAATGCTCAAACTAGAGCCGGCTACGTTAATGAAAGTCATGAAATTGGGTGCAAAGATCCAGAGTCTTCTGCTCTCCCAAAAAGGGGGGTGAGTTTTTTTACCCCATTATTTCTGTCTTTACTGAAATTACTGAACAAAGGAAAATACATGGAAACCCGATTCCCACTCACGATCTATTTCGATGCCTCATGCGCCTTGTGCAACAGCGAGATGCAGAACATCAAACTGCATGACACAAGCAACCATCTGTTACTGATTGACTGTTCCTCGCCTGAGTTTGACGACACGCGATTTCAACATGAAGGCATTAACCAAGGCCAAATGATGAACTGTCTGCATGCACAAGATGCCGATGGACGATGGATTAAAGGCGTGGCCGCCTTTGAAGTGATTTATCGAGCAGTCGGCATGGCTTCGATCGCGAAACTGTGGGGTCACCCACTCACCCGCCCGCTCGCAGAGCGCGCCTACCCATGGGTTGTAAAGCACCGGCATTTTCTATCCGCACTGGGCCTTCATAAGTTATTCAACCTGTGGAGCAAGCGGGCAGCACGCCGGGCCAACCAACGCAGCCGCGCCTGTGCCAATGGCCGTTGCACGATCAATTAACTATTAGGAGATAACCATGAAACTCACATTATTCTTCGCCACGCTGGGCCTCTGCATTACCGTCGTCAGCATCGCCATGCTCTATCTTCGCCACACCACCCGGCAGGTCATTAGCGAATTGTGCCAATCCAATGCGGGTGCCGAATTCTGGCTTCGCAGCGCAGACATTCTCGCTTACAGCGGATCGCTCATGCTCGTGCTGATCTTTGGCAACGCCACCACAACTCAGGATTGGGTAGAAGTGGTGAGGATTACGCTTATCCTCACCCTGGGCGGCCTGTTCGTGACCGTCATGTTTGTGGCACGCAATGTCTGGAAAACGGTTGCCCCGCAAACAAGGAGGCCGGTATGAACATCCTTATTTGCGGAGCAACCGGATTCGTTGGGCGGCATTTAACACAAGCCCTGTTCCAAGCGGGTCATACGATATTCAGGGGTGGTCGCAACCCAAGCCAGACACATGACATTGCGATGGATTTTCAAACCGATACGCAAAAAAGCATCTGGCTCCCCAGGCTGGATGGCATCTCGGTTGTGATCAATGCAGTGGGCGTGTTGCGCGACCACCCACATCACCCCATGAGCCAACTGCATACCGATACACCCAAGGCACTTTTCTCGGCCTGCGCCGAGTCTGGTGTCGAGCGCATCATCCAGCTTTCAGCACTTGGGGTAGACCGTGGCATCAACACGCCCTATTTCAATACGCGATTAGCCGCTGAAGCCCACCTCGACACTTTGCCTGACTCGATCCGACGCATGGTTTTTCGCCCCTCCCTGATTTATGGGCATGACGGGGCAAGTGCGCGGATGTTCAAATTTCTGTCACGCATGCCAATCCATGTTTCCCCATATGGCGGACAGCAACGCCTGCAACCTGTCCACATCAACGATATATGCGACGCAGCGGTGCGCTGGCTAGGCGATTCCAATGCAGAAAGCCTGACTGTCTCTGCCGTTGGTTCTGAAGCAACAACTTTGCGAGGGATGCTCGACAGCTATCGAGAACAATATAAACACGCCCCCGCGATGCATATCAGTGTGCCGGCTGGGTTGATGCGATTGGCTGCGCGCATCGGCGATGCCATCCCATCAAGCCCTCTATGCAGCGACACGTTATCCATGCTTGCAGCAGGCAACACCGCTGATAGCACGGGATTCGCAGCTTTACTCGGTAGCCCCCCCCTGAGCTTCCGGCAATTCATTTCACAAACGCATTCAAATGGATAACGCAGACAACCGGGCGGCGCGTCTGGCTCTTGCCGCGGTCTGGCTGGCCACAGGTATTTTGTCACTTGGCATTTATCCGCAAGCAGACAGTTTGATGCTTCTCGCGCACGTCGGGCTGTATGGTTACACAGCACTCATCGCCCTGTATCTGGCAGCCTCGATGGATATTGCCCTGGGGTTATTAACGCTGTTCGCTCCCCGCAAAACCCTATGGCAGTTTCAGGCCGCGCTCATCATCGTTTACACCTTGGTCATTTCTATTTTCTTACCCGAGTTCTGGCTACACCCTTTTGGCCCCATTCTGAAAAACCTGCCCATCCTCATTTTGCTTGGACTGCTTCATAAATATGAGCGAACACCATCATGACAACCTACTTGCTGCTGAAATGGGTCCATATCCTGTCCAGCGTCCTGCTGGTTGGAACGGGCTTTGGCAGCGCCTTCTATTTGTTCCTTATTCACCGTACACAGAACATTCAGGCGATTGCTGCCGTCTCACGGCTAGTCGTCAAGGCGGACTACTGGTTCACCGCGCCCGCCGTCATCATTCAACCCTTGACAGGATTTCTCATGGTCTCGATGGCTGGCTATCCGCTAACGCAGGGCTGGCTGCTGTGGACACTCGTGCTCTATGGTCTGGCAGGCGCATGTTGGCTCCCGGTTGTCTGGCTGCAAATCAAAATGGCGAAGATGGCCGCAGCGACCCAGGTAACTAGCGCGACACTACCGCCGCTCTACTGGCAATACGCTCGATACTGGGAATGGCTTGGATATCCAGCCTTTATTGCCATGCTGGGCATTTACGCACTGATGGTATTCAAGCCAATTTAAAAAATCAGCCCTCCGCCACCACCGCCAAAACCCCCTCGCCATACGCTTCCAGCTTTTTCACCCCCAACCCGGATATCTCGCCCAATTCAGCCAGCGTCGCGGGTTTGCGCGCGGCGATTTCGCGTAGCGTCGCGTCGTGAAGAATGACGTAGGCGGGGACGCCTTTTTCGTTGGCGGTTGCGCGGCGCCAGGCGCGCAGGGTAAGGAACAAGGGATCTTCGTCGTCGTGCACGCCTGCGCCTGAACTGGGGGCCAAGCGCGCCTTGCTGCGCTGGGCTTTATTAGGCTTGGCGCGCACTTCGATCGCACGCAACATGACGGTTTCTTCGCCTTTCAACACGGGGCGCGCGGCGGCGGTGAGCTTCAACGCGCCGTAGGCAGTATGGTCGACTTCAAGCAGGCCGCGCATCACCAGTTGCCGCAAAACGGTACGCCAGACTTTGTCGGTTTGGCTGGCGCCGATGCCGAACACGCTCAAAGCGGCGTGGCCGAATTTCTCGACCTTTTCGGTCGTCTTGCCGAGCAGCACGTCGAGAACGTGACCGGCACCGAAGCGCTGGCCGGTGCGGTAGACGGCGGAGAGCAGCTTTTGCGCGGCTTCGGTGCCGTCCCACAGGGTCGGCGGGTTAATGCAGACATCGCAGTTGCCACAGGCTTGTGAGGCTTCGCCGAAATAGCTCAACAGTGCAACGCGGCGGCAGCTTGCCGCCTCGCATAGGCCGACCAGTGCGTCGAGTTTGGCATGACCGCTGCGCTTGTGCGCGTCTTCGGCGTCGCCCTCGTCGATGAAGCGGCGCTGAGTGACGACGTCCTGCAGGCCCCACGCCATCCAGGCTTCGGCGGGCTCGCCGTCGCGGCCGGCGCGGCCGGTTTCCTGGTAGTAGCCTTCGATCGATTTCGGCAGGTCGAGATGCGCAACGAAGCGCACGTCGGGCTTGTCGATACCCATGCCGAACGCGAGGGTGGCGACCATCACCACGCCGTCGTCGCGCAGGAACTTTTCCTGATGGCGGCGGCGCGTGTCGTTGTCCATGCCGCCGTGGTAGGCCAGCGCGATGAAGCCGGACTGTTTGAGTCCGTCGGCGGTCTCCTCGACTTTTTTGCGCGTGCTGCAATAGACGATGCCCGCCTCGCCTTTGTGCTCGCCCAGAAAATCCAGCAACTGGCGACGCGGCTCGGCCTTTTCGCTGATGCGGTAGCGGATGTTGGGACGGTCGAAGCTGGCAACGAACACGCGCGCGCTGTGCAAATCAAGCCTGACGAGGATTTCGGCGCGCGTCGCGGTGTCTGCCGTGGCGGTGAGCGCGATGCGCGGCACGGCGGGAAAGCGCTCGTGCAGCGCCGACAGGCCCAGATACTCCGGGCGGAAATCATGCCCCCATTGCGACACGCAATGCGCTTCGTCGATGGCAAACAGGGCAATACGGGATTGTTCGAGCAGGCCCTGAAAACGCGGCGTGAGCAGACGTTCCGGCGCGACGTACAGCAGCTTCAAATTCCCGGCTACAAACCCGCGCTCGATGCGCAGGGCCGTTGCACCATCCAGGCTGGAATTCAAAAACTCGGCGGCGATGCCCAGTTCTTTCAAGGCCGCGACCTGATCCTGCATCAGCGCGATCAGCGGCGAGACCACCACCGCGCAGCCATCGCGCAGCAGCGCCGGAATCTGAAAGCACAGCGACTTGCCGCCGCCGGTGGGCATCAGAACCAGCGCGTCACCGCCCGCAACCAGGGTGTCGACGATGGCGGCCTGCTCGCCGCGAAACGCAGGGTAGCCAAAGACGCGGTTTAGCAGGCTTAAAGGGGTGTCGGACATAAAAAAACGGCTGGCGGGCAATGTGTCACATTGGCTATAATTGTGTCACGTTTTGCCGCCAGGAGGCGCCCCATGAAAACCCTGACCATACGCGAGGCCCGCGAAGGCCTGTCGCACCCTGACCAGATGTTCGCCGACGCCGACGAAGTGTTGGTGGTGTGCCGGGGCGAGCCGGTGGCGCGGATTCTGCCGGTGAGGCCCTCGGTAGCGGCACGCAAGAAAGCCTTTCGCTCGCTGGCGGCCTTTCGCGCCAGCCAGCCGTTTCAGGACATCCCCAGCGAAGTCTTGATCAGCGAAGACCGCGAAGACCGTTTCTGATGATTTATGTCGATACCAGCGCGCTGGTGAAACGCTATCTCAGTGAAACGGGCAGCGACACATTCGACGCCTTCTTTCTGGCGCATGCCCCGCTCACGGTCAGCCGCCTCACCATCGTGGAGATGCGTTGCGCGCTGGCGCGCCGCCGCCGCAATGGACAGGTGTCGCCCGAACTCGAAACCCAGGTTCTCGATGCCTTTCGTCTCGACGTGCAAGACGGCGCGCTGGCGGTATCGTCCTTTCTCGAAGACGACCTGACGCTGGCTTACCACCTGATGGACGAAGTGTCCGACCTGCCGCTGCGCACGCTCGACGCCCTGCATCTCGCCGTCGCCCGCCGTCACGCCATTCCAGCCTTTTCGACCGCAGATAAGAAACAAGCCGACGCCGCACAAAAACTCGGCTTTACCCTCCACCGTTTCGACCCACTCCAGTCATCATGAACAACGAAATCACCGCCCCCGCCCTCGACGAAAACCAGATCATCGCCGAGCGTCGCGCCAAGCTCGCCGCCATTCGGCAACAAGGCATCGCCTTCCCCAACGACTTTGATCGCCGCGACTACGCCGACAAACTGGCAACGGCCCACGACGACAAAACCAGGGAAGCTCTGGAGACCGAAGCCGTTGAGGTGCAGTTGGCCGGCCGCATGATGCTGAAACGCGTAATGGGCAAGGCCAGCTTCGCCACGCTGCAGGACATGAGCGGGCGCATCCAGGTGTATATCTCCAACGACCACGTCGGCACCGAGTCGCACGATGCATTCAAGCACTGGGATCTGGGCGATTTCATCGGCGTCACCGGCATCCTGTTCAAGACCAACAAGGGCGAACTGACCATCCAGGCGAAATCGATCCGCCTGCTGTCGAAAGCGCTGCGTCCCCTGCCGGAAAAATTCCACGGTCTGGCCGATCAGGAACAGAAATACCGCCAGCGATATCTCGACCTCATCACCAACGACAGCACGCGCGAAACCTTCATGCGCCGTTCGAAAATCATCCAGGCAATTCGCGGCTTCATGGTCGACCGCGATTTTCTTGAAGTCGAAACGCCGATGATGCATCCCATCCCCGGCGGCGCCGCAGCCAAGCCGTTTGCCACACATCACAACGCGCTCGACATGGGCTTGTTTTTGCGGATTGCGCCCGAGCTGTATCTCAAGCGTCTGGTAGTGGGTGGCTTCGAGAAGGTGTTCGAAATCAACCGCAATTTCCGCAACGAGGGCCTCTCGACACGTCACAACCCCGAGTTCACCATGATGGAGTTCTACGAGGCCTATCGTGAATACCGTTATTTGATGGACCTCACCGAGTCGCTGATACGCGCCGCCGCGATGGCCGCTACGGGCGCCACCACGGTGCCCTATCAGGGCCACACCATCGACCTCGACAAACCCTTCGCCCGCCTCACCATCGTCGATGCGATTCGTCATTACCACCCGCACTACTTGGTCGAACAGTTGAACGACCGCGACTGGCTGATCGCGCAGTTCACCGCGATGAAAGCCAAGTTCAGGCCGCAGGACGGCCTCGGCGGCCTGCAACTCTCGTTCTTCGAAGAAACCACCGAAGCGCTGCTGATTCAACCCACCTTCATCATCGACTACCCGGCTGAAGTCTCGCCGCTGGCGCGACGCTCAGACACCCAGCCCGAGATCACCGAGCGCTTCGAGCTGTTCATCACCGGACGTGAAATGGCCAATGGCTTTTCCGAGTTGAACGACGCCGAAGACCAGTCCGAGCGCTTCATGGACCAAGTCAGACAAAAAGAAGCCGGCGATGAAGAAGCGATGCACTACGACGCTGACTATGTCCGCGCGCTGGAACACGGCCTTCCGCCCACCGGCGGCTGCGGCATCGGCATTGACCGCCTGGTGATGCTGCTGACCGATTCGCCGAGCATCCGCGACGTGATCCTGTTCCCGCAGATGAGGCGGGAAAGTTAAATGAGCCCGCAGATGCGTCGCGAAAGCTGAACGCCCACATAGTGCACTATGCCTTGAAAATCGGCCTGTCGGCGCTGATCCTTGTCGCCATTGCCGAGATCGCCAAACGCAGCTCGTTCTGGGCAGCCGCGCTGGCTTCGCTGCCCCTCACCTCGCTGCTGGCCTTTGTCTGGTTGTATGTCGACACCGGCGATACGCAAAAAATCGCCGCGCTCTCCAGCGGCATTTTCTGGCTGGTTATTCCCTCCTTGCTGTTGTTCGTGCTGCTGCCGATTCTGCTGCGCAGCGGACTGGGATTCTGGTTCAGTCTGCTCACCGCCAGCGCCGCCACCGCGCTGGCCTATCTGGGCATGATCAAGCTGATGGCCCTGTTCGACATCAAGTTTTAAGGGCACCTCTAAAAATCCAGATTTCATCCCAACTGCGGCGTTGCGGGAAAAATTTCTTGCTTACATATCAAACATATGCGGCGCTGCGAAATTTTTCCCGCGCCTTGCATTTGGGCGAACTCTGAATTTTTAGAGGTGCCCTTAACCCACGCAGTGCCCTTAAGCCGGACGCGCTTCCGGTAAGATTAGGCCTGCAAACCATTTAACTCTTAGCCAAAACGCCATGACCGACACGTTCAACACCCTCGATACCTTTTCCTCCGGCAAGCGCGATGTCCAGTTCGCCTCGCTGAAAAAACTTGAAGCCGCGCTGGACCTATCGGTAGCGCGTTTGCCAGTGTCGATCCGCATCGTGCTGGAATCGGTATTGCGCAATTGCGACGGCGTAAAGGTGACGCCCGCACACGTTAAACAGGTGGCGAGCTGGAAACCGAATACCGATCGCACCGATGAAATTCCCTTTACCGTGGCGCGGGTGATCCTGCAGGATTTCACCGGCGTACCCTTGCTCGCCGACCTCGCCGCGATGCGATCGGCCGCCGCACGCGCCGACAAGGACCCGAAGAAAATCGAGCCCCTGGTGCCGGTGGATATGGTGGTTGACCACTCCGTCCAGGTCGACAAATACGGCAGCGCCGACGCACTCGACCTCAACATGAAGATCGAATTTGAGCGCAACCAAGAACGCTACCAGTTCCTGAAATGGGGAATGCAGGCGTTCGACACCTTCAAGGTGGTGCCGCCCGGCGTCGGCATCGTGCACCAGGTCAACATGGAATATCTGGCGCGTGGCGTGATGGAAAAAGACGGCACCGCCTACCCCGACACGCTGGTGGGCACCGACAGTCACACCACCATGATTAACGGCCTCGGCGTGGTCGCCTGGGGCGTGGGCGGCATCGAGGCAGAAGCCGCGATGCTGGGCCAGCCGGTCTACTTCCTCACCCCCGATGTGGTGGGCGTCAACCTCACCGGCCGCGTCAAGCCGGGCGTCACCGCCACTGACATCGTATTGACCCTCACCGAACAGCTGCGCAGCGCCAAGGTCGTCGGCAAGTTCGTCGAGTTCTTTGGCGAAGGGGCTGCCGCCCTGCCGGTCACCGACCGTGCAACGATCGCCAACATGGCGCCCGAATATGGCGCGACCATGGGTTTCTTTCCGGTTGACGAAGCTACCTGCCAGTACTTCACGGATACGGGCCGTTCGGCTGAGCAAGTCGACCTGATCCGCGACTACTACCAGGCACAACAGCTGTTTGGCATTCCGAAAGCGGGCGACATCGATTATTCGCAAACGCTTGCGCTCGATCTCTCCACGGTCGAGCCTTCCATCGCCGGCCCCAAACGGCCGCAGGATCGCATCGCTCTGTCTGACGTCGAAACGACCTTTGGCACATTGATGCAGCAGCCCCTGGACGGCGGCGGCTACGGCAAAACCGAGGAGGACCTGCGCCGGACTTACGCCATCGAAGGCGGTGGCGAACTCCGGCATGGCAGCGTGGTCATCGCGGCCATCACCTCATGCACCAACACTTCCAACCCCGGCGTCATGATCGCAGCCGGCCTGCTGGCGAAGAAAGCCGTCGAACTCGGCCTCTACACCCCTGCTCACGTCAAAACCAGCATGGGCCCCGGTTCGCGCGCAGTGACCGAATATTTGAAGACAGCCGAATTGTTGCCCTACCTGGAAAAACTTGGGTTTAGCGTGGTCGGCTACGGGTGCACCACCTGTATCGGCAACTCCGGCCCCCTGCCCGAAGCCGTTGAAAAAACCATGCTCGACAATGATCTGGTCGCCTGTTCGGTACTCTCGGGCAACCGCAACTTCGAGGCGCGCGTTCACCAGAACGTCAAAGCCAACTTCCTGATGTCGCCGCCGTTGGTTGTCGCCTTTGCGCTGGCCGGGCGCGTCCCCTTCAACCTCGAAAAAGAGCCTATCGGTTCAGGCAAAAATGGCCCGGTGTATCTGAAGGACATCTGGCCGAGCAACGAGGAAATAGCTGAACTGCTGCATTTTTCAACCGAGAAGGGTGTCTATAAAGCTTATGCCGACGTGGGCGCCAATAACCCCCTGTGGGACGCCATATCTGCACCTGAAGGCGCCGTCTACCAATGGGATACCGCTTCAACCTACATCCAGGAACCGCCCTTCTTTATCAATGAAGCCCCCACCAACCCGGTCATCAAGGGCGCGCGTACACTCGCCATTTTTGGTGATTCCGTTACCACCGACCACATCAGCCCGGCTGGCGGCATCAAGCCAAGCTCACCCGCTGGCGCCTACCTGACCGAGCATAAAGTCCAACAAGCCGACTTCAACAGCTACGGTGCGCGACGCGGTAACCACGAGGTGATGATGCGTGGAACCTTTGCCAACGTGCGCATCAAGAACCTGATGGTCCCGGGTAGTGAGGGCGGCGTCACCCTAAAGGACGGTAAAGAGCAATCCATCTACGACGCGGCCATGCAATATCAGTCTGAAGGCATGCCGTTGATGGTCTTTGCAGGTGAGGAGTACGGAACCGGCTCCAGCCGTGACTGGGCCGCCAAGGGCACCACCCTGCTGGGCGTGAAAGCGGTGGTTGCCAAGAGCTTCGAGCGCATCCACCGCTCCAACCTGGCTGGTATGGGGGTGCTGCCCTGCCAGTTCAAGGAGGGGGTCGATGCCGCGACCCTGAAGCTCGACGGCAGCGAAACCTTCGACCTCGAAGGCGCCGAATCCGGCATCGTCGCCCAGCAGGATGTGACGCTGGTGATTCATCGTGCTGACGGCACCACCGAACGCGTCGCACTCAAACTGCGAATCGACACACCGATTGAGGTCGAGTATTACAACAAGGGCGGGATTCTGCCATTTGTGCTGGAACAGTTGATGGGGTAAGCGCTGCAAGCAGCCTGGTTTCGCTGACGCAATTGAGCAAGAGCAAAGCCATCACCGAGATACCCAAACATCAGCGCCAGCTACATCGCCCGGCACTCAACATTGCTAGTGGGGTCGGTAGAATCAAATGCCGTGCGAAATGATGCGATGGCACAAGCGCATCTGAAATACGGCTACACGCTGACGGAGATCAGCAAGAAAGTGGGTTTGCACCATGCTACGATTAGTCGCCTGATTAAGGCATTGGAGTAAATGTGCCAACAGGAGAGGAGCGGCGCGTATCTCGGTAAACTGATACGATGCGCCGCCCTCGCAGGACCGGAGCAAACTGGCACCCCTTCGCTCCCGCAGCATTACCCGCGTTCATCGCTACTATGGGCACCTCCGACTCCCCAACATCACCGTCTTCTCCCTCGCTGTTTAAACTTGTCGCAAGGTGCACGTTCTTTTGCGCCAATGCTGGAGTCTCCTTGGTTAACGTCTGCTTCGCCACAAGTCCAGGAAGCAATCATTCCAGATCGTGTTTTGGGTCACGGTCATTTCTCAATTGCTGCGCCCTTGCATGGTTCGTCACGGCCTCGGGGAGCTTGGTGCTGCGTTCCATGTCGGGTATGGCATGACAACGGGCGATGGATTTCGCGTTGTGCTTTAGCTCCAACCCTTTAGCCTGCACCTCAGGCAGTCAGATCAATATCAATGAGCGCCCAGGTAAACTGCATCCCCATGAAAACTCTTTTTTCCCTGATCGAGTCGCCCTTCCACCCCGATTTCCGGACCTTGTATCAGAAACTGGGCATTGCGGAGGAGCGTTTCGACACGGCCCGCAATCTTCACCGGGCGATGCAGAAACAGAGCCCGGATTTCTTCGTGGGGGAATTCATCTACGGCTGGGGCAACAATTACGCAGGCGCGAACGTCTCCAATCTGGATGTCACCCTGCGATCCTTGCAATATCTTGCGCCACAGGCGAAGTTGATTGTGTTTATGCAGCCCAGTGAAGAACCGCATATCCGCAAGCTGCTGGAGCTGTTTTCCATCCATGCCGTGTTGACTTACCCGGTGTCCGAGCAGGCGATGCAGGCGGCATTGGATAGACCGGCGTAAATCCGTTTCCCGCCACGCATTCAGCGGAAAAATGGAGCCGAGCCCCATTTTTCGGTAAAAAGGAGGCAAGGCTGAACGCACCCGGCCTTCAAATAACCCTAAAGCCTTGGAGCGCAGCGACGAAAAGTAGGGTGTCTGACAACAATTATTCGTATGGGTAAGCGCACGAAAAACATGTCTGAATCTTGTGAAAACAACGCCGTAGAGCGCTGGCTACGCCAATGAAGCTACGCAAGCTTTCCATCTGGTTCTCAGTGGGGGTGCTGCTGGTATTGGGCACCAACATGGCGTGCATCGTGCTGATCGATCAGGCGTACAACAGGATGATGGCTGCGCAGGAGCACCGGCAAGAGTCCATCCAGGTGTCCAACGAACTGCAACAGGAGACCGAGCAACTGACACGGCTGGTGCGCGCTTATACGATCACCGGCGAGCCACGCTATCTGTTTTATTACTACGACATTCTTGCGGTTCGCCAGGGCGAAAAGCCGGCGCCGACGATGTTTAATCCCGCGACTTATTGGGATGATGTGATTGCGGGGCGCATTCAGTATGCGCCGCCCACGCAGGGTGAACGGCATGTATTGAAGGATCGGATGCGTGCCTTGGGGTTTAATGCGCAGGAGCTCAAGACGCTAGGACAGGTTTTCGCGGCCACCGAGGCGATGAAGCAAACCGAGCAAATTGCCTTTGCAGCAACACAGGGTCTGTACGACCCGGATCAGCAGGATTTCGTTTCCGAGGGGACGCCTCACCTCGACTTTGCCAGCAAACTGGTGCACAGCCAAAACTACAGCGTGTTGAAGTCCGACTTGGCACACGCTGTTAATACGCTGAAGGAACAGGTCAGCAGCCGCACCCAGAGCGAGGTGGCGCAAGCGACCGCACGCTTGCAACGACTCATTGCCGTGTTGCTGGTGAGCATGGTCGTCACGATCGGCCTGGTTGTGTTGGCGCTCATTACGGTGCGCCGCCAGGTACTGCAGCCGATTGAGCGACTCAGACTGTCTGCAGACAAACTGACGGCAGGCGACTACTCCAGCCGTTCACACTCAGGTTTGATCCGCGGCGCGGGTGTCGAAGAACTTGCCGTGCTGGGCGAGACGTTTGACGCCATGGCGCTATCCATTGAGGCTGATATCGGGCGTCGCCAGGCGACACAACACGCATTGGAAGCGGCGCGCGATCAAGCGCAGAACGCGACCAAGGCAAAGTCGATGTTCCTGGCCAACATGAGCCATGAAATCCGCACGCCGATGAACGCCATCATCGGAATGGTCTACCTGGCCCTGAAAACCGATTTGAATGCGCGTCAGCGCGATTACATTTCCAAGGCCCACGGCGCTGCCAGGATGCTGATGGAGATCATCAACAACATCCTGGACTTCTCCAAGATCGAAGCCGGCAAGCTGGAACTGGAACACAGCCGCTTCCTGGTCGAGGAGGTCGTCGCTAACGCACTGACCTTGTTGCAACAGCGTGCCTATGAAAAAGATGTCGAACTGCTGTTCGACGTGGGGGATCCCCATCTACTGGGCGAGAACGGCGCCTTGCTGGGTGATGCGTTAAGACTGAGCCAAATCCTCACCAACCTGTTGGCCAACGCGATCAAATTCACCCATGATGGTCATGTGAAATTGGCGGTAAGCAGCGAGGATCAGGACAGCGAATCGATGACGCTCCGTTTTTGCGTCAGTGACACCGGTATCGGCATGACGGACGAACAGGTGGAGAATTTGTTCCACGAGTTCACCCAGGCGGATGGTTCAATCACCCGAAAATATGGGGGGACCGGTCTGGGGTTGGCAATTACCAAGCGTTTTGTCAGTCTGATGGGCGGAGACATCGGGGTGGAGAGCAAGCCGGGTGTAGGCTCACGCTTCATGTGCACCGTTCGTTTCATGCGCGCGCCGCAACGCGCTCCGGTCCCGCTGCATCTGCCCGGCGTACAGAATCTGCGCGCCTTGGTCGTGGACGATCAAGACGAAGCACGTAGGGTATTGGTTAATATGCTGCGCCATTTTGGCGTAGGCCAGGCGCTGGAATCCGGTATTGATAGCGCCACAAATGGAAAGGCCGCGCTTGAAATGATTGAACAGGCGCGACAAGAAGGGCGCGCTTATCATCTTCTGATGCTGGATTGGGTCATGCCCGACATGAGCGGTGAGCACGTCTTGCGCAGCCTGCATGAACACCACCCCGATATGCTGCCTGTGCCGGTTATCGTCTCCGCCTACGATACGGATGCGATGCACGCTACCCTCACCGGATTAAATGCACGTCTGTTTCTGTCCAAGCCGGTGTTGCCCGAGGCGCTCCGGCATTTGCTGAATGCAGAAACGGGTCATGCGCCCACGATCAAACGTGAACCCCTCATGCCGGAGTCTGGTTTGGCAGCACAGGTTCCGCCCGCACCGCTGCCGCAAGAATGGAACACCGCGTCAAAGGAAACTGCCCTGTCAGGCCAATGGCCAGACTGTTTGCCCCGGCTTAGAGTGTTGCTGGAGGAGTGCAGTGTTGAGGCGGTAGAACTTTGGCAAGCCAACCAATCCGCATTTGCAGGCAAGATGCCATTACAAACCGTGCACCGCATCTCGGTGGCGCTGGATCATTTTAACTTTGATGTTGCCCTGGCTTTGTTGCCAGAGCGCTGAAGCGATGGAAAACAATCCCATGCCTGCCGAGACAGAACGCGCGACCGTATTGTTGGTGGACGATGTCCCCGCCAACCTGAGTCTGTTGAGCAATATTTTGCGCGATGACTATCGAATCCAGTTAGCGACCAGTGGTGCCAAGGCGCTGGAACTGGTGGCGGCCGGTGCACCTGATTTGATTCTGCTGGATGTGATGATGCCGGACATGGATGGCCATGAGGTCTGCAAACGCCTCAAATCCGACCCCAAGACCCGCGATATTCCGGTGTTGTTCGTCACGGCTCAAAATCAGGTTGAGGATGAGGAACTGGGCCTGACGCTGGGCGCGTTGGATTACATCCACAAGCCTATCAGTCCACCCATCATCAAGGCGCGGGTACGCAATCACATTGCACTGAAACTGCAAACCGATGCGCTAAAGCGTCTTTCGCTTTTCGATGGCCTGACCAACATTCCCAATCGCCGGCATTTCGATAACACCATAGATAACGAGATGCAGCGCGCGCTTCGGACGCATCATCCCCTGTCCCTGTTGATGATCGACGTGGATTACTTCAAGCCGTTTAATGATTGCTATGGCCATGGAACGGGCGACGCGTGCTTGATTCAAATCGCCCAGGCCATGCAGGCTGTCATGAATCGTCCGATGGACTTATTGGCGCGTTATGGGGGTGAGGAGTTTGTCACGCTGCTTCCGGGAACCAACCTGGAAGGTGCCTGCACCGTAGCAGAAATGTTGCGCCAGACTGTGGCCAACTTGCACATCCCCCATGCCCTGTCGCCGATTGCCGACCACGTCACTATCAGCATCGGGGTGGCCTGCCGAACGCATTCCGACCCAAAGTCGACGAGTTATGTGCTGAGACGGGCCGATCAGGCGCTCTACCAAGCCAAGCAAACGGGACGAAACCAGGTACGCTTCATTACATAAAAAAGGGGGATTTGATTGAAAATAATTTGGCAAAACTCACCTTGGCTCGTCGTGTTTGTATTGGCGCTGATTGCCTGGAAATTCCCATCGTTGTTGCCTTGGATACTCCTGACGGCGACCCTGTTCATGTGCGGGTTCATGCCCAGGCGAGGTCTGATTGGCCCCGTGTGCTTGCCGGCAAACGATGCCTTTCTACCCGCCGAGAAGGTTCAGTGGTGGTATTGGACAGGGCATCTGGAAACCGAAGACGGACAGCGCTTTGGCTTTGAGGTGGTTTTTTTCAGCTTCGATGCATTTCTGTTCATGCGCGATCAGTTGGTGCAAGCAGCCATTACCGATGTAAGCGGCAATCGCTTTGAATTCAAGGAATTTGTTGAATTTCATCTCCCTGACAAAACACCCAATGGCTTTAAGCTCAGTTCCGACGCGGACAAATCAGTCACCGCCACGGGCGGCAATGGCACCGATCATTTGCACAGCGCAATAGGCGACTACGTGCTGGATATTGACTTGCAGTCGACCAAAGCACCCGCGCTGCACTACGGTGGCGATGCGCATCCCTATATTTTTGGCGGCTACACCTACTATTACTCGCGCACCCACATGGCGACAACCGGCACCTTGAGCATCGCGGGAAAATCCTGCAAGGTCACGGGAACCAGCTGGTTTGATCGCCAATACGGCGAACTGTTTCAAGCCATCAACCAGGGCTGGCAATGGTTTGCCATCGAACTGACAGACAATCGCCAGATCATGCTGTTCGACTTCAACGGCAGCGACGCCAACGTGGAGAAATCGGGCTCGATCACCGACGCCGAAGGGCGCACCACGAATCTCGCCGCCCATCAATTCGACGTGACGGTTCTCGGCCATTGGACCAGTCCCAGAACAGGATGTGTCTATCCTTCCGGTTGGACGGTCACAATCGGAAGTGAAACGTTTACAGTGCAGCCCAGCGTACAAGACCAGGAGCTATGCGGACACCATAGCTTCTGGGTCGGCCCTGTGTATTGGGAAGGCGCGTGTGACGTCAGCGGCGAAATGAGCGGAAAAGCCTATGTCGAACTCAATGGCTACTGTAAATGCCCCAAGCCAACAATTTGAGCCGCAATCCAGGGAAACAGACTACCCATTATGATGTTCCGGGTTCTAATGTAATAATTCAAAAAAACAAAAGACGGAGATGGACTGGTTCCCAAGAAAACCAGCCGACTTTTTTATCCAGACTCAACCTGACCCTAGCCATGCAACAACGGTTGCGTAACCGCATTCACTCGCTTGCTTGCCTGCTGTTAAGTACGGCAAGCCTGTCTACGCACGCCGTTGATTTTTCGCTGTCGGGCTACGGCACGATAGGCTATGCGCAGTCTGATCAGGACAACACCTACCAGCGGTTTATTGATAAAGACGGTAGTTTCAAGCGTGATACCGTTCTGGGGGCACAGCTGGGCGCCCGATTCAATCCTGAATGGAGCGCAACGCTACAGGCCAAACTGGCCCCCGCTGCAGACAGCAGTCAAAGCGCAAAGGCGACACTCAGCTGGGCATTTCTGTCGTATCGGCCATCCGATGACTGGCTGTTTCGGGCAGGAAAACTACGCATCCCCTTCTACCTTAATTCCGAGAATGCAGATGTAGGCACGACCTATACTCCTGCACGCTTGCCCATCGAAGTGTATTCGACCGCCGCTACGGTGGATTTTCTCGGGGCATCATTCGCCAAGACATGGCAGCTCAATGAAAAAGAGCTGATTCTCGATGGCTACTGGGGTAAAGCCAATGATGCGGCATGGCGCTTCTACGCACGCGACCCCAATGCCCCCCCAGTACAACTGACGCCAGACGGCCAGCCGGGCGAATTCTTCGCCAAGTTGAATACTGAGTCCGGAGGCTTTCGGCTGAGCCTTAGCCAGGGGGGGAACACTTTCCTCGCGGGTGTCCATCGTGCCGTAACCACGCCACGCGGCAGCCCAAACCTGGGGCCTTCAACTTATGTTCCTGTGCCTGCACCATTTTCACTCCCTGGAAATCTCTACGTACCAGCTGCGGACGCGTTAAAAATCACCACCACCACCGCCCATCTGGGGGCAAGCATCGATTTGGGGCATGGCTTCCGCACATTGGGCGAATACGTCAGGCGCAAAAATTCGGGTTCAACCCTTGCTCCCGACAGCAAAGGCTTTTACCTGACCCTGCAAAAGGATCTCGGTAGCTGGACCCCCTATCTGACCTACGCCAGGCTCACCACTAAAAACCGCGGCCTGTATCAGGCGCTGAATAGTGCACAGCCATCATCCTCACCCTTTAACGCTTATGAACGAGCAATAGCCGACACCATCGTGGTCTACGACCAGGACTCGTGGGCGCTGGGTACGTCATACGCACTCAATAGCAAAAGCAAAATCAAGGCCGAATGGTCTGTCGTACAAACCGGCGTAGCGTCCAGTTTCGTTGATGCCTCCCCCGGCGGCGAGTCAGGCGATCAACACATCAATGTGCTTTCTCTCTCTTACAACTTTACGTTCTGAGGGAGACAGCCATGATGAAAACAAAACTCAAGCTGATCTTCACCCTGCTGGCATTTTCGCTAGTTGAAGCACATGCACAAAACGTGATCATCATCGGCCATGCCGGCTTAAACAAGCTCAACACGACCACCGTACAAAGAATATTTACCGGGAAAGCGGTCGAGGTAGACGGGGTGCATGTCACTGCGATCAATCTAAAGTCGGGTGCGCTACGGGATCGTTTCCTGCAACGCTACCTGAATCAAGACGATGACAAATACACCGCTTATTGGACGGTACGCCGCTTCATCGGCAAAGGTAACCCGCCCAAAGAGTTATCGAGTAGCGCCGAAGTGATCGATTTTGTGAAAAACACACCTGGTGCCATCGGCTATATCGATGAGGATGAATTGAAACCGGGTTTGAATGTGGTGAGCCGTTAAGCAAACACGTCCGAACAACAGGAGACCGCTCACACCCCGGTTTTCACTTCATGCTTTCGCCTCATCCCATTAGCTCGCACCCCTGGCTGTCAGGACAATAGTCAATGCGCATCACTCCATTCCAGTCGCTTGCCTGTCCATTGGACGGCACGCCGTTGCATTGCAGCGGCTCCGCCTGGCGCTGCACTTCGGGCCACAGTTTTGACATCGCCAGTCAGGGCTACACCCATCTATTACCGGTTCAAAACAAACGCTCTCGCGACCCAGGCGACAGCAAGGAAATGATCGCGGCGCGTCGACGTTTTCTCGCGGTCGGCTTTTACCAGCCGATCGCCGCCGCGGTCAGCCGGGCCGTGCTGGCCGATCTGCCCACTGGCGTAACAAGCAGCTGCCTCGATGCCGGATGCGGCGAGGGCTACTACCTGCGCCAGCTGGCCGCGGCGGTAGCGGATGCACAAACACTGGCGATTCTGGGGCTGGATATCTCAAAATGGGCCATCTTGTCGGCAGCAAAACAGGATAAACGACCCAACTGGGTGGTGGGCAGCAACGCCAATCTTCCGGTGCTGTCAGGCACGCTGGATCGCGTCCTGTGCATGTTCGGCTTCCCCGTGTATGGGGAGTTTGCGCGGGTGCTGAAGCCTGGTGGCCAACTGGTGCAGGTCGATGCCGGGCCCGATCATCTGCGCGAACTGCGCGAAATCATCTACCCCAGCCTGAAACCGGAACGTGCGGCAGAGATGCCCACACCGAAAGGCTTCAACCGTTTCCCCTCGGAAACGGTCCGTTTCTCGATTGAGCTGACCAGCGCCGAGCAGATTACCGACCTGCTGACGATGACGCCGCATCTCTACCGCGCCAAGGCCGAAGGTCGTGCGCAGGCCGCGGCGCTGACGGCCCTGTCGCTCAGCGTGGATGTACGCCTGACGGGCTTTGAACGATTGCCCTAGCCGATGCATGACACAGGCTTCCCGCCCATCGCCGACGCGCACGCTCAGGTGCTGATCCTCGGCAGCCTGCCCGGTCAGGTTTCGCTGCAGCGGCAGCAATATTACGCTCACCCTCAAAACGCGTTCTGGAAAATCATGGGCCGGCTTTTCGGCGCAGGCCCGGAATTGCCCTACGCGGAGCGCGTGCAGCGCTTGATGCAAAACGGGATCGCCCTATGGGACGTCTGCGCCGCTGCGCAACGGCCAGGCAGTCTCGACGCTGCGATCGTGCATGCCAGCGTCGTGCCAAACGACTTCACCGCGTTCATCCAATCTCATCCGAACATTGCCTTGATCGGCTTTAACGGCGGCAAAGCAGCCGACCTCTACCGCCGGCTGGTGCTTCCCGGTTTGCCGGCCACCCTCAGCGCCATCCGCACCGAAACGCTACCCTCTACCAGCCCGGCTCATGCCACCCTGTCTTTTGATGACAAGCGGGCGCGCTGGGCGGCTGTACTGCAAGCCCAAAAAAATAGACTCGACCTTTCAAGCGGCTTCACGCATTGATGCAGCCGCAAACCATTCAAACCTTCGAAATCATGAACACTACGCAAGCCATCCAGCTCGATGCCAGCCATTTCGATGCCCAGTCCCGTCTAGGGACGAAAACCCGGTCTTCCAGGTACTCCAATGCCTTAATCAGGGGGCTAATCGTTGCATAGTGCAAACACACTTCCTTGCTGATTTCCGCCAGCGTGTAACTGTATTTTAGATGCGCTTGTGCTATCGCATCATTTCGAACGGCCTTTGATTCTGCCGCCCCCACCAGCAATGATTTGAAAGCTTAAGGCTGAGCCAGCCCGTCAGGGCATAGGCTAGTTTCGACAATCCAGTTTACTCAGCAGGATCGAGTTCTGCACGTACCGACTCAAGCGCATCCTTGAGTGTTTCTTCGGACAAGCCGTTGAGTTGTTCAGCAAGCATTTCTGCAGCATCAATGGTATCGGCATCATCAGGCAGACTCTCCGTATCGAGATTGGCGACGAATACGGCAGCCGCACCCGTTACCCGCAACAACTGCATACGCTCGTGCATCAGCATTTCTATTTCTTCGCGCAGCAGACGCGCTTCATCTTCCTTCATGGCTTGCAGGCTCATGCTTGTCTCCGGTTCTAAACTAACTCAGGCAAACAGGGTTAATACCCCGGTGTAGCCATATAAGCGGTTATACGATATCTCACCATTGGCAAAAAAACCCACCAGCGGAAAATCTCCCAGGGTGTCGCGTATCAGTTCCAGTTCACGGTTGGGAACCCCGAACATATGTTGACCACGCCCCAGGCAGGAATAATACACGCCACCGCGAATCGGTGCGTCCAGTTGTGAACCGATAGCAACAAGCATTCGCTGCAAATCATCTTCGGCGGTTTGTTGGTCGCGCCGACAAAACAGTAATTCGTCCCCAGTCTCGACGTATCCCCCAATCGCCACCAGGTTGTTCTGGGGGTCCACGCCCAGGATATTTCGCACCAGATAGTCGCCTGTATCCGAACCACGTACCGGCAATCCGACAAAAATGTATCCCGCAGCACGTCGCAAATCACGCGTCAGGACTTCACCGATTTCTTCCTTCATCACATCCAGCGCAGGGCGGTGATCCAGACTGCCAATCACGTTTTTGTTGGCGGTGGTAATCAGATGGCGCGGACCCAGCGGTGAAACACCTTGAGTCAACCGCGTTGCCAGCCTCACCTGCTCGCTAAACAGCACTCCGGACAACCCGCCACTGACGACGCCGTCGCTGATCTGCACGTTCTCTCCGTTTGAACTCGACAACCCGCCGACGACAAATCCGCTGGACATTTTTTCACTCAGCCCCTCGATCAGTTCCTGAATACGGTTGTTTGAGGGATCACCATGCACTACCGCGAAATATCTGTCCGATGACAGTGCGTCCACATCCTGTGGGGTTCGCAACACCGGCAGCATGCTGAAGTCGGCAGGGTTAAACTCGCCCAGCATCACCGCCATCGCAGGCTGTTCAAGATACTCCACCCCCGTCGCACAGATTCCCACGCCCACACTGCCTGTCCAATGTTGTACGCCAGTCGCACTTTTAAAGAAATCCAGAATTGCATCGAGCTCGCCTACGTAAGCATCTGCCACATAGAGAAACCCGAGCGTTGCGGCGGAAGGGATTGCCCCCAACTGATGCATGCACACCTGCGCAGCCTGTGTCCAGTCAGGGTGTGCGGCGTGTGCCGATTTGAATCGAGAAGTCATATTTTCCCAGAACAATGTACGAGGAGGCTGTCATTAACATGAAATAACCAGCCGAAAATAGTTGATGGCGCCCCCCCGCGAAGCATTAATAGCCAGTTTGACCGCTGCTGGGCAATTCACCTTCACCGAAAAAGTTCCACAACAATTGTGCGACTACTTCAGGGGCAATCACGGTGTGATGGTTATGCGATTCCTGCAATGCGATCCGCAGTTTTTTGCGCAACTCGGGATCGCCTGTCAGGTCGAAGATGATATCGACTTTTTCACCCATCGAAACCACTTCAAGTGCATCCTGAAAGACAGGAACCTTGCTTTGACTAAAACCCAGCGCAACAGGCGATTCCAGGTCTCGATGGGCAACTGCAACAATTTCCACATTGACATGTTCTTCCTGGATTTTTTCCAGAAAATGCTCTGCAAAAACCTCACCCACATCCCCCAAACCCAACAGTGCCACTTTGACTACAGTGCTCATATCACGACTCCTCATATCATCATTGTTAGAAACGGCTGACTCGATTATTGCTGTTCATACACCCGACCCAAACCATCGGGACACGGACCGGGCATATACTGAGCGTACATGAAGCATACGTACCCTCTCAGTGCATGTCGATACTGTTGAGCGCGCATATTCCACATTCATCAAGCGACACCCGCCTGACGAGCGCGGCGATACAATCCGAACTCACGTTTCCGTACGAAAGATCATATTGAATACCACGCTGCACCCCCCAATCATCCCTTATGCCAGCGGCATGCTGAAAATGACGGGGGGTCACTGTATTTACTGGGAAACCTCGGGCAACCCCGATGGAATCCCGGTGTTGTTTGTGCATGGTGGGCCGGGCTCAGGCACCTCGCCCAGCCAGAGACGTTTTTTTGACCCCGCACGCTACCGGATCATTCTGTTTGACCAGCGCGGCAGTGGTCGCTCCACCCCGCACGGCGATCTGACCGACAACACCACACCCCATTTGATCGCGGATATGGAAGCGCTGCGACACAAACTCAGCATTGAAACCTGGCTGGTATTTGGCGGCTCGTGGGGTTCTACACTTGCACTCGCTTATGCCGAATCCCATCCCGCGCATTGCCGCGGACTGGTTCTACGCGGCATTTTCTTATGCCGGAAAAGCGAGATCGACTGGTTTCTGGAGGGCATCCGCGCTTTTTTCCCCGAGGCGCAGCGGCTATTGGCTGAACATATTCCCATCAACGAACGTCATGACTTGCTCACGGCATTCCATCGTCGTCTCGTCGATCCCGATCCGAGTGTGCACCAACCGGCTGCCTATCGGTGGTCGACCTTTGAGGCATCGTGCTCTACCCTGCTGCCCAATCCCGATCTGGTTTCTGCGTTTGGCAGCGAAAAAACGGCACTCTCGCTGTCGCGCATCGAGGCACATTATTTTGTGAACAACATCTTTCTGCCCGACAACAGCCTGCTCGACAATATTGACCGTATTCGTCACATCCCCGCCATCATCGTTCAAGGGCGTTACGATGCCGTCTGCCCAATCGTGTCGGCCGACGAACTGGCGCGCGCCTGGCCAGAAGCCCGCTATGTGATTGTTCCAGATTCGGGCCATTCGGCATTCGAGCCCGGCATTGCGCGCGCGCTCGTGGCGGCCACCGCCACCTTTGCACTCACTGGACACTTCGCCTGACATGACGCTTTCTCCCCATGTATTCGATGCCACTGCGGAAAATTTCAACCGCCTGGCGCTTGAAAACTCGCACAAAGGTCCGGTGCTGGTGCACTTCTGGACGCCCAAGGCGGGGCCTTGCTTCATACTGATGCCACGGCTGGTCAAACTCGCAGCCGAATATGGCGGCAAGTTTCTGCTCGTCATGCTGAATACAGATGAACTTCCCGAACTGGCGCGGCGCTTTAGTGTGAACTCCGTACCCACCGTCAAGTTTTTCTGGCGCGGCGAGGTCGCCCACACCATTCATGGCGCCGACCCCGATAGCAGTTTTCGTGAGGTGCTCGACCGGTTTATTGCTGGCGACGCCAACCGCGCCCATGCGCTCGGCGTGGCAGCCTGGCAGGCAGGTAACATTCAGCAAGCCCGCATGTTGCTCGCCAACGCGGCCATGGCCGAACCCGAAAACCTCGCTATTCCACGCGATCTGGCCAAGCTGTTGTGGGCCGAAGGTGACGGCGAACAAGCATTAAAATTGCTCAACAGCCTGCCCCCTGATGCCCGTGGCGAACCCGAGATCGCCCGGCTTTATACGCACCTCACCCTGGCCGAAACTGCCCGACTGGCGCCCCCGCTAGCCGAACTCGATGCGCGGCTGGCACAGCACCCGGAAGATCTCGCCGCGCAGTTTCAGCGCGCAGCGTGTTTACTGGCAACTGACGATTTCGCAGGCGCAATGGAAACCTTACTGCACATCACCCGCACGGACCGAAACTTCCGCCACGACATCGGCCGCCTCAGCCTGCTGGCGTTATTCGATTTGCTAGGCAGCACCCATCCGCTAACCCGACAATACCGTCAAGCCTTGTCCGAATCCTTGCATTGAAATTTTCCCACCCCGCCTTTGCGCCTTATCGCGGATTAATCCAGGGCCTGGCGCTGGAGTCTGCGCTGCCGTCATTGGACCAAATCAACCTGCTGGCAGCAGCTCAAGGCACAACCCAGGCGCACGGATTGCCGCTCCGATTCATTTCCCCTGACGGTCGCCTGTCCGCGCGCGAATACGAAACGCATATTCTGCACACAGGTCAGGTACCCACGCGCGCCGATACCTGGCACGACGTACTCAATGCGCTGGTGTGGTTGCGCTTTCCCCGCTTTAAATCAGCCCTCAATATGGCGCATGGTGAAGCGCTCATCACTGAAATAAGCAACCAACGGGGCCGCCGCCGCGATGCGATGACCGTATTGGACGAATCAGGGGTGTGGGTGATCAGCCAGAATCCGCATTTGTCCGAACTGCTGACTGCGTGCGCCTGGCAGACGCTATTCTGCGAACACCGTCCGGACGTCGAGTCCATGATGCATTTTGTGGTGCTGGGACATGCGCTACTGGAAAAAGCGCTGGCGCCCTATCCCTCGATGACTGGCAAGTGCCTGATTTTAAATTCGCCGACACTTGACCCGGACTCGGTGGAACAACAGGCGGTTAAAACACTCGGTTCGATAGCATCGCCCCAACAGCTCTCACCATTGCCGATTCAAGGCATCCCAGGATGGGATGCTGAGAATGCAGACGATGCGTATTACGCCAATCAGAAGATATTTCGACCGCGTGCTGCGGTTTTATAGCGTCCCGCAGACCCGCTACAGCACGTATCAACGCACTGCGGCGGGCAATTCGTCTTCCGCCACCCAGGCCTGCGCAGTCTCCAGTTCATCAAACTGGTTAATGTCGGCGGACATGAACAGGCGATTGATCCACATGCTCCAGGCCACCCACTGATCGCCGGTCAGAATGGCTATGCGGCCAAAATCATTTCTATGCTCGCGTGAAAACTTGAGTTCTTCCCACGCAACATCCACGCTGTAAGACAACATGTCCCGCAAGTCGAACAGCACATTGACCGTTCCCTTGAACTGGATGCCATAGCATACCGCCTGTTCAAACTCGCGGTAATCCTCCAGCGTGAACTGGCCCATGACGGATACGGCGATCTGGTTGTTATTGACATCAAGCTTGATCATGTAATTCCCCTCTAGCGAATAAGCGAACTATAGCGAACTATTGCGAATCAACGTGCCCAGGCGTAGAGGCACGCACTGCCCATACCCCGGCCAGCGCCACCACCGCCATACCAATCCAGGCTTGCAGGGGTAATCGCTCGCCAAACAACAGCACCCCATATATGGCCGAAAATCCCACGGTTGTATAGGCCAGCGCCCCCACGATAAGCGTGCGGCCGCGATGATAAGCCCGGGTCAGTGCCAGCTGCGCCAGTGTGGCCGACACCCCAATGCCAATCAGCCAAGGCCAGTCTTCGGCACGCGGCTGATGAAAACCCGCAACCAGCATCCACGCACCGCCCCCCAGTGTCGCCAGCAAGGTGAAATAAAACACTACCCGCCATTCTGGCTCACCCAACTTGCCGAGTTGCTTGACGTTGACGTAGGCCACCGCCGCCAGCATGCCCGAAACCAATCCGGCCAGCGCAGGCAACCAGTCCTGTCCCTGCACTTGAGGGCGGAGCAATAACACGATGCCGACAAATCCCAGCAGCACCGCGCCCACCAACCCACGCCCATGACGCTCATGCAGCCACCATGCAGATAAAGCAGCCAGAAACAACGGTGCCGTGTAGTTGAGGGTGACGGCTGTGGCCAACGGCAATCGCGCAATCGCATAGAAAAACAGAACCAGCGCAGTAAAGCCCGATAGACCGCGCCAGAAATGGGCGCGCAACTGCCGCGTCACCAGCGGCGCCAGCCACTGACGACGTGTGGATGCGATCATGACCCAAATTGAAACCAGCCCGAATACCGATCGATAAAACACCAGTTCTGCAGGCGAAAAGGTGCTTGAAAGATGCTTGACCTGCATACTCATGAGGGCAAAAAGCGCTGCTGCAACCAGCATCCAGCTTGATTTCATCGGAAACAGTTCATTGAAGGGTCTTCAGGGTACCTCTAAAAATTCAGAAATATTGTCGATAGGCGACTTCACCGGGGAGGCGCCCCTGCTCTGAATTTGTTAAAGTAACGCGCTTTGCTTCTGCCAGATTGCATTCCATGGCCAAATCCCGCGCCGCAACGCCCCCAAAAGACTATGAATCCGCCGTGGCGGAGCTGGACTCCATTGTCGGCGAAATGGAGTCGGGCCAACTGCCGCTTGAAGCTTCACTCGCCGCCTATAAGCGCGGCGCAGTATTGTTGCACTACTGCCGCCAGCAGCTAAGCGAAGCGGAGCAGCAGGTGAAGATTCTGGAAAATGGCACGCTCCAGCCTTTCAAGACTGATGACATCGATGACTGATTTCTCAGCCTGGACACAGGCATGCCAAGCACGTATGGAAAACACACTGGCCGAGTGCCTTCCCCTGGCCAGCATTACCCCACAGCGCCTGCACGAAGCCATGCGTTACGCGGTACTGGGCGGGGGTAAACGGGTGCGGCCGTTGCTGGCTTTTGCCGCAGGCGAAGTGACAGGCGCCGATGCAAATCGAGTGCAACATGCCGCAGCCGCAGTCGAGCTGATTCATGCTTATTCGCTGGTACACGACGACATGCCGGCGATGGACAACGATGCCTTGCGGCGTGGCAAACCCACGGTGCATGTGGAATTTGACGAAGCCACCGCACTGTTGGTGGGCGACGCCTTGCAAAGCCTGGCATTCGACATTCTCACCGCGCAGCCACTGTCCGACGATCCTGCAACCCAACTGAACATGGTGCACCTGCTGGCACTGGCCGCCGGCTCGCGCGGTATGGCCGGCGGTCAGGCGATCGATCTTGCCAGCATCGGCAAGCCCCTCGACCTGACCGAACTCGAATTCATGCACATCCACAAAACGGGTGCGCTGATTCGGGCGTCAGTGTTGCTGGGCGCGCAGTGCGGCACGGTTGACGCAGCCACCACAGCCGCATTGGATCACTATGCCAAGTGCATCGGCCTTGCCTTCCAGGTGGTGGACGACATACTCGACGCCGAAGCGCCCACTGCAACACTCGGCAAAACCGCCGGCAAGGACGCCGCCGACAACAAGCCCACTTATGTCAGCCTGCTTGGCGTGGTGCGTGCGCGCGAACTGGCGCAGGAACTGCGCACCGATGCACACAAGGCGCTGGCCCATCTGGGTACACCGGCCGAACGTTTACGCCAGCTGGCTGATTTCGTCGTCGAGCGTTCGTTTTAATGCACACGCCACTGCTCGACACCCTCCACTTTCCAGACGACCTGCGAGCCTTGTCACCCGACGTGCTGCCGCAGTTGGCTGTCGAACTGCGCGAATTTCTGGTGGATTCGGTTGCGCAAACGGGGGGACATCTGGCGTCCAATCTTGGCACGGTGGAGCTGACGCTCGCGCTGCATTACATCTTCGACACGCCCAACGACCGCATCGTGTGGGATGTAGGCCACCAGACCTATATCCACAAAATTCTGACGGGACGTCGTGAGGCCATGGCCCATCTGCGCCAGCCCGGCGGCATTGCAGGATTCCCACGCCGCGCTGAAAGCGAATTTGACGCCTTTGGCGCCGGCCACTCCAGCACCTCGATTTCAGCCGCGCTGGGTATGGCAGAGGCCTTCCGCCAGCTGGGTTCCGGGCAGCGCGCCGTGGCAGTAATCGGTGACGGTGCAATGACCGCCGGCATGGCGTTCGAGGCCTTGAATAACGCCGGCGACACCGACCTGCCCTTGCTGGTGGTGCTGAACGACAACGACATGTCGATTTCGCCCAATGTCGGTGCCTTGAAAAATTATCTGGCACGGCTGATGTCGGGCAAATTTTATGCGGCTGCCCGTCGTGCCGGCGATAAAGTGTTGTCAGTCGCACCGCCCATCCGCGAGTTCGCCAAGCGCGCCGAGGAGCACATGAAAGGCATGGTGACGCCCGGCACGCTGTTCGAGGAATTCGGCTTCAACTACATCGGCCCGATCGACGGTCACGACCTCGACGTGCTGCTGGACACGCTCTCCAACATCAAGCAACTCGACGGCCCGCAGTTTCTGCATGTCGTCACCCGCAAGGGCAAAGGCTACGCACCGGCCGAAGCCAACCCTTGCCTTTATCACGGCGTGTCGCGCTTCGATCCTGCTGTCGGCGTGATCGAAAAAACCGGCGGCAAACCCACCTACACCCAAGTGTTTGGCGACTGGCTGTGCGACATGGCAGCTGCAGATGCCCGGCTGGTCGGCATCACGCCGGCCATGCGCGAAGGCTCGGGCATGGTGCGTTTTTCGAAAGACTTCCCCAAGCGATACTTCGACGTGGGTATCGCCGAGCAACACGCGCTGACCTTTGCCGCCGGCCTCGCTTGCGAAGGCATCAAACCGGTGGTGGCGATATATTCGACCTTCCTACAGCGCGCCTACGATCAACTGATACACGACATTGCACTGCAAGACCTGCCGGTGATGTTGGCCATCGATCGCGCCGGGCTGGTAGGTGCCGACGGTCCGACCCACGCTGGCAGCTTCGATCTCAGCTACCTGCGCTGCATCCCCAACATGCTGATTGCCGCGCCTTCCGACGAAAACGAATGCCGCCGCTTACTGACCACCGCGTTCTTGCACAAGGGCCCGTCGGCAGTGCGTTATCCACGCGGCAGCGGGTCGGGCGCGGCGATCGAGCCCGGCCTCGAACCGGTCGAAATCGGCAAGGGCGTACTGCGCCGCAGTGGCCAGGACGTCGCCTTCATCGCCTTTGGCAGCCTGGTTGCACCCGCCATGGTGGCCGCCGAAGCGCTTGATGCCAGCGTGGCTGACATGCGCTTCGTCAAACCGCTAGACGTGGGCCTGCTGAGCGAACTGGCACAGCGCCATAGACTGTTGGTCACGCTGGAAGAAAACGCAGTGGCAGGCGGTGCCGGTGCTGGCGTGGCCGAAGCATTGGCCGCCTTGGGCATGACCACGCCCGTGCTTCAACTCGGCCTGCCCGACACCTTCATCGAACACGGCGACCCGGCCCGCATGCTGGCCGATTGCGGGCTGGATGCAGCGGGCATCGAACGCACCGTTCGCCAGCGGATAACCCTATTACCCGAGTAGTTTACTCAACTATTCCGACAGTTTATACTCAGTCTAAACTGTACAACCACATCAGGAGCCTGCCATGAACCAGATTTGCGACCCCGTCAGCATGCCGGACGTACAAAGCTCGGCTGACACAAGGGAAATCGCCATCGACAAGGTGGGCATCAAGAGCATTCGTCACCCCGTACGCGTGGCCGACAAGAGTGATGGCGTTCAGCATACGATCGCCAACTTCAACATGTATGTGTACCTGCCCCACAACTTCAAGGGCACGCACATGTCGCGTTTCATCGAAATTCTCAACACGCGCGAGCGTGAGATTTCGGTCGAGAACTTCGAAGGCATGCTGCGTCAGATGGTCGAGCGCCTGGAAGCTGAGTCAGGCTACATTGAAATGTCCTTCCCCTACTTCATCAACAAATCCGCGCCGGTTTCCGGCGTGCAGAGCCTGCTGGATTACGAAGTCACCTTCATTGGCGCCATCGAAAAAGGCCAGTTCACCCACACCACCAAGGTCGTGGTGCCGGTGACCAGCCTGTGTCCCTGCTCAAAGAAAATCGCCGAATATGGCGCGCATAACCAGCGCTCACACGTCACCGTTACAGCAAGAACCAACGGTTTTCTGTGGGTTGAAGACTTGGTCCGCAAAGTCGAAGACCAGGCCTCGTGCGAACTTTTCGGTCTACTGAAGCGCCCGGACGAGAAATACGTCACCGAGCGCGCCTATGACAATCCGAAATTCGTTGAAGACATCGTGCGTGACGTTGCTGCGGCGATGAACGCCGAATCGCTGATCGACGCCTACGTGGTCGAAGCGGAGAACTTTGAGTCGATTCATAACCATAGCGCCTATGCACTGATCGAACGCGACAAAACCCGATAAACCCCACGCGTTAAGGCTTGGCTGGTAGCGTTGCACGTTAGCGCTGAATCAGCGTCATCGACTGACCGTCGCGCCGCATGTCCATCCGGTTCAAAAAACTCATCCCCAGCAACGGCACACTCAACCCGGCTTCCAGCACCATGCCTTCAACCTGATTCATCGTGATACTGCCCACTTTGACAGTATTGAACGTGACGCGCCAAGCCGGGACCACCCCGGCAGCAGTATTCACACCGTAGGCCTGACCCGCTTTGTAATCGATGCCCATACGCTTCGCTTCGCTTGAACTGATGGCAATGGACGTAGCGCCCGTGTCGACCAGAAAGCTCACCGGATAGCCATTGAGCGAACCCGCAGCAGTGAAATGGCCGCGCGCATCCGCTATCAGCGAAACACTTTGCCGATCACGGGTTGCGGCCCCGGAAAATGATTGCCCCATGCTCAGGATGCGGCTCTTGCCATCGACATCGAAGTTGGCGCTACCCGAGTCGGCAGAAATCAGCCTCACGCCTTGGACTGTTTGTCCCACGCTCAGTGTTCGCGGTTTGCTGCCATCAATCACGACGATGGCCTTGTCCTTGAACAGGCCCACCACTGAAACACTCGCCGACCATGCCGAGGTGCAGGCCAGCCAAGCAGCCGCTATGATGGTCATATTGAATGAATTACGCTTGAGAGACATCGTGCATCCTGTTTTGATTTTTCGTCATTCCCCCACCGAGGGGCCCGGGTATTTCACCACGTTTCTGGACCGCCACGGCATCCCTTGGCAGCTTGTGCGCATCGACGCGGGTGACGCCATACCCAAAACCCTTAACGGCATTTCTGGCGTCTGCTTGATGGGAGGACCGATGAGCGTCAATGACGACCTGCCCTGGATCCCGCCTGTGTTGGCGCTGATACGCCAGGCGGTTGCAGCAGACATTCCGGTGATGGGTCATTGTCTGGGCGGTCAACTCATGGCCCGTGCACTGGGCGGCACGGTCGGGCCGGCCCCGCTCAAGGAAATCGGCTGGGGCGATGTCTGTGTGACGGACCTCAACGCGGCACGCCCCTGGCTGGGCGACACGACGCAGCCCGTGACCGCATTCCACTGGCACGGCGAAACCTTTACAGTGCCGCCGGGCGCCGTGCGCATTCTGGAAAGCGCCTACTGCGCCAATCAGGCCTTTGTGCTCAACGAACGTCATATCGGCATGCAATGCCATGTCGAAATGACGCCCGAACTGATCGCCAGCTGGTGCGAAAACGGCGCGGGCGAAATCAATGCCAGCAATAGCCCTGGCGTGCAACCACCCGACCTGATTCAAGCGGACATGGCGGCCCACACCGCCCAGCTTCACAAAGTGGCAGACAAAATTTATTCACACTGGATTCAAGGGCTTAGAAGATTATCCCCGGCAGACAGTTAACAGACAGTTGGACAGCCGCTTCGCGCGGCGTAGGATAAGCACCGGAGATACATCCAGCTTGAATAGCAGTATCTGAATACATCAATTCGAAACATGGAGAATTTATGCAAAATGTCGACTACGCCAACTTCGATTTTGGTGAACGCCTGAACGGGTTTATCCAGGAAGTGATGAATTTCGGCGGCGCACCCCGCACCGAAGCCGATCTCACCGAAGGCCAGAAAGTATTTGTCCGCGCAGTCAAGCGCGAAATGGTCAAATACGCAGATACCAATCGCCACGGTTATCCACACAATCTGCTGGAGCAAATGGAAGCCTTTACCCGCACCATTGGCGACCTGCACAATTCCTATTTCGATTCGAGCATGCGTAAAGTCAGCGATTGTCTGTACAACCGCTGGAAGATGCTTTACGAAGAAACCAAGAAACTGGCTGCCGCCGGAGGGGATACCAAACCCGCCTGGGTGGATGTCATCAAGACAGAACCCTCCGATATGCCCGCCTTCTTTGACGCATAACTCCTTGTTTTAATATATAAAGCCCGGTCATACCGGGCTTTTTTTGCATTCCGCCACATCAACCCCGCTTATCCTCAAATAAAAATAAAGGATTATTCAGGCGTAAAGCCCGGTGCTATCCTCCTTGATAATAAATACCCACATAAAGTCTGAGGAGACAGCATGTCCAAACTGGTACGCCCACATGGTGGCGGTGAGCTCAAGCCCCTGCTACTGACAGGCGCCGCACTTGCCGCAGAGACCGCCCGCGCAGCTTCGCTGCCCAAGGTCAAATTGTCTTCGCGCGAAACCGGCGACCTCATCATGATGGGCATCGGCGGCTTCACCCCGCTTGACGGCTTCATGACCCATGCAGACTGGCAGGGTGTATGCGACGGTTACAAAATGGCCAATGGTCTGTTCTGGCCGATCCCGGTCACCCTCTCGACGGATGATGTCACGGGCCAAAGCATTGCAGTCGGCGCCGATATTGCGCTGGTTAACGGCGAAAGTGGCGAAATCCTGGGAACCATGAAGGTGACTGAGAAATACGCCATCGACAAGGCCCACGAGTGCATGCAGGTCTACAAAACCACCGACATTGAGCATCCTGGCGTCAAAATGGTGATGGATCAAGGCGCGATCAACCTTGCCGGCCCGGTCAAAGTGCTGTCCACCGGCGGCTTCAAGGAAGAATACGGCGAGCAGTTCATGACCCCCGCCGAAACCCGCGCCGCATTTGAAAAAGCAGGCTGGTCCAAAGTGGCGGCGTTCCAGACCCGCAACCCGATGCATCGCTCGCATGAGTACCTGGCCAAGATCGCTATCGAAACCATGGATGGCGTGCTGATCCACTCGCTGCTGGGCGCATTGAAGCCCGGCGACATTCCCGCCGACGTGCGTTCCGAAGCTATCAGCACCCTGGTCGACAACTATTTCGCGCCCAACACCGTAATTCAGGCGGGATATCCGCTGGACATGCGTTACGCCGGTCCGCGCGAAGCGCTGCTGCACGCACTGTTTCGCCAGAACTACGGTTGCTCGCACCTGATCGTCGGTCGTGACCACGCAGGCGTGGGCGATTACTACGGCCCGTTTGACGCGCAGAAGATATTCGACGATATCCCCAAGGGCGCGCTCGAAACCGTGAACATGAACATCGACTGGACGTTCTGGTGCAACAAGTGCGGCGGCATGGCTTCGCAGCGCACCTGCCCCCACACCAAAGATGACCGCATTCTGTTGTCTGGCACCAAGGTGCGTTCGATGCTCTCCGAAGGCCAGGACCTGCCGGTTGAATTCAGCCGTCCCGAAGTAGCCAAGGTTCTTCAGAAGTACTACGCTGGTTTATCCACCGAGCAAAACGTCAAGATCGAGTTGAAAGGCCACTCGGCCGCATAAGTTTTTCCGAACGGACTGAAATGCCAGCGGGAACCCTCCCGGCAGGCTTGAAACTCCGTATCGGACAAGGGTTTTAGGATACGAGCCTACCGGAAGCGGATTCGCGATACGCCCCGGCCAAGGACGGGTTCAGTTCTAAGCGGACCGCGACGGACGCGGAAGTTGTTAGCTAACTACTATTTAAGGAGATTTTAATGCCAACCTATGTTCGTACCGACAAGTGCGATGGCTGCAAAGGTCAGGATAAGACCGCTTGCATGTACATCTGCCCGCACGATCTGATGATGCTGGACAAGGACGGTTCGGAAACCGGCCATGCGATGAAGGCCTGGAACCAGGAACCAGAGCAGTGCTGGGAATGCTATTCCTGCGTGAAGATCTGCCCGCAGCAAGCCATTGAAGTCCGCCACTACGCCGACGTCGTGCCGCTGGGCGGCATGGTTCAGCCGCTGCGTGGTTCCGATTCCATCATGTGGACGATCAAGTTCCGCAACGGCGTACTGAAGCGTTTCAAGTTCCCGATCCGCACCACGCCCGAAGGCTCGATCGACTGCTACGGCGGCAAGCCGATGCCCAAAATGGCCGACATCGAAGTCTCGGGTTCCTTTACCCGCGACATGATGGGTGGCTACCGCGCGGGCAATCCCGCTGAACTGATTCGCAAGTAATTTAGAGAGGTATTTGAGATGGCTGGAGAATTTGGTAATCCCGAAGTAGTCCAGGAGGAAGTAGACATCCTCCTGATCGGCGGCGGCATGGCATGCTGCGGCGCCGGTTACGAAATCATGCGCTGGGCGGATGCAGCCAAGGCAGAAATGGGCATTGATCTTAAGATCAAGCTGGTCGACAAGGCTGCAATGGACCGTTCCGGCGCAGTAGCCCAGGGTCTGTCCGCGATCAACACCTACATCGGTACCGAGCAGGATCCCGCCGACTACGCCCGCATGGTCTCCAACGACCTGATGGGCATCACCCGCGACGACCTGGCCTACGATCTGGGTCGCCACGTCGACGATTCCGTGCACCTGTTCGAAGAATGGGGCCTGCCGATCTGGAAAACCGACGAAAACGGCGAACGCCACGACGGCGCCCAGGGCCTGCCCACGTTGAAAGACGGCGGCAAGCCCGTGCGTTCCGGCAAATGGCAGATCATGATCAACGGCGAATCCTACAAGTGGATCGTCGCTGAAGCAGCCAAAAAAGCACTCGGCATGGATCGCATCGAAGAGCGCATCTTCATCGTCAAGCTAATCAACGACAAGAACGACCCCACTCGCATCGCCGGTGCCGTCGGCTTCTCGACCCGCGACCATAAAGTCGTCGTCTACAAGGCCAAGGCCATCCTGCTGGCCGCCGGTGGCTGCGTGAACATCTTCCGTCCGCGTTCGGTCGGTGAAGGTACCGGCCGCACCTGGTACCCGGTTTGGAACGCAGGTTCGACCTACGCGATGGCTGCCGAAGCTGGCGCCGAGATGACCATGATGGAAAACCGTTTCGTGCCCGCCCGTTTCAAAGACGGTTATGGCCCGGTTGGTGCATGGTTCCTGCTGTTCAAAGCGCAAGCTGTGAACGCGTACGGCGAAGTCTACATGGTGAAAAACAAGGAGATGCTGAACGACTACCCGCCCTACGGGCAGGCTGCCGTTCCCGCATCGTGCCTGCGTAACCACCTGATGCTGAAGGAAATGAAGGAAGGCCGCGGCCCCATTTACATGGACACCGTGACCGCGCTCGCCAAGCTGCGCGAGACCCTGACCCCGCGCGAAGTGAAGCACCTTGAAGCCGAAGCCTGGGAAGACTTCCTCGACATGTGCATCGGCCAGTGCGGCATCTGGGTGGGCGAGAACATCGAGCCGGAGAAGAAAAACTCCGAACTGATGCCGACCGAGCCCTACCTGCTCGGCAGCCATTCCGGTTGCTGCGGCATCTGGGTGTCGGGTCCGACCGACGTGGGCGCGCCGACTTCAGAAGATCACGCCGACGCCGACAAGATCCCGGCTCACCTGCCCAAAGGCTGGAACTGGGGTTACCGCTCAATGACCACGGTCAAGGGTCTGTTCACCGCCGGCGACGGCGTGGGCGCATCCGGCCACAAGTTCTCCTCCGGTTCGCACGCCGAAGGCCGCATGTGCGCCAAGTCCATGGTCAAGTACTGCATCGACAACAAGGACCTGAAGCCCGAATTCGACACCTCCGTCGAGCAACTGGTGGAAGAAATCTACAAGCCGGTGCGCACCTTCCTGGAGCACAAGGACTACACCACGGCGATTGACGTCAACCCCCACTACATCACGCCCAAAATGCTGCAGTTCCGTCTGCAGAAGATCATGGACGAGTATGTTGCCGGTGTTGCCACCTACTACACCACCAATGCCAACATGCTGAATGTGGCGGAAGAAAAGCTGTTCATGCTGAAGGAAGACGCCGAGAAGATGCGTGCGAAAGACCTGCACGAACTGCTGCGCGCCTGGGAAAACTACCACCGTATCCTCACGGCGGAAGCCCACATGAAGCACATCCAGTTCCGCGAAGAAAGCCGTTACCCCGGCTTCTACTACCGCATGGACAAGAACTTTGTCGATGAGGAAAACTGGCATTGCTTCGTCAACTCGGTCTACGACAAGAACACCAAACAGTGGAACTGCTTCAAGCGCGCCCACGTGGATCTGGTCGACAAGTCCAAGCTGTTCAAGCCCGCTGCGCACTAAATTTTAGTCAGTTGCTGAACGCCGGGCGCGCCACGTTAACCAAGGCGCCCCGGACATCCGGGCGCCTCAGGGCGCCCGGCTTTTTTCCAGCATAATAAACAGCAAGACCAACAAGGTTTAGCATCCTGTCGAAAGCGCGTACTCTAGCGTTCTGGACCAGAAACAATGCTTTCGACTGTGTGTTAATGAATTGAGGGGTTCGCCCCGGAAGGTAGCAAGAAATGAATGAAAACGATTTCAAGGACATGATCAACGACTCCCCGTTTGCGGGCAGCCCGGTCAAACCCAATATGCTGGGAGACAACACCGCATTCCAGTTCCGTTGTCATCGCAACGTCAAATGCTGGAATGCGTGTTGCAGCAACATCGATATCCCACTCACCCCCTATGACATCCTGCGTCTGAAAAAGCGGCTGGACATGCCGTCTGGCGAATTTCTCAAACAGTATTCAACCCCTTTTGAGATGGACAAGGATGGCATGCCCGGCGTGAAACTGAAGCCGGTTGACGAAGGCACGGCATGCCAGTTCATGACCCCGGAAGGCTGTGGCGTCTACGAAGACCGACCCACTGCATGTCGCTACTACCCAGTCGCCTTGTTGACCATGCGCCGCTCCGATGAATACGTTGACCGCAGCGCCTACGCCATGGTCAAAGAAAAGCACTGCCTCGGTCATCTGGAAGAGAAAGCCCAAACCATTGAGCAATACCGCACCGAACAAGGTGTGGTCGAGTACGACGAAAAGGCACACGCCTGGCGTCAGTTGATCGTTAAGCGCAAGTCAGCGGGTCCCTCCATCGGCAAACCCACACCGGTTTCCAATCAGCTATTTTTCATGGCGAGCTACGACATGGACCGCTTTCGCGCGTTCATCATGAGCCCGAGCTTCAACGAAAGCTACAACATCCCCGTTGAAGTCATGGCGTTGCTGGTTGCCGACGACGAGGCTCTGCTCGACTTTGGCCTGAACTTTCTGCGCCATGCGCTATTTGGTGAAGACTTCATTGAGCAACATCCGGGTGCCTATGAAAAACGTCTGGAACGCAAGCGCGCGATGGCCGGGCAGAATCAAGAAGCCGAATTCCAGAAGAAAATGGAAATCGAAGACGATAAATACTCTAACGAGAACTGACCCTATGCACCTCCCTGCGTTCGTCCTGCTCACGTTGATTTCGCTGTGCCCAGCCATTGCTGCTGCGCAAGCAACGCTTAACAAATGCATCGACGCGCAGGGTGCGGTCACCTACTCCAACAAGCCGTGTAGCAAAGCGCACGAAGGGCATAAAGTCAATATCGATCCTGCGCCGGTACCGGATCTGCCGCGCGCGGTTCCCGTTCAGATGCAGGCTACCCAGCCGGCCGTCTCAAAAAACGACCCCATCTCCGCACCTGAAACCCGACACCTCAAATTGCAGCGTGACCCCGGGAAAGCCACCCGGAACAGCAGCGCAAACAAATGCGACACCCTGTCCAATACAGTGGGCCGTGTGCTCGACAAAATGGATCAGGCGCGACGAAAAGGGTACACCCTGGAGCAAATGAACAAATGGAATGAGGAAGTCCGCGACCTCGAACGACAAAAACAGCAATCCAGCTGCTTCTGACAAGTCATCCTGAATCCGTCTCCATGAACGCACGCACCCTTGATCCAGCGCACCATCTCATCGAAAAAGAGCCCTATTACGAAGCCGTCGGTGAGGAAATTCAATTGTTCGAAGCCGCTTACCGACAACAAATTCCGGTTCTGTTAAAAGGCCCCACCGGTTGCGGCAAGACGCGCTTCATGGAACATATGGCGTGGCGACTGAAACGCCCGTTGATAACAGTATCGTGCCACGATGACCTCACCGCTTCCGATCTCGTTGGTCGCTATCTGGTCAAAGGGGGAGAAACCGTGTGGGTCGACGGCCCGCTCACCCGCGCCGTGCGCTGTGGTGGCATTTGCTACCTGGATGAAATAGTCGAAGCGCGCAAGGACACCATGGTGGTGATCCACCCATTGGCTGATGACCGCCGCACCCTGCCGATGGAAAAACTTGGGCAAACAGTTGAAGCCCCGCCAGAATTCTGCCTCGCCATTTCCTACAATCCGGGCTACCAGAGCGTGCTCAAGGATTTGAAACAATCGACCCGGCAACGCTTTGTTGCGCTGGAGTTCGACTACCCTTCAGCTACGCTTGAGCGCCGGATTGTTGCCACCGAATCAGGTGTCTCGGAGGCCGTCGCCGACAGCCTGGTGCGCTTTGCGCAAATGACACGCAACCTGAAAGGCAGTGGCTTGGAGGAAGGCGCCTCGACCCGTTTGCTGGTGCATGCAGGCAAGCTGATTTCTGATGGCGTGAGTCCGGTCATCGCCTGTAAGGCTGCCGTTGCACAGGCGGTGACCGATGACCCGGACATGTTGAAAGCGATCCAGGAACTCTCCTCCTCCCTCTTCTGATGGCGTTGTTTTAATCATGGCGTTGGCGCCGCTTACTGCCGCAGACATGGAGAAAAATCTTCATGTCTGGCTGGACACCGAATTCACCTATTTCAAGGTCGAGGAACTCGCTGCCGAGCTGACCCTGCTCGCACGCGACGAGCAGGGTTTCATCCTCAACTGGATACGCCGCATTGCTTCCACCCATATCACGCTGGCCTGGCAGTTCGGGCGCCGCGCCCCTGCCCTTTTGCCGCGCATGGAACGGCGCTTGCTCGAAGCGTGGGCGATTCACACGTGCGACGTGTTCGACCGCACAGGTCTGCAAAACGCGCTCAGGATTATGGAGCAGGTCGACAGCTTTGACGAAGCGCAGCATCAACACGATGCAGCGGGCGCGCTGTTCGAGGACATTGCGCCCATACTCGGTAACTTCGTCTGCGGCCTGTCCGGCCGGCGACTGAAACTCGAGGAAGGCGACGCGGCATGGACCGATGGCGAACGCATCGTGTTGCCACCGCTGATCGCGACCCTGCCGGATCTGGATGACAACTTTCAACTCGCTAAAATCACGGTCGCACTATTGTGGGCGCAAACCCGCTTTGGCAGTCTGCGCATCGACCATGCCGCTGTTGCTGCCCGTTATGCCGACCCCGAACGTGCCCTGACCCGGCTGTACGCATTGGAAATCCTGCGTCTCAGCGCGCAAATCGCACGTGAGCTGCCGGGCCTGCATCGCCAGATGCAGCGATTACGCGGGCAACTCGACCCCGCCCTACCCGCAAGCTGGCAGCCCTATGAGGATACATTGTCCAGCCGCGAGGCCACTCTGGATGATAGCCTGGCGCTATTGGCTGCCGCCTATGATGAAGCTGACTGTCCACAGTGGAGCGATCAGGGCTGTCTGCGACCCGATGCGATTGCCGCCGCGCGCGCCGCCCGGCTGGACATCGAAAAGGCACGCCTGCGAATCAAGCTGGCTGAATTGCTGGACGAACACCAGGCCAATCAAGCTGAGTCGCTGGCAGCACCCGATACCCCCCCCGAGTTGAACGTGGAGCCGCGCGATGAAAACGGCAAGCTCGATTTTGACATCACCCTGGACGACGCGCCCGTCGCGCCGCCCGATGGCGTCAAGCAACTGCTCACCTCGGTCTACCTGGATTTTGGCGAAATCCCCCCGGACTACCTGACCCCGGCGGGCGACGGCGAATACGATCCGAACCGGGTCTTTGACCAGCCCGAGGACACCGACTCGGTCTGGCAAGGCACCTACCACGAGAAAGGCGCTGAACTGTATCCCGAGTGGGATCACGGCCGCCAGCATTACCGCAAAAACTGGTGCGTGATGCGGGAAAAGCCCGTCACCCCGGTCTACGACGACTTTTATCGTGACACCCTCGGCAAGCATGCCGGTGTGGTCAGACATCTGCGCAAAAAATTTGAAGCGCTACGTGATGAAAACCGCCTCGAAAAACGGCAAACTCAGGGCGACGAAATCGACCTCGATGCCTTGATCGAGGCCTTGGCCGACGCGCGCGACGGCAGCGAGATGAGTGACCGGCTGTTCATGCGCACCCACCGCGCCGAACGCAACATCGCCGTGGTCTTTCTGGTCGACATGAGCGGCTCGACCAAGGGCTGGATCAACGAGGCCGAACGCGAGTCGCTGATTCTGCTGTGCGAAGCGCTGGAATTACTGGGCGACCGCTATGCGATTTATGGCTTTTCGGGAACCACGCGCAAACGCTGCGAACTGTTTCGCATCAAAACCTTCGACGATCGCTACGACGACGAGGTGAAAGCCCGCATCTCGGGCATCCGGCCGCAGGAATACACCCGCATGGGCTTTGCCTTGCGCCACATGACCAAGCTGCTGAACCAGATTGAAGCCAAGACCCGTGTGCTGGTCACCTTGTCTGACGGGCGACCGGACGATTACTTCGATGTCTATCGCGGCGTCTATGGCGTCGAGGACACACGCATGGCGCTGATGGAGGCCAGCCGCACCGGCATTCACCCTTTTTGCATCACGCTCGACCGCGAAGCACGCGACTACCTCCCGCACATGTACGGCGCGGCGCGTTACATCATTCTGGATGACGTGAGACAATTGCCGGTGAAAGTCACCGACATTTACCGACGTATCACGACATGAGTTCAGACGAAATAAAAGTAGGGCATTTCTACAGCAATGGTGCCTATGGCCGCACCTGGGGGGTGCGGCAGCTGGCCGATATCGGCTCAGATGCCGAAACTGGCGAACCGGTTGTTCACTTCAAAGGGATTGCCGGTACCTGCCGCCGCAAGAAAGGCCATTGTAGCCCGGTGGAATTCGCCCGCTGGGCCAAATACCAGGTTGCACTGCAGGAAAACGACTGGAAACGCGTGGGCGGCGAAGATCTGAGGTCAACAGAATCTCAGGAAGCCTGATCGGTGGCGGGTATGTCCACCGTGGGATCGTCCTCCAGCACCACCGCATCCTGCGTGGCCAGGTAACCCATGATCGCGTAGGTTAATGCACTACATCCGGTTCCATCCAATGCAGAGATTGCGAACACCGGGCCATGCCAGTCGTAGTCTTTTACAAACTGATCGACCACGGCCTTGCGTTCAGCCTCGTCCACCATATCGATCTTGTTCAGCACCAGCCAGCGCGTTTTGTCGAACAGCGCCTGATCGTACTTGCGCAACTCCTCAACGATGGCACGCGCTTCGTACACGGGATCACCCTCTTCCCAGCGCGGCGAAATATCGACCAGATGCAGCAACACCCGCGTGCGTTGCAGGTGACGCAAAAACTGGTGGCCCAGTCCCGCACCTTCTGCCGCACCCTCAATCAGCCCGGGAATATCGGCAATAACAAAACTGCGTTCGCTGTCTACTCGCACCACACCCAGATTGGGCGCCAGCGTGGTGAACGGATAATCGGCCACTTTCGGGCGTGCAGCAGATACTGCACGAATGAACGTTGACTTGCCCGCGTTCGGCATACCCAGCAGGCCTACATCGGCCAGCACCTTCAATTCCAGCGCCAGTTCCCATTCCTCGCCCGGCTCACCGAGCGTGTGCTGACGCGGTGCGCGATTGGTGCTGGATTTGAAATGCTGGTTACCCAAGCCACCCTTACCCCCCTTGGCCAGACAAATTTCCTGACCATCTGCGGCAAGATCGGCCACCACTTCACCGCTGATGATGTCGGTGAATACGGTGCCCACCGGCACACGCACGATCAGGTCCTCGCCGCCTTTGCCGTAGCATTGTGCGCCGCGCCCGTTTTCGCCTTTTTGTGCCTTGAATATGCGCTTGAAGCGAAACTCGACCAGGGTGTTGATGTTGCGGTCAGCCACGACAAACACACTGCCGCCGCGACCACCATCACCGCCGTCAGGCCCGCCCTTGGGAATGAACTTTTCCCGCCGAAACGATGCACTGCCGTCGCCGCCGTTGCCGGCCAGCACCTCAATTTTCGCTTCGTCGATAAATTTCATTTTTTGGGTTCTCCCACAAACAAAAAAGCCCCATCCGGCGGACAGGGCTTTTTGGCTGACTGCGTCAGTCTTAGTTCAAACCAGCTTAAGCCGCAACTGACTCGATCGCGATTGGCACGACACGAACCATTCTACGACGGGCAGCGCCCTTGACTTCGAATTTGACTGTGCCGTCAGCTTTGGCAAACAAGGTGTGATCCTTGCCGATACCAACGTTGTCGCCGGGATGAAACTGGGTACCGCGCTGGCGCACGATGATGTTGCCAGCTATAACCAGTTCGCCGCCATAACACTTGACGCCCAGACGTTTCGATTCCGAGTCGCGGCCGTTACGTGAACTACCGCCTGCTTTCTTGTGTGCCATGTTTCGTGCTCCTTATGCCGTGATGCCGCCGATTTGCACTTCGGTGAAGTGCTGACGATGGCCCTGGCTCTTGCGATAATGCTTACGACGGCGCATTTTAAAGATTTTGATCTTGTCACCGCGAGCCTGGTTCAGCACAGTGGCTGTAACCGTGGCACCACGCAACATGGGCGCACCCATTTTGATGTCGGCACCATCGCCTACCATCAGCACCTGATCAAAGGTGATCTCGCTGCCGATGTCGGCTTCGAGCTTTTCAATTTTAAGTTTATCGCCGGCGCTCACGCGGTATTGCTTGCCGCCGGTTTTGATGACTGCGTACATTGGGGATCTCCAACCAATTTCGAACCCAGGAAAGCGCGAGATTTTAGCTGTGAACACCCAATGAGTCAAACTATTTAAAGCGCCCATTACGGATAATCCCAGTCAAGCGATGAAAAACCCCGGCCAGACTGCTAACATTGTGGGCTTTACCTAATAAGTAACCGCCTATCGTGTCTCTGGAGAGCCTGCAATCCTTCCTGACTGACGACATGCATGCCGTCGACCAAGTCATCCGCGAAAGCCTGTATTCCGATGTGGTGTTGATTCGCCAGGTCTCCGAGTACATCATTAATAGCGGAGGCAAACGCCTGCGCCCTGCATTGGTGCTTCTGGCAGCCGGCTGTTTTAAATACCAGGGCCGTACTCACCACGAGCTCGCTGCCGTCGTTGAGTTCATTCACACCGCCACCCTGCTTCACGACGATGTGGTTGACGAGTCCGAACTGCGGCGCGGCCGCGAAACTGCCAATGCCCTGTTTGGCAATGCCAGCAGCGTACTGGTGGGTGACTTTCTGTACTCGCGCGCATTCCAGATGATGGTCACCATCGACAATATGGAAGTCATGCGCATCCTGTCCGATGCCACCAACACCATTGCCGAAGGCGAAGTGCTGCAATTGCTCAATTGCCACGACCCCGACATCGACGAAGAAAATTACCTGCGCGTCATCCGTTACAAGACCGCCAAGCTGTTTGAAGCCGCAGGGCGGCTGGGCGCGGTCATCGGTGGCGGTACGGAAGAAGAGAAAGACGCACTGGCCCGCTATGGCATGCATCTCGGCACCGCATTTCAGCTGGTCGACGATGTGCTCGACTACTCCGGTGACTTTCTCAAGACGGGCAAGAACATCGGCGACGACCTTGCCGAAGGCAAACCCACTCTGCCGCTGCTGTATGCGATGAAGCACGGAACAGCCGAGCAGACCGCCAGCATCCGCAAGGCGATCAAGCACGGCGGATTAACCGAGTTCCAGAGCGTTCTCGCCGCAATCAAGGATACGCGCGCCCTGCAGTACACGCGCGAAGCCGCAAAACGCGAAGCCGAAACCGCCAATGCAGCTATTTCTTGCTTGCCTGATTCAAATTCCAAATCAGCTTTGATACAATTAGCGGCTTTCGCGGTTGACCGTAGTTTTTAACAAGCACGTAGTCTTTAAAACAAGCGCACAATTTTCACTCCCGTTAGTTCTTCAAACAGAGTTTCAGCACATCACTGATCTCGCATCTGCCTCGGGGCGTAGCTCAGCCCGGTAGAGTACTGCGTTCGGGACGCAGGAGTCGGAGGTTCGAATCCTCTCGCCCCGACCACTTTTAGATTCTGGTTCAATCTCCAGGACAGGCTCATTTGTGGCGTGCCACACGAGCCACCTCCCTCCCAAACCAAATTGACACAAAAACTGTACGGATTTACGGCGCACCGATACGGCTAGAATGTCGTTTTTAACGCAGGAGCGCCACATGTCCGAACCCGTCGTCTTTGATAAAAACCCCGCCGAACTTGAACTCGAACCGGGTGAATACTGGTGGTGTTCGTGTGGCCGCTCGATGACGCAGCCGTTTTGTGACGGCTCGCACGAAGGCACCGACATGGAACCCGTGTCGTTTGTGGTCGAAGAGAAAACCACTGTTTGGCTTTGCAACTGCAAGCACACCCAAACCAAACCCTTCTGTGACGGTTCGCACAACGATCTGCCCGACGATATTTTCTAATCTCACTTTCTTGCCCATACCAAGAAGGCAAGCCTGCCTATCGAACTGACAGCTCTTTGGCCCGAACTGTTATTGCCGTTTGCTTGGGGTGGCCTGGTCAGCGCGGACGGGTCGGCCTGGTGTTTTCGCTGGTGGGTGCGGCGGGGGATTCTGGCCTCATTTGCTCTGACCTCCGTGTTAGGCCTCACCGACGCCAACCAGGTCAAACCCATGGCCCAGGGACTCACCCTGGCCACCCCACTGATCGCTGCACCCCATTACCTGCGACAGTTACAGCGGCGCGCCCAAAATGGCGCCGACGTCGATTTCCTGGTTGACGGCGGCATTACCGGTACCCGCAAAAATCGCCAGCAAGGGCACCAGGGTTTCGGGCATGGCAGTGCCGACCGCGGCAAATATGGAGCCGGTGATGCCTTCGGAAATTTTTTAGTTTTTCGCCGAGATGTTCAAGCGCGTTGACAAATATTTCTGCCGCTACGAGGATGACAAGCAGATAACCGAAGAGTTCGAGAAACAGCATGCGCGTCAACCTGGAGGAGGAAAACAATACTGCCAGCCCCGGGAATCCACCAACAGGATTTATGCGCCTCGCTGAGGGCGAGTTTCACGCGCGTCTCGCCGCATGTGCTGGTCTGGCGGTGGTGCTGTTCAGTTCGCCCCACTGCGGCGCATGCCGGGCCTGGAAGCTACGGCTACCCAAAGCGCTGGCCAACATGGCTCACGCATTTTACGAAGTCGATGTCAGTGAAGCCACCGGGGTGGCGCGCTACTTCGGCATTTTTCATCTGCCTACGATCTATCTGTATCGTGATGGACAGTTTCATGCCGAGTTGCAGTGCGAAGCTGATCCAGAACGTATCCAGAAGGCTGTTAAACAGGTGCTGTTGGCCCCGGCGCAGGACGAGCCTGACTAGGCAGAGAATCAGGCTAACCCGCGTCCCAGAAACACCACGGCGATGGTCAGCAAGCCGATGCTGAGATTGATGCCGATCTGTATGCGGATTTGCGCGAGCGCGGCGGCGCCGGCGTCCCAGTCCTGCTGGCCGAGCGCGCGACCAAGTTTTTTGTAGGGCGAGAAAAACATGTGCGCGAAAATCAGCATCATCGCCACCCCCATCACCAGCATGGCAAGCACGTAGTGCGGCGGCGGCATCCCGCCAGGCTTCAGCATCATGGCCAGACCGGTCAGCAGAATCAGCCCCACCGACGCCCACACCCAAGGGAAGAACTTGCCGAACACGCCCGCCCACAGCGTCAATCGTTGCGGCGTCTCCAGCACACTGGCGGCCACCGGGCGCAGCGCCATGTAGGCGAAGAACATGCCGCCCACCCATACAACGACACTCAAAACATGCAGGAACAAAAACAGCGTCATGGGATGACCTTTCAGAACAAAGTGGTTTGAGTGAGCAAACGTTTAACCGGCGCGAAGCTGCGCCGATGCTGCGGACAGGCGCCGTGTACCCGCAAGGCCGCCAGATGCGCGACGGTACCATAGCCCATGTGCCGGGAAAAGCCGTAGGCGGGATAATCGTGGTGCAAGGTGCACATGAACTGGTCGCGTGCGGTTTTGGCCAGGATCGACGCTGCTGCAATCGACGCGACTTTATCGTCGCCCTTGACCACGGCCTGCGAACGCCACGCCCACTTGGGGCAGCGATTGCCGTCCACCCACACGTCGTCCGGTGCACGATTCAACCCTGCCACGGCACGCTCCATGGCCAGCAGGGTGGCCTGCAGAATGTTCAGTTGATCGATCTCTTCCACACTGGCTTCGGCCACACACCAGGCGATTGCGTGCGTGCGAATTTCGTCAGCCAGGCGTTCACGCGCGGCGGCGGAGAGTTTTTTAGAATCGCGCAGGCCTTCAATGCGTTGATCGGGGTCAAGCATCACCGCCGCAGCCACCACGGGCCCTGCCAAAGGGCCTCGCCCAGCCTCATCAACGCCGCACAAACCCAGGGGCCCCCAATGCAGTTCGATGTGCGTCATGACAAATAAGGATGGAGCGCTTCGGCAATGCGCGCGCTGGCGCCTTGCTGCAAGCTCAGGTGCAGGGTGCGGAAAGTTTCATGCAGCTGAAGCCGACGCGGCGCATCGTCAAGCCAGGCTAACGCATCATTGGCCAACGCTTCAGGTGTCGCGGCGTCTTGCAACCGTTCCGGCACCACGAATTCACGCAACAACACATTGGGCAACCCAACCCACGGCTGCAATGCCTGTTTCAGCATCATGCGTGCAGTTATTGCCGGCATACGATAGGTGATTACCATGGGCTTCTTGAACAACGCGGCCTCGAGCGTGGCTGTACCAGACGCCACCAGCGTCACATCACACGCTGCCAACGCCGTGTGCGACTGCCCAGCCAGAACATGTAAGGGAACATCCAGGCCTTGTGCGGCTTGCCGGATCAATTGCGCGGCGGCTTCATGTGCAGCGGGCACGACAAACTGCGCATCGGGATGATGGTTCAAAATTAACACAGCCGCATCGAGCATCAAACGCGCGTGGCGGGCTACTTCGCTCAACCTGCTGCCGGGGAGCAACGCAATAATGGGGCCTCCCGAGGCCAAGCCCAATGACGCGCGCGCGGCGGCCACATCAGGCTCCATCGGGATGACATCTGCGAGGGGATGACCCACATAGGTGACGGGAATGCCTGCGTCCCGGTAAATCCTTTCCTCAAACGGAAAAACCACCAGCATATGCGACACCGCCTGCTTGATGCGGTGGATGCGCTCGGGTCGCCACGCCCAGATCGACGGGCTGACAAAGTGTACGGTTGGAATGCCCGCGCATTTAAGTTTTGCTTCCAGCGTGAAATTGAAATCGGGTGCGTCGATCCCCACGAAAACACGTGGCCGATTGTTCAGGAAATGACGGGCAATCCGCGAACGTATCCACAGCAATTCAGGTAAATGGCGCAGGACTTCGACATAGCCGTTCACTGCCAGTTTTTCACTTGGGTAAATCGCTTCGACGCCGGCTTCGATAAGCCTGGGGCCGGCTATGCCTGCTGCGCGCAAGTTGGGATGTGCCTGCTTCAGCGCATTGATAAAATGCGCGCCAAGAAGATCACCAGAGGCTTCTCCAGCGACCAGGCCCAAATCCATCACCGAATAATGCCGCGTTCTGAATGCTCAAGAAAATCGAGCAGTTGCTGTACTTCGGCATGCGTTGTGGCGCTGAGTGCGAGTTTCGTCTGTGCTTCTGCCAAGGTGTTGCCTTCACGATAGAGGGTTTTGTATGCACGCTTCAACGCTGTGAGCGATTCAGCGCTAAAACCGCGCCGCTTGAGGCCTTCGTTATTCAGGCCATGCGGTGCGGCAGGTTGCCCGGAAGCCATGACAAAAGGGGGGATATCCTTGAACACGACGCTGGAGATGCCTGTCATCACATGGGCGCCGATCTTACAGAATTGATGCACCCCGGTGAAACCGCCCAGAATCACCCAGTCGCCAATTTCTGCATGGCCTGCCAGTGAAGCATTATTGGCAAAAATGGTGTGGTCGCCCACCACGCAGTCGTGCGCGATATGGACGTAGGCCATGATCCAGTTGTGCGAGCCGATGGTGGTCACGCCCCGGTCCTGCACCGTTCCAATATTGAAAGTGCAAAACTCGCGTATGACGTTATGGTCACCGATTTCCAGTCGGGTCGGCTCGCCTGCGTATTTTTTATCCTGTGGCGCTTCACCCAGTGAGACAAAGTGAAAAATCTGGTTGTGTGCGCCAATGGTGGTATGGCCGGTGATGACGGCGTGGGCGCCGACCGTGGTTCCGGCACCTATTTTCACATGTTCACCAATGATGCTGTAGGGGCCAATCTCGACATCATCGGCAAGTTGAGCACCCGCATCGACCAATGCGGTGGGATGAATCTTGGCCATATCAGGGTTTGTCGCGCAGCGTCGCCATGAGATCGGCTTCGGCCACCAGCGCGCCGTCAACTTCAGCGCGGCCGGTGTATTTCCAAATGCCGCGCATTTCACGCACGATTTCGATCTTCAGGATCAACTGATCACCCGGCTTGACCGGTTTCTTGAAACGCGCGCCGTCGATGCCGGCAAAATAAACGATCCCGATATCCTCGGGCGCGTATCCCTTGGTCTTGAATGACAAAATGGCCGCCGCCTGAGCCATCGCTTCCAGGATCAACACGCCCGGCATCACGGGCGAAACAGGAAAGTGACCGGGGAAAAACGGCTCATTGATGGTGACGTTTTTAAGCGCGGTGATGGATTTTCCGAGTTCGAGCTCGGTCACTTTGTCGATCAACAGGAAAGGGTAGCGATGCGGCAGGTACTGCATGACCTGCTCGATATCCATAATCATGATGCATTTTCCAATTCGTTAAGTCGTTTTTCAAGCTGCTTGATGCGGTCCGCCAGTTTGTCGAGATTACGCATGTGTACGGCATTTTTTTGCCAAACTGTGTGTTCGGAAAAAGGCAGCGCCGAGGTGTAGGTGCCTGCCTTTGGCAGTGACTTGGTGATCAGGGTGTTGGTTGAAATACGCGACCCGTCTGCAATATCGATATGGCCAATAATCATGGCCGCGCCCCCTATCATGCAATGGCGACCGATTTTTGCGCTCCCCGCAATCCCTGTGCAAGCAGCAATCGCTGTATGTGCGCCAATGTGCACGTTATGCGCCACCTGAACCAGATTGTCGAGCTTGACGCCCTCACCAATGATCGTGTCTTCAAGCGCACCGCGATCAATAGTTGTGCACGCGCCGATTTCCACATCGTCAGCGATCAGGACGCGGCCTATCTGCGGGATTTTCTCCCACCCGCCTTCGGCCGGTGCATAACCAAATCCATCCGAGCCAATCACACAACCTGAATGCAGGATGCATCGCTCCCCGACGACACATGCAGGGTAAAGGGTCACATTCGCATGCAGATGACAATCCGCACCGATGCGCACATAGTCACCGACAACACAGTTGGGCCCCACAACCGTTCGCGCGCCGATATGCGCGCCCTGTCCAATGACCGCTCCGGCTGCAATGCTGGCATCGGCTGCAATCACCGCACCGGGTGCCACGGTTGCCGCTGGGTGTATGCCTGGCTGAGGACGCAGCGGGGGATTAAGCAGCGCCGACACACGCGCAAAATACAGATAAGGATGGGGGGTGAGAATGCGCGGCAAATCAGTCGCATCGCGCGCATCCTCAGGCAGGATGACTGCCCCCGCTTCTGTCGAGGACAGTTGGGCCAGATATTTGCTTTGGGAAACGAAGCCTATTTCTTCTGCCGTGGCGCGATCCAACGGTGCAACCTGGCACACGGTTCGAGCACCATCACCCACGAGTTCACCACCAAATTTGGCAACCAGGTCTGTCAGCGTGACTTGCATCGGATGGACGGAACTTCCCAAGTTTGACTTATTTTCCGCCCAGTGCCTTCATCACACGGTCAGTGATATCGTTCTTGGGGTCGACATAAACCGCCTGCTCTACGATCAGGTCATACTTTTCGGCGCGTGCGATTTCCTGGACGGCCTTGCGCGCCCGCTCCTGAATCTGTCCCAGCTCTTCATTGCGACGGAGATTGAGATCTTCACGAAACTCGCGGCCCTGGCGTTGCAGGTCACGGTTGAGATTACCCAGATCGCGCTCCTTTGTCTTGCGATCACCGTCCGACATGGTCACGCCATCCTTGTCCAGTTGCGCCTGTATATCGCGGGCTTGCTTGGCGAGTTTCTGCAACTCCTGATCACGCGTAGCGAACTCACGTTCAAGTTTCTTTTGGGCAGAAACGGACAGCGGAGCTTCACGGATCAAACGCTCGGTGTTAACGAATCCGACCTTGTCCGCCAGAACGGGGGTTGCGAAACATGCAGACACCAGCACGACAGAAAGGGGAATTGCAAACGGCTTGAACTTCATCATCACATACTCCAGTAACGGATAACCTTAGAACACATTGCCCAAGGTAAATTGAAACACTTCAGATTTGTCGCCTGCCTTGCTGACAAGCGGTTGCGCCAAGCTGAATTTAAGCGGGCCGAGTGGCGAGACCCACAGCACGGCTACCCCAGCCGAATAGCGCAAGTCTCCGAACGCAAAATTCTTATACAACCCATTGTGGTCATTGGGTCCGAAAGAGGCACCTGCATCGACAAAGGCCGACATGCGCAACGACTTGTCATCCTTAAGTCCCGGCAAAGGGAAGAAGAGTTCCGCATTACCCACAACGCGTTTGTTACCTCCCAGTGCATCACCATTGGCATCCTTGGGTCCCAGCGTACCGTTCTTGAAGCCGCGTACTGAACTGTTTCCGCCCGCGTAAAAGTTCTTGAAGAACGGAAGCTCTTCGCCCGCAAGACCATCGCCAATCCCCACTTCTCCGTTAATCATGAGCGTAAAGGTTTTATTCAGAGGGAAGTAATGCTGTTGCTGATACGACAATTTGTAATACTGAAGACTGCCCGCAGGTGTTCCCATTTCCGCAGACACACGCTGAAGCATGCCTTTGGTCGGGAACAAATAATTGTTGCGGGTATCGCGCGCCCACGATGTATCGAGACGCAGCGTAGTGTCATCACGTTTACCAGTAAGGCCCACAAAATTCTGGTATGGGGTGGCGGACACTGGGTTAGGTGCGGCGAGGGTACCAGGATCGTAAGGGGTCAGTGAAATCGAAGTCTGCTCGTAGGTCAGGCCGAACGAAATGGAATCGCGCTCGTTGAGCGGTACTCCTAGCCGCATGCCCGCACCATAAGTGGATGTCTTATACGCGCTTACATTATCGAGCGAGCTCGAATCGACATCGCGCCGGTACAGGTCATAACCCAGGCTGACGCCGTTCAGCGTGAAATAGGGATTGGTAAACGACAATGCATACACAGTATTGACCTTGCCCGAGTTGATCTGTGCCGATAAGCGATTGCCGGTTCCAAAGACGTTATTCTGGGTAACCGAACCCGACAGCACCAGCCCCTCGGATGAGGAGAATCCGGCACCTAACATGATGTTACCTGTGGGCTTTTCAGTGACGCTCACATTGACGTCGACCTGATCGGTGGTACCGGACACACCGGGCGTTTCAATATTGACTTCATTGAAAAAACCAAGCCGGTTGAGCCGGTCACGCGATAAATTTATTTTTCCTGCGTCGTAATACGCGCCTTCCATCTGCCGTACTTCACGACGCACCACTTCATCACGAGTTTTCGTGTTGCCAGCCACATTGACGCGGTTTACATAGACGCGACGACCGGGGTCAACAAACAGGGTAAAAGCAACCGTTCCTTTCTCTCTGTCCAGCTCAGGCACTGCATTGACGTTGGCAAAAGCATAGCCATCATTTCCCAGGCGATCACCCATTTTCTTGGTGGTCTCGGTCAGGCGATCACGTGAGAACACCTCGCCCGGCTTGAAGGTGATGAGCTTTTTCAACTCGGCTTCAGGCACCAGCATCTGCCCTGCAAGCTTGACGTCCGACACTTTGTACTGCGGGCCTTCGGTCACGTTGATGGTGATGTAAATGCCCTGTTTGTCAGGGGAAATCGAAACCTGACTGGAATCAACATTGAATTCCAGGTAACCGCGATTGAGGTAATACGAGCGCAAGACTTCGATATCCCCACTCAGGCGCGTTTTGGAATATTGGTCATTCTTGCTGTACCAGGTCAGCCAGCCCGGGGTGGTCGAGGTAAACAAACCCAGCAACTCTTTTTCTTTGAAGGCCTTATTTCCAACGATGCTGATTTGCTGGATTTTAGCGCTACTCCCCTCGACCACATCAAACTGCACGGCAACCCGGTTGCGCTCGAGTGGGGTCAATGTAGATTTGATCTCGACTGCGTATTTTCCGCGATTGAAATACTGACGCTGCAATTCCTGCTCGGCCTTTTCCAGCAAGGCCCGGTCGAGTACGCGTCCCTCTGCCAGTCCTGTCTGCTTCAGACCGGTTTTCAAGTCTTCTTCGGAAAATTCCTTGATCCCTAACAGGGTGATTTTCGAAATGGAGGGGCGTTCTTCAACGGTGACAATCACGACGCCATCGCGCGCTTCCAGCCTTACATCCTTGAAAAAACCGGTGGCGTAGAGTGCCTTGATCGCCGCTGCGGTTTTTTCGTCGGTCATCATCTCGCCGACTTTCACCGGCAAGTAGCTGAATACGGTTCCAGCCTCGGTACGCTGAATGCCCTCGACCCGGATGTCCTTGACGATAAAGGGCTCTGCGGCAAAGACAGGCTGCACAACGAAAACGGCAGCTAAAGCAAGCGTCAAACGGTTCAGAATCATGTTTATTTCATCCACCTAACAGGCGTTGCAAATCGTTGAACAGGGCAAAAGACATCAACAGTAGCAAAAAAGCCATGCCGATTCGGCTGCCTATTTCCATGGTGCGTTCAGACACGGATCGACCCGTGAAAACTTCCGCCACATAATACATGAGGTGACCCCCATCCAGTAACGGGATCGGCAGCAGATTCAACACACCCAGGCTCACGCTCACAAGCGCCAAAAAACCCACAAAACTTATCCAGCCAAGCGCAGCACTCTGCCCCGCATAGTCTGCAATGGTCAGCGGGCCGGACAGATTTTTCCAGGACACTTGCCCCAACACCATACGCCCCATCATTTCGAGGGTGAACAGACTCATGTCCCATGTTTTGATGGCACCTTGCGCCAACGCATCGAGCGGACCGTACCGTACTTCGGTCATCAATGTCGCCAGCATGGCTTCGTCAACCTGCGGTCCTGCCCCGATCTTACCCACGCGCTGACCGGCTTCGTCCACGGCATCAGGCACCACAGTCAAGCTTGCTCGTTGCCCTTTCCGCACATATTCAATACTCAAAGGCTTGGCAGGATGCTGGCGAATTAATTCCACCCAAGCCTGCCAGTGTGCAACGGCTTGGCCGTTGGCAGAAACCAGCCGGTCGCCGGGCTGAAAGCCCGCTCGTTCAGCGGCGCCGTCAGGCAGTACTTTTCCAATCACCGGCTCAATTTCCGGGTCAAAATGCACGATCCCCAAGGGGCGCAGGGTATCTTGCTCGAGGTTCTCGGTTTCGACAGGATGCGCGTCAAGGTTTACGCTGCGACCGTCTGCCAGCCCCAATACAACCGGGTCACCTGCCACCCCGGCCCGTAGCAGGCTCAGCCGCAAGTCCTGGAATGTTAAGGTTACGGTACCGTTTACGCTCCGTATTTCGTCGCCCGCTACCAAACCCGCCTTTGCTGCGAGGGTGCCGGCTGGCGGCTCGCCGATCATGGGTTTGATTGCAGGCAATCCATGCATGAACAAAGCCCAATAAAACACGATCGCAAGCAAGAAATTGGCGAGGGGGCCCGCCGCAACTATACCGATTCGTCGCCACACCGAGGCGCGGTTAAAACTGCGGTGCGCCTCGGCAGCGGGGACTTCGCCTTCGCGCTCGTCGAGCATCTTGACGTAGCCACCGAACGGCAACGCGGCCAGTGACCACTCTGTTTGATCTCGACCAAAACGACGGCTGATCAGCGGTTTTCCAAAGCCAACTGAAAAACGCAGCACTTTGACACCCGCCAGGCGCGCAGCGAAATAATGGCCCAACTCGTGAAACACGACCAGGATACCGATCGCGACCAGAAACCATAAAACAGTGTGCAAAATATTCATGTGTTAATGCGTCCCAAATACGTTTCGGTCATCGTGCGCGCCCGGCAATCTGCATCGAGTAATTCATCAAGGGTTTGAACTGCGCCGTCAGCCAGCTTATTCAGGGTATGGGCAATGCTCGCCGCGATGGCATTGAACGGAATGGAGCCGTCCAGAAAGCGCGCCACCGCCACTTCGTTGGCTGCATTCAGCACGGCAGAAGCGTTCCCTCCCGAATGCAATGCATCAAACGCCAACTGCAGACAAGGAAAGCGTGCCGTGTCAGGCGCTTCGAAGGTGAGCTGCTTGCCCATCAACTCAAGGGCCGACACCCCTGCCTCGATGCGCTCGGGAAAGCCCAGCGCGTAAGCAATCGGGGTACGCATGTCGGGCGTGCCCATCTGCGCAATCACCGAGCCATCGGCATATTCAACCATCGAATGCACGATGCTTTGCGGATGCACCACCACCTTGATTTGCTCAGGGCGCGCATTGAACAGCCAGCGCGCCTCGATCACTTCGAGCCCCTTGTTCATCAGGCTTGCCGAGTCGACCGAGATTTTTTTCCCCATGACCCAGTTGGGATGGGCGACCGCTTGCGCGGGCGTGGCAGCGGCAATGGCTTCAGCGGACCAGGTGCGGAAAGGACCACCGGAAGCGGTGAGCCACAAACACGTCACCCCGGCGCGCTGAAAATCACCCTCAAAACCCCGTGGTAGCGACTGGAAAATCGCATTGTGCTCAGAATCGATTGGCAGCAGTTCGGCGCCACTTGCGGCGATTGCATCCATGAACAACTGGCCGGACACCACCAGTGTCTCTTTATTCGCGAGCAGTATTCTTTTGCCTGCCTGCGCCGCGGCCAGGGTGGCAGGCAGGCCCGCAGCACCCACGATGGCGGCCATGACGGTATCGACTTCAGCGGCAGTTGCCACTTCGATCAACGCATCAGCACCTTCCAGCACGGTCACCGCAAGCTTCTCTTCCGCGATGCGTGCGCGCAATGCCTGTGCCGCTGCAGGCTCGCTCATCACCGCCACGCGCGGCCGGTGGGCACGACACTGCTCGACCATGCGTTCGACCTGGGTCGCGCCGGTCAGGGCAAAAATTTCAAACCGGCCCGGATGGCGCGACACGACATCGAGCGTATTGACGCCGATGGTGCCGGTGGAGCCCAACACGGTCATTACGCGCGCGGGGTTGCCACCTGGCTTGATTCCGTCTGGATTCTGAGCGCTTGATTTCATGCCGCTTGATTTCATGCAGCGTGCTCCAGCCACATCAACATGCCCACGGCGATCGGCAGGGTGGAGGTCAGAGCGTCAATCCGATCAAGCACACCGCCATGGCCAGGCAGCATGGTCCCGCTGTCTTTCATGCCAGAAACGCGCTTTATCCATGACTCGAACAAATCGCCCAACACTGACAGATAGAGCAATCCCGACACTATAAAAACCAATGACAATACGGGAATCCCGACCCATAGACTCAATGCACCTGCATACAGCGCGAGCGCGACCCATGCACCCGCAACACCTTCCCAGGTTTTTCCGGGGCTGATTGTGGGTGCGAGCTTGCGACGTCCAAAATGACGTCCGGCAAAATAGGCTGCGGTATCGGCAATCCAGACAATCGCCAACACGCCCAGCAATACAGCGGGGCCGCGCGCATGCAAATACTGGAGTGCCACCCAGGTCGGCACGATCAGTACGACGCCGACCAGGGCGCGCACAAACACCTGCTGCGCACGCCACTGGCTGAGCAACCACAGCGGGGCAACCAGCAGCCAGAACCCCATTGCCAGCACGATGAGTCCCGCCTGAAATGCAGGCCACTTTTCAGCCAAAACAGGGGGTAAAGCCAACGCAGAAAGCGCCAGCAACGCTGCATAAACGCGCGCTGACAGCGGTGGGAAATCACTCAGACGCGCCCATTCGTAGGCAGCCAGGCCAGCCACCACCGCCATCAATGCCGCCCACACCCACTCCGGGGCCCAAAACACAGCAGATACAAACACGCCCAGCAAGACCAAGGCTGTAAGTACCCGCCTGAATAGCGGTGTCATAAGGGCACCTCTAAAAATCCAGATTTCTTCACGATAAAGCGCGAACCTGATCGCTGGTTCGGCCAAAACGACGTTCACGGGCACGGTAAGACGTGAGCGCTGCGTCAAGTGCTTTCGCATCAAAGTCGGGCCACAAGGCATCGGTGAAATGCAATTCGGTATAAGCCAGTTGCCACAGCAGAAAGTTACTGATGCGCTGCTCGCCGCCGGTACGTATAAAGAGATCCGGTTCGGGCGCGTCGGCAACGCTGAGTTGCTGCGCCAGCAAGTCTTCATTGACCGAGTCGGGCGCTACGCCCGATTCCATCAAACGCTTGACGGCCTGCACGATATCCCACCGCCCGCCATAATTGGCGGCAACGGTAAACGTAAGGCGCGTGTTGTTAATGGTGAGTGCTTCAGCGTCTCGAATCAGGGACTGGATGCGGTCGGAAAACCCCGACAAGTCTCCGATCACCCGAAACCGGATGTCGTTTTCGTGCAGGCGTGCGACCTCGTTTTCCAGTGCACGCATGAACAATTCCATCAACAGAGTGACTTCTTCCTGTGGACGTCGCCAGTTTTCAGAGCTGAAGGCAAAAACGGTTAGATGTGACACGCCGCGCTCGGCACACGCACGGATGACGCCGCGCAAGGCCTCAACGCCCTTGCGATGTCCGGCTACACGCGGCATCAACCGGCGCTTCGCCCAGCGACCATTTCCATCCATGATGATAGCAATGTGCCGAGGCACATCAGGACGTGTTGGAGTTGTTTGCTTCGCGCGGTCAGACACGCCGAATATGCTCACTAGTGTCGTGAATCAGAAATAGGGGAACACAATGAAACGGATGGATTTTTTCGCGTGGCAAGGCGCGAGGAGGCGACATAGCTGGCTCTATGGCAACGACGAGCAACGCCGCTATGCGGAAAAACACGCCGTTTCATGTTGCGATATTTCTGATTCACGACACTAGATGCCGCGCTTTAGCTATACCGGCCGCACCCAAGGCGGCGAGAAGGCGCAGGGCATCCTTGAAGCGGACAGTGCGGCCGAGTGTGCGAGCCGCCTGCTGCAAAGCGGCATTTCGCCCGTCACCATTCGGGAAACCGGCCAGTCCGAGCGGCGCGATGGGGGAACGGGCGGGCTAAGCCTCTTCGCGCCCACCGTCAAGGCCATCGACGTGCAGTTGTTCTCGCGTCAGCTCTATACCCTGATGCGCGCGGGGGTCCCCATTTTGCGTTCGCTGTCCGGGCTTATCGAGTCGACTTCCCATATCGCGTTTGCCCGGGTGATCGTCTCCCTCAGGGAGTCGCTCGAAGCCGGACGCGACCTGTCTACGGCCATGCGTCAGCATCCCGCGGTCTTCTCGCCTTTTTACGTCGCGATGGTGCGGGTAGGCGAGGCGACCGGCCGCCTGGATGAAATTTTTCTGCGGATGTTCGAACACCTCGAATTCGAGCGCGAAACCCGGGCCCGCATCAAGGAAGCCCTGCGTTACCCGAGCTTCGTCCTCATCGCCATGGTGGTCGCGGTCTCGGTCATCAATGTGTTCGTCATCCCGGCCTTCGCCAAAGTTTATGCCGGCATGGGCGCCGAATTGCCACTGATGACGAGAATCCTCATCGAAACCTCGCGCATCACCCTGGCCTATGGCTGGTTCATGCTGGCGGGCGGGGTGCTGGCGGTGGCCGGGTTTCGCGTGTGGCGCGCCACCGACGGCGGGCGTCTGATATGGGACCGCTTCAAGCTCAGGCTGCCCTTGACCGGCTCGATTGTGCTCAGGAGCACGCTCGCCCGGTTCGCCCGCACCTTGGCGCTTTCCATGAAAAGCGGCATCCCCGCGGCACAAGCGCTCTCGATCGTGGCCGAAGTCACCGACAACGCCTGGATCGCCTCGCGCGTCGAGCAAATGCGCAATGGCATCGAGCGCGGCGAATCCATCCTGCGCACCGCGCAGACCGCAGCCGTGTTTAACCCCGTGGTGCTGCAAATGATCGCCGTCGGCGAAGAGACCGGCAGCATCGACGAACTCATGCAGGAAGTCGCCGAGATGTACGAGCGCGAAGTGGACTACGAAATCAAGACGCTCGCCGCCCGCATCGAACCGCTCATCATCGCCGCCATGGGCGGCATCGTCCTGGTGCTGGCGCTTGGCGTGTTTCTGCCAATGTGGGACCTGGCCAGCGTGGCCATTAAATGAAAAAATTGTTGAGCATGCCCATCATGCATTTAAGTTTCGGCCATGCGTGCCGTAACAACATCTGTGGCCGCGTTGCGTGAAGACGCGTCTATTAACAAACATTCTGAATAAATGGAGAACACAATGAAATCAAACCAACACGGCTTTACCATGATCGAGTTGATCGTCGTCATCGTCATCCTCGGCATTCTGGCCGCAGTGGCGCTGCCGCGCTTCACCAACATCCAGACCGATGCGCGCGTCGCCAAGCTCAACGCGGCGCGCGGCGCGGTGCAGGCGGCTACCGGCATAATTAATGGCACCGTGCTGGTTCGCGGTGGCGTGGAAGATCTGGCTAACTGCACTGGAGGCGCAGTCAAAGCCAACAACTCAGCCGGTGCGACCGGAACCGTGTGTACCGCAAGCGGTATGGTCAACAACGTCTTCGGCTTTCCTGCGGGGACCCTCAATGGCATTATCGACGCCGCCGGGCTGACCTCAGTCTTTCCTGCGACTGCTACTGACTTGACCGCCGAAGGCTATGCAGCAACCGTGGTTGCGGGCCCCCCCGGTGCCGTCACGGTCCAGGTCACGGGTGGCACGGATGCGACCAAGTGCGCGTTCACCTATACTGCGGCAGCGGCTGCAGGCGCCGCTCCCGTTATCAGCGTCATCAATCGTGCCGGCTGCTAAGCAGTAACGGGATGCCGTGAGAGCCCCCACCGCTC
>JBKJIS010000036.1:0-10912 GCA_046598305.1 Thiobacillus sp.
CGCCCGCGCACGGCTGGCCCGTATGCACGGCCATCAACATCCGCCAACGATGATCGAATTGCGCGAAACCGTCCGCTACGTCAATGCGCTCCACCACATAGCCGGCCTGGGCCAAGCATCCGCCGACCTCAACCTGCAAGTCGACCCGACCGATTACTGTGCCCGCTCCTGACCACGATCACAACAGCCACGACCACTCTGGTCATGGACACGGCAGGCATCGTGATCGTCACCACCGGCTGGACTCCGATCGACCCGCTGTTGTCCTTGCTGGTGGCCGCCCTAATCCTGGTGTCGGCGCTGCGCCTGCTGCGCGAAGTTGTGCATGTACTGATGGAAGGCGTACCCGGCCACGTCCGGCTTAACGTAGTCGGGCAGGATCTGGCCGCGCTTGATGGCGTGCTGCGGGTGCATGACCTGCACGTGTGGACGCTGTCGTCCGGCACCATCGCGCTGTCCGCCCATCTGGAAATCCGCAATCTGGCCGACTGGCCGGACATCCTTGAAGCGGCTCGGCAGAAGATGGGGCACCAGCACGGCATCCATCACGTCACGCTGCAGCCCGAAGTGCTGGTGGCCCATCCCTTGGTCCGCGGCCCCTACCCGGTACCCACCCCCCATTCCTGATCGAAGTGGCACCTTGATCAGGAATGCCCCCATTGACTATTTATTGAGAATGGTTATCATTAGCAACTAAATTTGCATTAATTAATCTCGCTTGATTACCCAGCACCCCATTTTTCGATTCTGACCCATATGTCCAACAGTGCCCACGCTCAGTCCCCTCTGTCAAACGAAAACGCACAACGCGGCCAAACAACGGAATTCGTTCCAGCGGACCACTTCTTTAAGGGCAACCAGGAAATTCTGATTGGGCATAACGGTGAGACCTATCGTCTGCGCATCACCAAGAACGGCAAGCTTATTCTGACCAAGTAAGCCCACACGGACACCCTTTTATCCATTTCACCCGGCTCCGCCTGTATATCTCAACACTGCAGTCCGGTTAAAAATCGAATAGATTCAATTAGATGCATGGCACCCTCACTGATGTTTTGTAGTCGTTGCCTGGAAACGCTTGCTGCAAGGGCATCTTTTCGAAAAGGGTGAGTGACACTATCTGTAGCAAAGTGTAAAGCGAGGCGTCCAGGTCGGGATCGCCATACACGCGCCAGGCACGGCGCACCAGGTGCACAACGGCCGAACCGCACACAGTTTCGTTGGCACGGTCCATCTCTAACAGGAGTTGATTCGCAGGCTTCGTACTTGCGGGCTAAGGGCGCGGCTGGGACATCTTCAGCATTTGCTCTGCGTGACATGCGCCGGGTTACACTTGTTTCTCTTCGGCCGCTTGGCCAGTCTGGGGGAATAATCAACCATGTCGCGGCAACACCCCATCATCGCTGTGACCGGCTCCTCGGGCGCCGGCCTGTCCACAATACGCCACGCGTTCAAGTTCATTTTCCAACGCCTGAGCATCAAACCCGCGATGGTTCATGGCGACGGGTTTCGGCGCTATACCGAGCGGCAGTTTGCCGCCCTGCTTGAGGAAGCGCGGGGGAGTGGCCGGAACATTTCCTGGTTCGGGCCCGAGTGCAATCACTTCCAGGAGCTGGAATCCTTTTTCAGGACGTATGGCGAATGCGGAAGTGGTGTTAATCGCCAGTACGCCCACACCGTCGAGCGCGGCACGGAATTGGGCGTGCAGCCTGGCGAATTCACGCCCTGGTCGCCCCTGCAGCCGGGCAGCGACCTGTTGTTCTACGAGGGTCAGCATGGCGGCCTGATGGCCAATACCTGGACCCGCCGCAAGGTCGACTCGCGCCACTTTCCGCTGGAAATAGACCGCCGCGCGGGTCGCCAGGGCATCGACGTGGCCCAGCATGTGGATCTGCTAATCGGCGTGGCGCCTGCCATCAACCTGGAGTGGATACAGAAGATCCACCGCGACCACAAAAAGGGCACGTGCTCGCCCGAAGAATCGGTGGAAACCATCCTGCGCCGCATGGACGACTACATCCATTACATCGTTCCCCAATTCGGCCTGACCGATATCAATATCCAGCGCATGCCACTGGTGGATACCTCCGACCCGTTTATTGCGCGCGACGTGCCGCTGGCCGACGAATCGCTCTGCGTCATCCACTTCCGCGACCGCGAGCGCCATGATTTTCCCGACTTGCTCAAGCGCATTCCCGACGCCCACATGTCGCGCCCTGACACCATGCTGATTCCCAGCAAAAGCCTGCGCCTGGCCCTGGGGGTGATTTGCGGTCCGATCCTGGCCCGGTTCATGGATGCGCGCAGCGCCGCATTGGCGCTAGGAAAAGACAATTAACGAAACGCCAGGGCAGGCTTCGCGCTCCCGAAATGACCGCATTGGAAGGGGCCGATTATTTCAAGATACCCGCAGGCAACAGCGGGCACGGCGTGAAGTTGAAAGGGTAAGCCGTGCCTGACCATCCGGGATTGTTAGACCGCATCGAGCCTGATACAACGATTGTGCGGTAACCAGGGATATCCGGTAATCGGCGCGGAGCAATACGCACCTTCCGACAAGTCTAAACATCGAGGGAGAGGGCAGAGATTATCAGCGTCCCCGCATGAACATCGCGTCGAGCTCCTTGATGCTGATCTGAAACCAGGTTGGACGGCCATGGTTACACTGCCCAGCCCGGTCGGTGGCTTCCATATCTCGTAGCAATGCGTTCATTTCAGGGATCGTCAGGTGGCGATTTGCGCGCACTGCGCCATGGCACGCCAGGGTGGCGAGGAGTTCGTTGCGGCGCTCGGCCAGCAGACGCACCACTCCAAATTCCGCGATCTCGTGCAAGACTGCACGCGTCAGCTCGACCGGGTCGGCATTCTTCAGTAGCCAGGGCACTGAGCGCACCGCTACCGAGGTCGGGGAGGTAATTGATAATGCGAAGCCGATTTCACCCAATTGATCAAGATGGGGCGAAATTTCGGCCAGGTCGCGCGCGTCAACCGTGAGCGCCACCGGAATCAGCAGTGCTTGTGCCGGCACCGCACGCGCATCGAGTGCAGTCTTGAGTTTTTCGTAGACCACGCGCTCGTGTGCGGCGTGCATGTCGACCAACACCAGTCCCTGCGCGTTCTGCGCCAGCACATAAACACCGTGCAGCTGTGCCAGGGCATAGCCCAGCGGAGGGGCATCGCTGGGTGCCACGTCAACCAGCGGCGAGCTTGAAGTGCCCAACGCCCCGCTTTGCGCTAACGGTTCGCCGCTTAAGGGTGCGTAGAATGCCATGGCTTCATTGACCTGCAGCGGCATAAGCGTCTGCTGCGGCGACCCATACGCACGCAGCGACGACCCACCCAATCCGCTGGGTAACGCGGCATCGGTCATCCCCGCTTCAACGGGTGTTGACAGCAGACGCTCCACAGCATGGAACAGAAACTGGTGTACGCCACGACTGTCGCGAAACCGAATTTCGGTTTTGGCCGGATGTACGTTCACATCCACGCCTTCGGGCGGCAGGCTGATGAACAGGCAATACGCCGGATTCAACTGATGGTGCAGCACGTCACGATAGGCTTCCTTCAGTGCATGAACGATCAACTTGTCGCGCACATAGCGGCCATTAACGAACACATGCTGGTTGTCGCGACTGCCTGTTGCCGCACTGGGGCGGATCACCCAGCCAGACACGCGCAACAAACCCGCAGCGGCATCGACGGCAATGGTATTGCGCTCGAAGGCTTCGCCCATCACCTGCCGTACCCGGCTTGCGGCGGACTCGGCATTGAGCCTTAGTTGAACCCGGCCATTGTGGGTCAGGGTAAAGGCCGTGTCCGGGTTCGCCAGCGCCAGCCGACGCACGGTCTCAGAACAATGGGCATATTCGGTGCCTTCGGTCTTGAGAAATTTTCGCCGGGCCGGCGTATTGAAGAACAGGTCCTGGATGTCGATCGTGGTGCCTGCAGCGCGTGCGGCGGGTGCAGGCGCATCAAGACGCCCGCCCTCAACGTGTACCCCCCAGGCATGCCCGGACTCAGCACTGCGGCTAGTGAGGTGAACCCGTGCGATGGCTGCAATCGACGCCAGCGCCTCGCCGCGAAAACCCAGGCTCGCGACCTGCTCCAGATCAGCCAGGCTCTCAATTTTGCTGGTGGCATGTCGCGTCAAGGCCAGCGCCAATTCATCGCGCGGAATACCGGCGCCGTTATCGCTAACCCGGATACGCTTGACACCGCCCTGCTCCAGTTCAACCTGAATTTCGGTGGCCCCGGCGTCGAGGCTGTTCTCCAGAATTTCCTTCAAGGCCGCGGCTGGGCGTTCAACTACCTCGCCCGCTGCGATCTGTGAAATCAGCACATCAGGTAAAACGCGAATCGACACAATCAATTAACAAAGGAAACGTTGCGCCGCGCCGCCATGGCCCGACCCAGCCGCTCGATTTCGGCGGTTCCGAGCACCTGTCGCGCCAAGGGCAACACATGCGTATTTTCGAATTCGAGATGACTGCGGTTAAGGCTGATGAAGCGTCGGCTCAGGGTTTCGTCCAGGGTGGATGCCGCACCTGTTTCAATCAGCCGCAATTCCATCCGCAAGCGCCGCCACAGCAGCGCCAATTCGTCGTGTTCCAGCGTCAGTGTTTCAACCAGCTCGCATGCGCCGGATGCGCCGACCCATTCAAGCAAGGGAAACAGGTTGCGCTCTTCATCGTCGTGGTGATGCGCTGCAGCGGTATCAAAGTACGCCAGCACCGCACGTGCGGCTCGCTGCGCCTGTGTGTCGGCGCCGTTGGTGGGCAGATGGGCCAGCAGTTTATTCAGGGTGTCACACTGTTTGGCTATGCGCCCGTGGCATGCTTCAAGCACATCCAGCGGCCGGTCAAATCCCGGCGCCACGGTCCCCAACAAACCAGCCGTCATGGGTTACGCGTCAGCCGCGCCGGCGCCGTCAGCGGGTGCTTGTCGAAGTAGGATTTGACGCCACTCATGATCGCATTCACCAGTTTATCCTGATAGTCGGGATCATTCAGACGCTGTTCTTCTTCCGGATTGGATATGAACGCGGTTTCGATCAGGATCGAAGGAATATCCGGCGCTTTCAACACCGCAAAACCCGCCTGTTCGACTTGAGCCTTGTGCAGCGTGTTAATGCCACCAATTTCCTTCAGCACCGCATATCCGAGCCGCAAGCTGTCATTGATCGTGGCGGTTTGCGACAGATCGATCAGCGTGCGTTTCAGGAAGGGGTCCTTGACGTCGACATTGACCCCACCAACCAGATCCGCATCGTTTTCCTTCTTGGCCAGCCAGCGCGCGGCGACCGAGGTGGCGCCGTTTTCGGACAAGGCAAACACCGATGAGCCACGCGCATGTGGCTTGATAAATGCGTCGGCATGGATCGACAGGAACAGGTCCGCTTTCACGTCGCGTGCCTTGGTTACCCGTTGCGCCAGCGGCACGAAATAATCGCCGTCGCGGACCAGTACCGCACGCATGTTTTCTTGCGCATCGATTTTCTGTTTGAGTTTTTTAGCCAGCGCCAGCGTGATGTGTTTCTCGTACGAGCCGGCAGCGCCGATGGCGCCCGGATCTTCGCCCCCATGCCCGGCATCGATCGCCACGGTAATCAGGCGTGCGTATTGCGGCACCCCCGACTTGGCCCGTTTGAATGCTTTGGCGGGTTCAACCATGCCTGGCTGCGTCGAATTGCTTACCTGAGCTGCTTGAGCCGGATAAAGATCCACGACCAGCCGGTGGCCATATTGCTCCACGGGTTGCAACTGGGACACGGAGGGCTTGATTACAGATTTAAGGTCGAGCACCAGCCGCATCACGCCAGGACGGTGCATCCCGATGCGAATCGCACTGATGTAAGGGTCCTCTGCCGTTACTTGACCCACCAGCGATTCGAGTGCGGCACCTGTTTCAATGCCATCGAGATCTATCACCAGACGATCAGGGTTCGATAAAATGAAATATTTATACGTGACAGCCTGCGCGGCTTCGAGCGTGATTCGCGTGTAGTCGGACGTTGGCCACAAACGGGTCGCCGTCAATTCCGCCGCCTGGGCCAGACCCGAGGTCAACGCACAACACAGCAGAAAGATTTTTAACAAGGCGTGCAACATGTCTCCAGATATTGAGTTCCGCGCGGGCTTTGCGCTTCACATTCAACTTCGCGGCTATCGTCGTTGATCCGCAAACGGATCACGACATCGGGTGGGGGTAACCAACCTGCGGCCTTTTCCGGCCATTCAATCAGACTCACTGCCTGGCCGTCATTCACATCACGAAACCCGGCATCCATCCATTCTCGCGGATCATGCATACGATACAGGTCAAAGTGATACAACTCAAACGCTGGCAGGCTGTAAGTTTCTACCAAAGTATAGGTCGGGCTTTTGACTCGTCCACTGTAACCCTGCCCACGCAACACTCCACGCACCAGCGTCGTCTTCCCCGCACCAAGATCACCTTCCAGATAAAGGGTCAGACCCGGAACAAGGTTTTGCGCCAGGTGCGCCCCAAATTCCAGCGTCGCGGCCTCATCGGCCAGATGGCGGGTGCAGCGCACGGTATCATCGTCTTTATGCATGAACAGGATTTAACGCAGCGGGCACAACAGATCAAGCAATGGGGTCGAGAACTCGGCTTTGCCGCCGTGGGCATTGCTGACGGCGAATTGAGTGCAGCGGAAGCAGGATTGCAGGCATGGCTGGATCAGGGTTTTCATGGTGAGATGGATTATATGGCGGCGCACGGCACCAAGCGCAGCCGCCCTGCCGAACTGATACCGGGAACCGTCCGCATCATCAGTGTTCGACTGGACTATTTGCCGCCTGACTCTGCCGATCCACACACCATTCTGGACGATGCCGACACGGCCTATATTTCACGTTACGCGTTGGGCCGCGATTATCACAAAGTGTTGCGCAACCGCCTGCAAAAGCTCGCCGAGAAAATCGGACAGGAAGTGGGCGAACATCACTTCCGCGTATTCACCGACAGCGCGCCGGTGCTGGAAGTCGAACTCGCCAGCAAATCAGGCCTCGGCTGGCGCGGCAAACACACCCTGTTGTTAAACCGCCAACACGGCTCATGGTTCTTTCTCGGCGAAATCTATACCGATTTGCCGCTCCCGGTAGATGCACCCGAGACAAATCACTGCGGCACCTGCCAAGCCTGCATCGATATTTGCCCGACACAGGCCATCGTCGCGCCCTACTCGCTCGATGCCCGCCGCTGCATTTCCTACCTCACCATCGAACTCAAGGGCAGCATCCCGCCTGAACTGCGCCCGATGATGGGCAACCGCATCTATGGCTGCGACGACTGCCAGCTGGCGTGTCCGTGGAACCGCTTCGCACACACTGCCTCGGTTCCGGACTTTGCAGTGCGCAATGGGCTCGACAGCGCGGGACTGGTGGAATTGTTTGGCTGGAGCGAAGCAGATTTCAATGAGCGCTTGGCGGGTTCAGCCATCCGCCGCATTGGCCACGAACGCTGGCTACGCAATATAGCCGTTGCGCTGGGTAATGCACCCGCTTCTGTCAAAAGGGACGCTGCGCTCAGCATGCAGCTGAATCATCCATCTGAAATGGTGCGTGAGCATGTTGCCTGGGCTCTGTCACGACAGAAAACGGCTTAAGGGCGCCTCTAAAAATCCAGAGTTCGCCCAAATGCAAGGCGCGGGAAAAATTTCGCAGCGCCGCATATGTTTGATATGTAAGCAAGAAATTTTCCCCGCAACGCCGCAGTTGGGATGAAATCTGGATTTTTAGAGGTGCCCTTGATTCGCACGCAGCATCCTCCGCGCCACTTGAATCAGGCGCGCAATTCTCGCTGTGCGTGACGTATCACCGAAGCGCCCGAACTCAGCGCCAGCCCCGCCAGCACCAATGCCACAGCAATATCCGGCCAGCCGTGCGCGGTGGCCCACACCCCTGCTGCTGCGCCCAGTACCGCCAGATTCCCCAGCGCATCGTTGCGCGAACACAGCCACACCGAACGTGCCTGCGCATCGCCCTGGCGGTGGGCATACAGCAGCGCCGCCACGCCGAAATTGACGGCCAGCGCCAACAGGCTCACCCACCCCATGATAAGCGGCTCCGGCACCACGCCGGCCGACCACTGCCAGGCCGACATGCCCAGCACGAACACGCCATAGGCCACCATCAGCCAGCCTTTCCACAGTGCCGTGCGCGAGCGCCACACCGGCGCCAGCCCGAGCACGAACAAGGCCACGCCGTAGTTGCCGGCATCGCCCAGAAAATCCACCGCATCGGCCAGCAACGACACCGACTGCGCAGCAAAGCTGGAAGCCAGTTCAACACCGAACATCAGCGCGTTCAACACCAGCGCAATCCACAGCGCGCGCCGGTAAGCAGGATTAGGGGGCGGCGTGTCGCAAACCGAATCGCATCCGCAGCCACTCATGATGGATGCCGAGCCGATGAATGCCGCGCCAAAGAAAATGGTGCAGCGCGGGCCTGCAGGTAAAATATGTTTTTTCTCATCCCGCCATCTTGCCATCCATGTCCACGAACGCACAGTCCCCCATCGGCGTATTCGATTCCGGCATCGGCGGACTCACCGTGGTGCGCGCCCTGATGGAGCGCCTGCCCTACGAAAACATCGTCTATTTCGGCGACACCGCGCGCGTCCCCTATGGCGTGAAATCGGTCGACACCATCACCCACTTCACCACCCAGATCGCCCGGTTTCTGCTGGAAAAAGACGTCAAACTGCTGGTCATCGCCTGCAATACCATGGCGGCGGTGGCCGCACAGGTGGTCAAGGATCTGTCTCCGGTGCCGGTGCTGGACGTGATCGATGCCGGCGCGGCGGCGGCGCGCGGCGGCAAAAAAATCGGCGTCATCGGCACCCCCACCACCATCAACAGCAACGCCTATGCACGCGCTATTCATGAATATGCGCCCGACTCCCGCATCCATTCGCAAGCGTGCGCGCTGTTTGTGCCACTGGTCGAGGAAGGCTGGCTCGATCACGAAGTCACCCGGCTGACCGCACAGGACTATCTGAAACCGCTCATGGCCGAACACATCGACACCCTCGTGCTCGGCTGCACCCACTATCCTCTGCTTAAACCCTTGCTGAGTCAGGTGGTGGGGGAAGGGGTGAATCTGGTTGATTCCGCCGAAGCCATGGCCGAGCAGGTTGCCCGGTTACTGGCCGACAAGAAGCTTGCCAATCCAGGCCACGCACAGCCGCGCTACGACTTTCATGTCACTGATGTGCCGCTGCGCTTTCAGACCATCGGCGAGCGGTTTCTGGGGCGCAGCTTGAACAACGTACATATGGTGAAATGGTAATCGCCCCATTGCCGAAATCAGAAATGAGGAACACCCCCTTGAGACTGTGTCCAGGCTGGATTTTGCATGCTCAGATAAAATAACATCAAAAGAATTTGATATCATAAGGTTTATCTAAAACAGACTTCGTAAAAAACGCCTGCAAGTACGCGCCCAGCTGCCAATTCCTGGAAATACGTGCGCCGTTCACGCGCATACCATGTTGGACAAGGTTGCGTAAGTATTGCATTTTTTGATCAAAAGGATCATACTTTGATAGGTTAAGTTCGGAAAGAGGTTAAGTCGACCCATAGCATCTCGACGACTTAAAGAAATTCACTTACGAATCTTCAACTTTGGCTCGCCTGACAACAACTGTGGCTTGTACTGTTAATCCGCAGGTCCTTGGTTCGAGCCCAGGTCGAGGAGCCAGACAAAACAAACACAGAGGCCATCCTACGGGGTGGCTTTTTTGCTATACGTGTTCTGTAGGACGCTCCAGGGCTCGGCATAGGGCCCCACGCTCATTGACACGTCAAAGGAATCGACATGCATACGGACAAAGTTCTTAGCCACCTGAAAAAACATGGGCAGTTACTCGATTTGGAGATAGCGGCTGCAACAGGGATTGCACTGCCCCAAGTACGCAAGTCACTGGCTGACTTAGCGACGCGCAAGGAAATATCCCAATGCAGTGTGACCCATTTCAATGGCGACAAGCGTATTGATGGTTTTCAGTGCAGGATTTCTGGCTATATTCCGCCCGTTGCGCCAGGTCGAAAGGCCGGAAGTAACAAAAACGCTTCATCCGACTAGAACGGGGCCAAGAGTCCAGTGGGTGATCCCTTCAGCGAGGGGTGATCCCAGTGGGTTTCAAGGGCGCTTCTATAAATTCAGAGTTCGCCCAAATGCAAGGCGCGGTAAAAATTTCGCAGCGCCGCATATGTCTGATATGTAAGCAAGAAATTTTTCCCGCAACGCCGCAGTTGGGATGAAATCTGGATTTATAGAAGTGCCCGCAACCAATATCAAGGAGCAATACCAGTGACCAACGCACAACGCCGGGCAGCATGGCTCGCCAGCCAAAAGGCTGAAGGGGATTCGTCAAGCAAGAACAGCGCGCCTGAGCCAACGCCCGGCAGCGCATTCTGCCCCCATGAGGCTGGCGCGTATTACCTTGCTGCCGTGGATACGGTCGGCACCTTCAAGATGTTCGCCAAGGACCTCAAGCCGCCCGTTTACACCTACGGCATCACCACCATTCGGTTTGAATTGAATCCTGATACCGGAAAATGGATCTGGTTCGATGGGGTGAATTATCAATCCCCGCGCAAGACCCAGGAAGGTTGGCGTCTTGGCAGCAGGCGGTTGCACGACTCACGCGAAGGCGCAGAGGCCGAGCTTCAGCGCGAGATGGTCAAAAACGGCGACCGGGTGACCAAGGTGCATGACCTGCCAGACGATATGGCTGCGCTCAAAAAGATCCGCAGCGCCAACCATCCAGACCGCAACTCCGATTCCGACCAGGATCTCTATCAGGCGGTAGTCGAGAAACTGGACAGGATGCGCACGGAGAACCTTGCCGCAGCCTGACCCAGCTCTGCCCCGCACAACCCACCCTT
>JBKJIS010000291.1:0-3092 GCA_046598305.1 Thiobacillus sp.
TTTACCAGTATGGCATTCATCGCACCGTCGACGTTGGCAATCAAACGACGCTCAGGAATCAGCGTCGGGTGCACGCGCAGTTCGATACCATTTTCAGCACGACGCGCAATGCCCAGCAGCTTGATGCGATAGCCAAGCTCTTCAGCATATTTCACGTCTTCACGGGTGAGTTTGGAAATGCCTTCCGTGTACACACGATCGAACTGCATCGGGATGCCAAACGCAATCGCCGACAGGATGGTGAGCTTGTGTGCGGCGTCGATACCTTCGATATCGAAGGTTGGATCGGCTTCGGCGTAGCCCAGCGCCTGGGCTTCCTTCAGCACGTCCTCAAAGGCGGCACCCTTGTCGCGCATTTCGGTGAGGATAAAGTTGCTGGTGCCGTTGATAATGCCAGCCAGCCATTCGATGCGGTTGGCAGTAAGGCCTTCGCGCAGCGCCTTGATGATGGGAATGCCACCTGCCACCGCTGCTTCAAACGCAACCATCACACCCTTGGCCTGGGCCGCCGCAAAAATTTCGTTGCCGTACTTGGCGACCAGATGCTTGTTGGCGGTGACCACGTGCTTGCCGTTGGCGATCGCCTGCATCACCAATTCGCGCGCCGGCTCCAGTCCGCCGATCAGCTCGACCACAATATCGATTTCGGGATCATCGACCACGTCGAACGGGTTGGTCGTCAGCGGCAGATCGCCTGCCAGCAGCTTGGCTTTATCCAGATCGCGCACCGCCGCGCGCACCACACGGATTTCACGCCCGGCACGGCGGGTGATTTCTTCGGCGTTGCGGCGCAGCACGGTCAGCGTGCCGCCACCGACGGTTCCCAGGCCCAGCAGGCCAACATTGATGGGTTTCATTAAATGATCTCGTATGTATAAAAAATCAGCGACGCGCACGCTGGCGGTCAAAAAACCGGCTCATCCGTGTAATCGCCGTGGACAACTCTTCTTCATGCGGCAGAAACACCACTCGAATGTGATCAGGCTGCGGCCAGTTAAATCCACTTCCCTGCACCACCAGCACCCGCTCCTCCTCCAGCAGTCTGAGGATGAACTTCTGGTCGTCATCGATGGGATAAAGCTTGGGATCCATCCGTGGGAACAAATACAACGCCGCCTTGGGTTTTACACAGCTTATGCCGGGAATCGACGTGAGCATGTCATGCGCCAGATCACGTTGACGCGCCAGCCGCCCGCCCGGCGCAACCAGATCGGCAATGCTCTGGTAGCCCCCGAGCGCGGTCTGGATCGCATACTGCCCCGGCACATTGGAACACAGGCGCATCGAGGCCAGCATGTTAAGGCCTTCGAGATAATCCGTGGCGTGACGTTTGTCGCCCGATATGATCATCCAGCCCGAACGATAGCCGCAGGCGCGGTAATTCTTCGACAAGCCGTTGAACGTCACAATCAGCAGATCATCGGCCAGTGAGGCGATTGAGGTGTGCGTCGCGCCGTCATACAAAACCTTGTCATAGATTTCGTCGGCATAAACAACCAACTGGTTTTTCCGTGCGATTTCAAGAATCCCCAACAGCACATCATCCGGATACAGCGCACCCGTCGGATTGTTCGGGTTGATAATGACAATCGCGCGCGTGTGCGTCGTAATCTTGGCGCGGATATCGTCCAGATCGGGCAACCAGCCGGCGCCCTCGTCGCAGATATAGTGGCACGGCTTACCGCCTGCCAGACTCACCGCTGCCGTCCACAATGGGTAATCAGGCGCGGGCACCAGCACCTCGTCGCCGCTGTCCAGCAGCGCCTGCATTGCCATCACAATCAACTCAGACACACCGTTGCCAATGATGATGTCGTCGACCTGCACCCCGGCAATACCCTTGCGCTGCGTCTCATGCATGATCGCCTTGCGCGCCGAAAACAAGCCCTTCGAATCGGTGTAGCCCGAAGCGTTAGGCAAGTTGACGATTACGTCCTGCACAATTTCCTCGGGCGCATCAAAACCAAACGGCGCCAGATTGCCGATGTTCAACTTGATGATGCGCTGCCCTTCATCCTCCATCTTCTTGGCGCGCGCCATCACCGGACCGCGTATGTCATAGCATACGTTATCGAGCTTGGACGATTTATTGATCGTGCGTAAACGTGGATTTCTATCTTCCGTCACGGCTTTCTTCCCGGTCAACCTGCATAAAACCAAAGCAAAACAAAGCCTTGGAAAACGAGCGATTTTACCGGAGGGACGGTGCACGGGCAAACGAAACCGGGCGTCGCAGGGGATGGAAGTGCTGGCTTGGCATACCTCTCACGAATCAGGCGAAATCTGCTAAGGTTTGGTCATGAAACTTCACCTCAACACCGACGCCAACCAGCGGCTATTCACCAGCTACGGAGATGATCATATCCTCATCAACGGCCATCGCCATGAATCAAGCCTGTTGTTATCCTCGCAGGGCATCGAAGTCGCCCCTTGGGCCGGACTGGGTTTTGAGGCGCTCACCGCCGAGCACTTCGAATGGATTGCGCAACGTGATCTGGACATCCTGCTGTTCGGCACCGGCAATCGGTTGCGGTTTCCGCACCCTTCGCTGACACGGGCGCTGGTGGAGGCGCGGATCGGGCTCGAAGTAATGGATATCGGGGCGTTGTGTCGCACCTATAACATTCTCGTGGCCGAGGGGCGGAGTGTGGCGGCGGCGGTGTTGATTGAGCCGGCTGGCTGAGTTGTTTGGTGGGTGTGGTTTGTGGTGAGCAGAGCTGCCGACCGTTGGCCGGGAGTAGCCCTAACAGGACTCCGATCCACTACGCGCTAAAGCGCGTGTGGAATCGTATGCCCGGCGGCTAGTTCCTTTCTTTTGCTTCGCCAAAAGAAAGGAACCAAAGAAAAGGCGACCCCAACAGTCCCGAATTCCCGAAACCGAGCCTGACGGATGGGCGGCAAAGAACTCGCCTCGCTTTTGCTGTTTTAAATTGGTTTTTTGTGAGCGATGCTCAAACACCTTTGCCGATGATCCCCCCGGCAGGCCCAGTTTTCGGCGGGGCTGTAAGGGGTGGGAAGTCAAAACCAGAGTGGCGATGACTGTTCGTTTGAGATTATTATTTGGTTTCCAGACATCCGGCGCATTACGCCTG
>JBKJIS010000307.1:0-3443 GCA_046598305.1 Thiobacillus sp.
GGTGTGCGCCGGGACGGTCAGTCAGTCGGCCTGGCACCACCGACCAGACGCCGGGCACACAGTGACCGGCGCACCGTTCAGCCAGACTTGCTCGTCGCTCAACAGCCAAGCGGTCGAAGGGTCGATGTCGAAATTGATCCCCAACGCACGCCCAAGAGCTGCATTTTCAATCGGCAGCTCCCAGGTTAAAAACACCAAGCTGCAATCCACGCCGGGTGGAAAATCGGCCGCATCAAAACCAGCGCCGCAGCGCTTGATCACGGCATGCGGCTGACAGGTATCAAAGACCACCACCGTGCCCCTGCGCAAGGGGATGCGAAGACCTGTTGCCGGAAAATGCAGGTCCAGGCCCTTGTCTTCGCTCAGGAAAAGATTGCAGAAGGCCGCAGCACCATACTGCGCGCCGTCGTGGTGGTACCTTGCGCCACGGCAGGCCATCAAGGCGACGTCGCAATCAGCAAGCCTTTCGTCCAGGCCCAAGGTAAGCATCCACTCCGACACCGCCAGCACGCAGCGCTTGTAGTCCGGCCAGCGCGCACGCGCTCGCGCCAAAGGCAAGGCCTCAACGTCGCCGGGATCCAGCGCCAGGTTCAATAAGATTTCCCTTTCCCAGTCGGCCACCAGACTGGCAGAGGGCGCAGGCACATCGATCGTGCTGGAAAGCACAACATCGCTCACGCTCCGGCTGCGCATGACGTCGCCACTGCGGTAATAGGAAGCAAGGCTGTTACGCGCGCAGGGTGTTGGAAAGGTCGCGTTCATCTGCACCAATGTAGGCTGTTTAGCGGACTATCTTCATGACTTTCTATCCACTTCAATTTGACCTTATCAGGTGTGTATTGAAACGGATCAGGTCCACTTTGCGTCTAAATGGAAGCCCATCCATCGGCACACGCCTACAGATGACGCTGCCCCAGTTTCCTATGCTCTTGCATTTACACAGGAGTTTTCCCATGCAAGAGCAATCGACCGACAAACACCCCATCAGCAACCTGGCCTACGACTGGATCACACTGATCCAGAACAAGGCACAGGCGCTGATGGCCTACGACCAATACATCAAGGATGCAGAGCAGGCTGGGTCTGCCGAGTGCGCCGCTTTTTTTAGAAAAGTCCACGATGCTGACAAGGCCCAGCTTGCCGAGGCCAAAGGGCACCTGGTTGCCGTGCTTCAGGGGAAAATGGGAGCTTAGCTAACCCTGCTGGCCACGCCCTTGTGCTTACTTTCGGTTCTCCCGCTTAATAACTTCGATTTCGCGCTCAACCTGACCCAACAGTCCGACCATATCCGTTTCCTCGCGCCTTTCCTCATAGGTGGCGGGCGCCACAGTCAGCTCGCGGAGACGAAGGTGAAGTAGCCTTGAAATGAATGCGGAGTGGCGGCGCCGCGCGTCGGCAAGCTTTCCCGGTTTTTCTTCGGACGAGAGCCGGAGCGCGTTGAACTGCGCTGTTACCCTGGAAAATGCGGGGATATGGACTTTCTTGATTCGCGTGGCCAGTTCTGCGTTTGTGATCTCCAGACGCTTTACTGCAGCATAGTCGTCGTTAAGACGTCGTATCGCCTCCTCATGTGCGCGACCGGGGGCTTCCAGTGCATGCCATTGCCTGAGCATCGCTCTCACATCCATTCTCGCAACAGGAGCCTTCATCACCACCGCTGCGGTACCAACACTCATAAGGACCGCTGCAAGCAGAAATCTGGCCGCGCGGGCACTACGGCTCGGCCCGACTTCGACCTTCTCGACAAGCATCCACCCCGCGACGAGCCCAGCAAGCAGACCGCCGATGTGTGCGGCGTTGTCGATGGCCGGGTTGTTAGAGCCGGCGGCAAGCGAAAGCACTACATAGAACAGCAGGCCGATGGCCATCTCGAGGCCGCGCACTCCAGGAAATTTTCCGTGGTGTTGCGTTACTGATGCCATCAACGCGCCGATGACACCAAACACTGCGCCCGAGGCACCCGCGCAAACCGCTCGCTGGCCGCTAAAGTGCAGGCTGAGCGCCGCACCCACGAGGCCCGCTCCAAAGTAGACAAGCAGGAAACCACGGTTGCCGAGCAATCGGGTGAGCAGCCAGCCCGCTGGCCATAGAGCTGCCATGTTCAGCGCCAAATGCTCGACGCCTGCGTGGACGAACATCGCGCTCCCCAGTCGCCACCACTCGCCGGCCTGAACATCCCACGCCGTGCTTCCGCCCCACCGGTGCACGTCCTCCGGGTTCGGACCAAAAATGCTCGCCCCACCTGTCACCATCGCAACCCACAACAAAACACACAGCACCACGACGACGGGCAAGGCCCATATGCGTGGCGTCAGCGTTGCCAGCTTGCGCTCAAACGCCGCGGTCGCGCGGCTCTCGCGCACGTGCTCCCTCATCCGGGCAATTCCGCCGCGCCCGTTCGGGAAGCGATCATGAGTAATGCTTCCTGCAGGCGTTGCTGATCTACGTCGTTAAGGGCCCCCGAACTGACCACGCATGCCCGTTGCCTCCCGCCTGCGGCCAACGGCGTCAAGACAAAACGAAAATCCGCGCCGCCCCCCAGCACTTCGATCCGCTCGATTGCATTCCAAGGTACCTCACGCCCGGAGAACGCGCGACCGTTTACGCCGGAGGGTGCGATTCTCAGGACAGGCAGACGGTGCAGCACAGACCACAGACCGCCGGACATAAGCAGGAACCACAGAGGGGCAAACCACAGGAGCAGCGCGCCGGCCTGATCGCCTTTCAAAACCAGGCCGAGGATAAGCGCGCCAACGCCTGCAAGCCCGAAAAAAATGGCCGCGTTGCCGGACACAGACCTCCACGACGGCCGAATTTCCACGACGCCGGACGGAATGACCCAGGCACGTAGCGTATTCTCGCGCAGCCCGACGGCCAACTTTTTGTCAGTCACGGGGAAATATATCGGAGGAATTCGTTGGCGCCGCCACCCCCAAGTGCCGGTAGGCCGCCAAGGTCGCGATGCGGCCGCGCGGCGTGCGCTGCAAATAGCCTTGCTGAATCAAATACGGCTCGATCACGTCTTCAATCGTGTCGCGCTCTTCGCCGATGCTGGCGGCAATATTGTCCAGGCCGACCGGGCCGCCATCAAAGCGGTGAATCACGCATTCAAGCAGCTTGCGGTCCATCACGTCGAAGCCCTGCGGATCGACGTCGAGCATGGCCAGCGCCTTGTTGGCAATGTCCAGCGTGATAACGCCCGTGCCCTTGACATCCGCATAGTCGCGCACGCGGCGCAGCAGGCGGTTGGCAATGCGCGGTGTGCCGCGCGAGCGACGGGCGATCTCGAAGCCGCCGTCTTCGTCCATGGGCACATTGAGCAGACCCGAGCTGCGCCTGACGATGCGCGCCAGCTCTTCGGCGGTGTAAAACTCCAGCCGCGCGACAATGCCAAAACGATCCCGCAGCGGATTCGTCAACATGCCGGCGCGGGTGGTGGCGCC
>JBKJIS010000087.1:0-4054 GCA_046598305.1 Thiobacillus sp.
GAGACGGGCGGTGACCTGTCGAAATTGATGGCTTTTGACCAAGCGGGTACCCCCGTTCAGTTTGGTTAGGGGTTCAACCGGCTAACCCGGCTTCCCACCTGAATCAGCGGTCGCTAATTGAATTAAGCGCCCGCCAGCACCGGAAACATCCCCTTGATGCCCGCGGCAATAAACTCGATTGCAATCGCCGTCAGGATCAAACCCATGATCCGGGTAAACACATTGATTCCGGTGGAACCGATACGGCTTTCGATCCACGGCGACAAGCGCAGCACCGCCCAAACCACCCCGGCCAACAGCACAATGATCAATGAAATGATCAGGTAGTGGGCAATGCTGTTTGCCTTGTGCGCCGTCAGAATCACCGTACTGATCGCCCCTGGCCCCGCCAGTAACGGCATCGCCAGCGGCACAATCGCCACCGATTCCTTCTCGATTGACTCGTTTGCCTCTTTGTCTGTCTGTTTCATCAAGCTGGTTTTGGCGTGTAGCATCGAAATTGCCATCAACAACACCAGAATGCCGCCGCCCACCCGAAACGAATCGATGGTGATGCCAAAAAAGCTCAACAGATGCTCACCCAAAAACAGCGACACCAGCAGAATAATCGTCACTCCAATCGCCACCATATCGACCGTCTTGCGGCGTTGCTTGACGCTTTCGCCAGCTGTCATGCTGATATACAGCGGAATCACCCCAAGCGGGTTCAGGATCGCCAGCAGGCCAATGAAAATTTTGAAGTATTCCGCGTAATCAAGCATTTGAAGATGTTGTGGAAAGGGGTGAAAGCGATGTCAGGGTAACAGCCTTGCCGTCAGATGAAAGAACGCAATCGTCGATTACGTCGAAAAAACGTCTTACACCTATGACGTTTATGCGTGGAAAAACGTTCCTGTTCATGCAATGCGGTTTGGGTTCGCTCTATGTGAAATCAGTGCAAACAGTACAATGCTTGTGTCGTGAATCAGACGCTTAATCAGTGCTACAGCAAACCCCTTTCAAAAGAGATGCAGTTTGGATAATGGCGTCGCGGGCACCCAGGGTTAACGCCCGGCGGTTATACAGGTGCGGGCCAGAATCGTTGTCTGCATCGTTGTCCTTGCTGCATGGATGACTGCTGTTACCCTGATGCTGACAACACCCCGAAGCAGAACCCGGGTGCCCTTCAAAAAAGGCGGAAACAATGATGTGTTCCCAGTGGTGCGGCTATAAAGAGTTCAGGTCGATAGATCGATACCCATAACCAACATGAAAAGCAACGGATGACCCTTGAAGCACTGCCCCAGCCTGATCCCGAAGTCACCTGTGCAACCTGCCGGGCCAACTGTTGCCGGCTGGAAGTCATGCTGATTACCGACACCGGCGTGCCCGACCATTTCATCGCGCTGGACAAATGGGGCAGCCAAACCATGGCGCGGCTGGCAGACGGCTGGTGTGCAGCGCTGGACCGAACCACTTTCAAATGTACGATCTACGACAACCGGCCCTGGGTGTGCCGGGAATTTGCGATGGGCGAATACGAATGTATTGCAGAGCGAACTGCCGGGTGAGTTGAAGCGGAACAATTGAACATTCGCAGTGAAGGACAGACTTCGTTGTGGCAGGCGGTGCCCGGTTGCCGCCTGATGCATCAGCCAGTGCACTGCATAATGCGCCAGCACCCAACCGTAAAACTCTTGGCGAACCAAGTCAGCCGTCTTGCTGCGCAGCACTCTGCGCTTCTGCAACATGTGCGTCTTGAGTTCATCAAATACCGCTTTACTGTTGCAACCGTGTTGGTCAAGTATCTCGCCAATCATCTCTGCCGGGTAGACCCGCGCCAGCGAGCTGGCGCTTAGGTAGTCGCTTAACCGTGCGCCCGCTTTCAATGCCGCTTTGGTTCGCGCCATGGCTCGCACCAGAAAAAAGGTGGGCGCAATGAAGCACAAAAAAAGCTAACCGAACAGTATTGGGTCTTTCATTTCGTCTTATTTCTCAGCCCGATAATGCGGCTCACTCTTGAATAATGCAACCCGAAATGACACCCGAAATGTTCCCCGTGACATAGCCAAATGGAATAACACGTAGCCCGCTAGTCTGGTACAAAACCGAGTATTTCAAGGGCGTTGCGCGTCGTGGCAGCTCGAATATCGTCCACTTCCATGCCCCGTAATTCGGCCAGGATATGTGCAATCCGCGGCAACTCGCCAGGCGCGTTGCGACCGCGTCCGACCCATACCGGCGGGATGTCGGGGCTGTCGGTTTCCAGCACGATGGCGTCCAATGGCAAGTCGACTGCCAGTCGGCGCAAGTTATTGGCGCGCGGCCAGGTGAAGGCGCCGCCGAAACCGAGTTTGAATCCCAGTTTGATGAATTCGTTCGCTTGCTGTGGGCTGCCGTTGAAGGCGTGAGCGATGCCGCCGCGCACCCTGATTCTGCGTAGATGCTTGAGAATCTGGTCATTGGCGCGGCGGCAGTGCAGCAGCACGGGCAGGTCGTATTCATGCGCAATTTTTAGCTGCTCGACGTAGTAAGTTTCCTGGGCGTTGAAATCGAGTTCATGGGTGAACAGGTCGAGTCCGATTTCACCTACGGCTACCGGCCGCTGCGTCTCGATCTGCGCGCGCAGATCGTTCAGGTGTTCAGGCCGATGGACATCGAGCAGCATGGGATGCAAGCCCCACGCGGGCAGACAGCCGGGATAACGTTCGCAGGTGGCGGCCACTGCGGCGAAGTTGTCGCGGCTGACGGCAGGAATGATCTGGATGGCCACGCCGGCGGCGGCGGCGCGCGCGTATTCGGCATCGCGGTCGGCGTCGAACTCGGCGGCGTCGAGGTGGCAGTGGGTATCGATAAAAAACTGCGCAGCTGTGTTTGATTGAGTGGCGCGTAAAAACGGCGCCACCAGGGACGCCGTTTTTTGTGTTGCTGTCATCAACAATCAGTCGTTGCTGGCAAAGCCCAGCAGATGCAGCAGGCTGGTGAACAGGTTGAAGATTGCGACGAACAGCGTGACGGTCGCCATGATGTAGTTGGTTTCGCCGCCGTTGATGATGTTGCTGGTCTCGTACAGGATGAGACCGGACATCAGCAGCACGAACATGGCCGACACCGCCAGCGACAGGCCGGGCATGTTGAAGAACATTGCGCCGAGGCCGGCAAGGAAGGCGACCAGGATGCCGACCATGAGGAAGCCGCCCATGAAGCTGAAATCCTTGCGGGTGGTCATCACGTAAGCCGACAGCCCGAGGAAGATCGCGGCGGTACCGCCCATCGCCATCATCACCACCTGGCCGCCGTTGGGCAGGGAGAGGTAGGCGTTGAGCATCGGGCCGAGCGTGTAACCCAGAAAGCCGGTGAGCGCAAACACGAAGGCAATGCCGAGACTGCTGTCGCGGAACTTGGAGGTCAGGAACAACAGGCCGAAGTAACCGACCAGGACGACGATGATGTTGAGACGCGGCAGGTCCAGCGACATCGAGACGCCTGCGACAAGCGCAGAAAATGCCAGCGTCATCGACAGCAGCATGTAGGTGTTGCGGACGACCTTGTTGGTCGACAGCGCCGCAGTCTGACTGCGGCCGAGGGTGGTGACTTGCGGGTTCATTTATGAGCTCCTGAGTACGAATTGCAAAACGAATGTGTCGTGGGATAGAGTCGGTCCACCGGCACAGGTTCCCGAAACCATTCGGAATTATAGGCAAGCATACCGTGATGCGAGCCAGGTTACCATCAGAAGCCCCTCATTTCGCAAGGATTTTTTGCGGCGGGCGCGCAGGCGCTTATTCGCCGGGTTTCGCGCCCCGCATCGCGATTACAAGCGCACTGGGTATTGGGTGTGACAAGCGGATAAGCACGATTTGGGTTCCGATTCCGGATTACGTTCACTTTTTTCCAGAAAACTCTGGCTGAGCGCGCCGGGATGGATTGCAGGTGTCCGCGTCCTGGGGCGGTGGCGGCGTGAGCGATTTGACTTTGAGATGCAGCGCCGCCTTGGCGAGCAAGTGTGCGCTCACCGGCGCGGTAATGAAAAGGAACAGCGTGACCAGCACTTCGTGCAGGCTGATGCCTTCGT
>JBKJIS010000155.1:0-4523 GCA_046598305.1 Thiobacillus sp.
GTGGGAGGTCGGCTAGATGATTCTCAGACACCATATCCTGCGCCGTGACTTGCAGGAAGTAGGCCAATGGGCCACACTCGGCCCATGAATTTCGAATGGGATGAAGCGAAAAGTGAAACGTGCTTTCAGGAACGCAGGTTCGATTTCGCTTACGCCGCCAGAGCCTTCTTCGACCCAGATCGCATGATTCAAGCCGATACCCGGCACAGCTACGGCGAAGAGCATTATCAACTGATGGGCAAGATCGAACGGCGCCTGTTCGTGGTGGTCTACACCCCCAAGCATGGCGCCATGCGCATCATCTCGGCACGCAAAGCCAACCAACGAGAGGTCAAGCACTATGAAGACAGTACGCGTGACAATTGATCCCGCCGTCCCGGCATCATTGGCCTCTGGACGCATAGACCCTGCCCGCGTGGACGCCGCCAGCGAAGAAGACATTGCCAGGCAAGCAGTTGCCGATGAATCCGGGGCCATGCAAGATGCCGCCAAGTTCGCGCGACGGGTTCGCAAGCGCCTTGGGTTGACCCAGGCCGAGTTCTCCAAACGGATCGACGTTTCGCTCGACACCATCCGCAACTGGGAGCAAGGTAAGCGCAGCCCCACGGGTGCGGCCAAGGCGTTGCTCAAGGTGCTGGACAAGGCCCCCGAGGCAGCGCTTGCCGCCCTTCATTGATATGGACCGTCAGCAAGAAACACGATGAGTACGTTAACTGTTCGTTTGCCGGACGACGGCGGAAATAGCGGAAATAGGAAAAAATTGGGTCAGACACTCATGCCACAAGTTTAAGCGTTTTGAGCGCCCGTTTTCTCCGGATTTCTTCGCGTGCTACATCGCGCGGAACGGTTAGCAACGGCAGGGGTTTGGGTCGTCTTTTTTTGGCTCGGGGTTCGATTCGGCCGGGACGATTTGGCAGCTTGAGCGTAGCGATGTTGGATAGCACAATTCCTGCCATAAGCGTCACCCGCTTGCCCGGCGCGTGCCGCAATTGATCGGCAAACGCCGCCAATAAGCGATTGGCTCCGGTGAAACTCAGCGCGCGCGGCAATACATCCGCGCGCGTCGCCGCTGCCGCCAGCGTCCACCGCACCAGGCTGCACTCTGAAGTAGGGCAGGCGCCGGGCGTGAGCCTGTTCGCTGCTAAACAGATGAACGCCTCAGCCTGCCTGTGCTTCCATTGTGGGTCCAGAGTACGCGTTCTCCAGCCAAGAAGCAGGCGTTTGGCGTGACTGACTGGCATCCGACCGCTCAGGCGTCTGAACTGATCTCCGCAACAACCGGCGCGTGATCCGACGGTCGTTCAAGCTTACGCATGTCTCGATCCACGGTACTGGAGGTGCAGGCGGCAGCCAGGGGTTCGGTGAGCAGGATGTGGTCGATGCGCAGGCCGTGATTGCGGCGGAAGCCCATCATGCGGTAATCCCACCAGCTGAAGATTTTTTCGGGTTGGTCGAACAGGCGGAAGCTGTCTTTCAGGCCGAGTGCAAGCAAGGTCTGGAAACGCTCGCGTTCGGGGGGGGAGACCAAAATGCCATCCTTCCAGACTTCGGGGTCGTGAACATCGCGATCATCCGGTGCGATGTTGTAATCCCCCAAAATAGCCAGTTGGGGGTGGCGCGTGAGTTCATCTTTGAGCCAAAGGGTGAGCGCGTCGAACCAGGCGAGTTTGTAGGGGTATTTGTCGGAATCGAGTGCCTGACCATTGGGGCAGTAAACGCAGACAACCCGAACGCCATCAACGGTGGCGGCAATCATCCGTTTCTGCTCATCTTCAAAACAAGGGATGCCAATCTGGATCTCAGTCAGTTCGCTGCGACTGACGATGGCCACGCCGTTGTAGGTTTTCTGCCCGACGAATGCCACGCGATACCCGGCCGCTTCTATTTCTGCGGTAGGGAATTTGTCATCGGTGAGTTTGGTTTCCTGCAGGCACACCACGTCGGGCTGGCGGGTGGCAAGAAAGTCCAATAGCTGAGGCAGGCGGACTTTTAGGGAGTTGACGTTCCAGGCGACAAGTTTCATGCCGCCGAGTGTAGCGCATACGATTCCACATGGGCTTTTACCCAGAGGGCACAAGAGCCCATAGTGGATCGGAGTACCCTCAAGAATCCTTTACGGCGGCCGCGCTGTCCCTACTTGGTCGGCGCCGGGACGGGCGTGGCTGCGGGAGCCGGCTTGCGGCCGGGCAGAGCGGATTTTGGATAGCCGGCGCGGTCGAGAATGGCCTGCCATTGGCCGGTTTCAAACCCGTCTATCTTGTCGCTGCCGACCACCAGCACCGGCACACTCAAACGCCCGGTGAGCTTTTGCAGTTCGGCCTGGGCTTCGGGGCTGGCCTGCGGATCCTTGTTGCTGAAGGGCACACCACGCTCGGTGAGCAGTTGCCGCGCCTGGTCGCAGGGGGCACCGCACGCATTGGCGTACAGGGTGATCGGGTTTTTCTCGCGCGCGGTTTTGGTGGCGTAGGATTCGCCGACTTCGATGACGCTGCTCTTTAAGGTCTTTTGCTGAGAATTTCTGACGCTGGGTGGGGGTTGTTGGTCGCTGTATACCATTTTGCCCTGTGCATCTTTCCACTGATACAGTTGGGCGGCTGCAAGCGGCGCGCTTGCGACCACCCCCCACACCGCCATTATGACGAGTCCTACTTTCATGCCATGCTCCCTAAAGACGTAATTCTTCTTTTAACGGCCACAGTGGCATGAAGCTTTACCCACAAAGGGGCAGGCCGTGGTTGTAAAGCCGCTGAAGCGTCAACAACCACGCTCATACCATACCGTTATGTCGCAGCAACGCGTCGATGGTCGGCTCGCGGCCGCGGAAGGCCTTGAACGATTCGAGTGCAGGACGGGCGCCGCCCTGGGCGAGAATTTCGCTCCAGAAACGCTGGCCGACTTCGGGGTTGAGTACGCCGCCATAGCCTTCGGCTTCGTCTTCGAACAACGCATAGGCATCGGCCGATAGCACTTCTGCCCATTTGTAACTGTAATAGCCCGCTGCATAACCGCCGGCAAAAATATGCGAGAAGTTGTTGGGAAAGCGGTTATAGGCCGGCGGGATGAGCACCGCGACCTGTTGACGAATCTCGTTGATCAGGTCGAGCGCGGTGCGGTCGCCGTTGGGGTCAAAGTCGTCGTGCAGGTGCATATCGAAGCTGGAGAATTCGATCTGGCGCAGTGTTTGCAGGCCGGACTGGAAGTTCTTGGCGGCGATCATCTTGTCGAATAGTGCGCGCGGCAAGGTCTCGCCGCTGTCGATATGGGCCGTCATGTGCTTCAGCACGTCCCATTCCCAGCAGAAATTTTCCATGAACTGGCTCGGCAATTCGACGGCGTCCCATTCGACGCCGTTGATGCCGGAGACGCCCATGTCTTCAATTTGCGTCAGCAGGTGATGCAGGCCGTGGCCGGTTTCGTGGAACAGGGTGATGACTTCATCGTGGGTGAACAACGCGGGTTTATTGCCCACCGGGCCAGAGAAGTTGCAGTTGAGATAAGCCACCGGGGTCTGGATGCCGTCCGCCTTTTTGCGGCGGGTGATGACGTCGTCCATCCACGCACCGCCGCGTTTGGAGGCGCGGGCATAGAGGTCAAGGTAGAACTGCCCGACACGTTGACCATTGTGGTCGGTGAGGGTGTAGAACTTGACGTCGGGATGCCACACTGGGGCGCTGTCTTCCCGGATGTGCAGGCCGTAAAGTGTTTCGACCAGCTTGAACAGGCCAACCAGTACGCGCGGCTCGGGGAAATACGCTTTCACTTCCTGATCCGAAAAGCTGTAGCGCGTCACGCGCAGCTTTTCAGAAGCATAGGTGGTGTCCCAGGATTGCAGGTCATCAATGCCGAGGTCGCGGGCGAAGGCCTGCAATTCAAGGAAGTCCTTTTCGGCGTAGGGGCGGGCGCGCACGCCGAGCTCGTCGAGAAACTTAAGCACCTCGGCCGGTGTGTCGGCCATTTTGGCGGCCAGCGAGACTTCGGCATAGCTGTTGAATCCCAGCAGAACGGCCGCTTCGCGCCGTAGCTTGAGGATGCCGGAGATCAGCGCGGTGTTATCAAATTCAGGTTTGCCGAGTTCGGAGGCGCGGGTGACATAGGCGCGATAGAGCTGCTCGCGCAGCGCGCGGTTGTCGGCGTATTGCATCACCGGCAGATAGGACGGCATGTGCAGGGTGATCTTCCAGCCGGGCTTGCTATCGGCTTCAGCCGCCGCTTTCATGGCTTCCAGTACGTCGGCCGGTATGCCCGCCAGTTGGATGACATCGTCGATGAACAGCGAAAAATCGTTGGTTGCATCAAGCAGGTTTTCCTCAAACTTGGCGGACAGTTGCGCGAGTTCTTCCTGCACCTGCATAAACCGGGCTTTTTTGTCGGTTGGGAGCTCTGCGCCGCCGAGGCGGAAATCGCGCAGCTCATTCTCGACGATTTTCTTGCGTGGGTCAGACAACGCGGCGTAATCGGGGCGGGCTTTCAGCGCTTTGAACTTGTCGAACAACGCTTCGTTCTGGCCCATTTCCGCATAGAAA
>JBKJIS010000068.1:0-3648 GCA_046598305.1 Thiobacillus sp.
CCTGACGCGGAATTTTTGACTGCACTGTATCGCCACTTTGGCGGCAGGCAGGGACAGTTTCTGTCGGCCAGCCCGCGCAAAACCTTTCCGCTCAAACTTGCCTATTCCGGTAGCGAAGCGGACGCGCGCGTGGTGCGCATCGGCAACGCCGCGCAAACACTGCACCCGGTGGCGGGTCAGGGATTCAATATCGGCTTGCGTGACGCCTGGGAGCTGGCGAGCCAGTGCGGCGACACGCCCGTCGAGGCGCTGGGCGGCCAGGCCATGCTGACCGCCTATGCGCGTGGGCGTCGCGTTGATGTGTTGGGCGGCGTTGGCTTTACCGATTTTCTGGTGCGGGTGTTTTCCAACGACATCGCGCCGCTGCGTCATGCGCGCGGATTGGGCCTGCTGGCGCTGGAAGCGTTTCCGCCACTGAAAAGCTTCGTTGCCCGGCGGATGATTTTTGGGGCACGCGGGTGAATATTGAACGCTATCAGGTCGTAATCGTCGGTGCCGGTCTGGTGGGCGCTGCTGCGGCGTTAGCGCTGGGCCGCAAGGGCCTGCGCGTTGCGTTGGTCGAACGCCAGCCGCCTCAGCCGCCGAATGAACTATGGGACACCCGAATTTACGCCATCAGTCCATCCAGCCAGCGCTTCCTGAACAGTATTGGCGCCTGGCAGCTCATGGACACCCGCCGCATCCAGCCAGTATTTCGCATGGACGTGGCGGGGGATTCAACTGGCGCTGTCCGACTCGATGCTTATGAATCGGGCGTGCCGTATCTGGCCAGCATTGTCGAGAACGGGCGCCTGCAACACGCACTGTGGCAGGCATTACTGGCTGACGGTAACGTGGAATTGTTTTGCCCGGACGTGATCACGTCCATTGAATGGGGCGATCCCTATTCGACATTAACGCTAGCTGATGGCCAGGTGCTTGAGGCTGAACTGGTCGTCGGTGCGGACGGCGCAGCATCGCGACTACGTGAATGGGCCAATCTGAGCGCGACCTTGACCCCCTATGGGCAAAGCGGCGTGGTGGCAAACTTCGAATGCGAACGCCCCCATCGCGGCACCGCGTACCAGTGGTTTTTTGACGGCGACATCCTGGCCTGGCTGCCCCTGGCTGGGCATCACGCCCTCCTTGCGGGGAACCGTTTGTCCATAGTCTGGTCAACTCAGCCGGCCGATGCTGAAGTGTTGCTTGGACTGGATGCCATTGCGCTCGCCGACAGGGTGCGGAATGCAGGTCACGCCCAGCTAGGTGCATTGCGTTTATTGACGCCCGCCGCCGCTTTTCCGTTGAACTTGATTAAAGTGCAGACGCCCGTTGCACCGGGCGTGGCGTTGATCGGGGATGCGGCGCACGGCGTGCATCCCTTGGCAGGCCAAGGCGTAAATTTGGGATTTGGGGACGCGGAAGCCCTGTGCGAGCTGCTGTCGCAGCAGCATCGGCACACCCGTTGCGGGGATGTGCGGGGTTTAAACACCTATGTCCGCCAGCGTGCAGAACCCGTACAACGCATGCAGGCGCTCACCCATGGCCTGCATCATCTGTTTTCCGACGACCGCGCTGCATGGCTGCGCAATGCCGGGATGCAGTGCATTAACCGGTTTCCGCCGCTGAAAGCAGGGCTGGTTCGGGAAGCGATGTCTTGACGATTTTTTTGATTAAATTTTGATTATTTTTTTGGAGCACTACATGAAATTCATTCCCTTTGCGCTGGCCGCAACCCTGATATTGGCCTCAACTGCGCAGGCCAATGAGACGGTTATTCGCAAGGCCTTGCTGCAGCAGTTTCCCGGCGCGCAAATCAGCTCCGTCAAGCAAACACCCTACAGCGGCCTGTTTGAGGTGTATCTCGATGGCCAGTTGTTGTATGCCGATGCCAAGGCGCAATACCTGTTCACCGGCGACGTGATCGACCTGAAGAACCGCAGCAACCTGACGCAAGCGCGTTTGAACCAGTTGCAGGCAGTGAACTGGAATACGCTGCCGTTGAACAATGCACTGAAAACCGTCAAGGGCAACGGTTCGCGCAAGCTGGTCGTGTTTTCCGACGTCGACTGCCCTTACTGCCGCAAGTTTGAGGCGGAGTTGGCCAAGGTCGACAACATCACCGTGTACACCTTCCTCTATCCGATCGAAGGACTACATCCAAAAGCAGTGCAAACCTCGAAACAGATCTGGTGTGCACCCGACCGCAACAAGGCATGGGATGTGTACATCGCCGGCGGCAATGTGCCGAGCAATGACGGAAAATGCACGAATCCGGTTGATGAAACCATTGCTTTAGGTATCAAGCTGAAAGTGTCCGGCACGCCGACACTCATTTTTGCAAATGGTCAGCGCGTCCCCGGCATGGTGCCCGCCGCACAGCTCGAGCGTTTGTTAACGACCCATGCAAAGTAGAGCCTGTTAATAAATTCTCAGTTTTGGTCAGTTCTGGGATGCGCGTTATTCCACTGATGACTACATTTTTGGCACCGCGCCGAACGTGTTTCTGGCCAGTCAGGCAGGCTTGATACGTTTGGGCATGCGTGCGCTGGCAATCGCCGATGGCGAGGGCCGCAACGGCGTGTGGCTGGCCGAGCAGGGGGCGTTGTGTATGTCGTCGATGTGCCGCCGGTGGCGCGAGAGAATCCTCAAGCAACTCGAAATTGCCCGCCCCCAATGGTCAATCCGGTTGGGATGGCGCAACGGCAGCACTGGCGGTATCAGATGATGCTGTGTAAATCCACCCGTGGTTGGTAAGGGAGCAGGAACTCCTGCCGCTTGAGCGCGAGGCGCAGGTTGTTTTCCAACGTGCGTCACTGCAGCGCGTTTACATTCATCTCGGCGCTACAGAACTGGGCGTTGTTGCGCCCCTGATCCTTGGCGTGATACAGGGCGGCATCGGCGTTTTTCAGCAGGGTCTCAGCGTCCTCGCCGTCCTTGGGGTAGAACGCGATGCCAATGCTGCAGGTGACGAACAACTCGTGGCCATCAATGGTGAAGGGTTCGATACCAAGCTTGAGGATTTTCTGCGCCACCACACTGACCCCGTCTTCCGACGCCACGTTGGTCAGAACTGCCACGAACTCGTCGCCGCCCAGGCGCGCTGCGGTGTCGATCGTGCGCAAGCTGCCGGCAAGCCGGGTGGCAAGCTGTTTCAGCAGCTGATCGCCGGCATGGTGGCCGAGGCTATCGTTGATGTTCTTGAAATTGTCCAGGTCAATGAGCAGCAGCGCCAGCTTGCCCTCGTGGCGGTTTGCGGAGGCCAGTGCCTGGTCGAGTCGATCCTGGAACAGGGTACGACTGGGAAGCCCGGTCAGGACGTCGTAATAGGCCAGGTAGTTGAGCCGCTCCTCCTTTTCGATGCGATCTAGCGCAAACGAAACGTCCGCGGCCAATTCAACCAGCAACTTCATCTCCTCTTCGTCGAAGAAGCCCGGCTCCGGGGCGTAGAGCTCGAATATCCCGAGCACCTTGTCGCCCACCTCTAGCGGGAATACGACTGCGGAACGGTAGCCGCGCTGCAGCGCATCTTCACGCCAGTGCGCCATCTGCGGGTCCGTGTCGATATCGTTACAGACGATAGGCGTTTTTTCCCGTAGCGCCCGCGCTACCAGTACATGAGCGTCCAGCGTGAACGTGTCGAGATACCCTTCCTCGAAACCCGTCTTG
>JBKJIS010000064.1:0-21149 GCA_046598305.1 Thiobacillus sp.
TGCGGATGCCGTAGTGGTATCGACTGCGGTGGCAGAAGATAACCCTGAAATGGTGGCTGCCCGCGACAGAAAAATCCCCATCGTGCCGCGCGCGCTGATGCTGGCCGAATTGATGCGCCTGAAGCAGGGCATCGCGGTCGCCGGCACGCACGGCAAGACGACTACCACCAGTCTGGTCGCCAGCATATTGGGTGAAGCTGGAATGGACCCGACCTATGTGATTGGAGGCAGGCTGACCAGCGCCGGCACCAACGCACGGCTGGGTCAAGGCGACTTTCTGGTGGCCGAGGCGGACGAGTCCGACGCGTCGTTCCTTTATCTGACCCCCGTGATTGCAATCGTCACCAACATCGATGCCGATCATATGGACACCTACGGCCACGATTTTGAACGGCTGAAGCAGGCCTTTGTCGACTTCTGTCAGCGCCTGCCTTTTTATGGGATGGCGGTGTTATGTGTCGATGACCCCAATGTGCGCGACATCATGCCCCGTATCACCAAGCCGATCACCACTTATGGGTTTGACGAATCGGCACAAGTTCGGGCAATCAATGCGCGTTTCGACAATGACAAAATGCGCTTTACAGTCAGGCGTGAAGGCATGGCTGATCTTGATATCGAGCTGAATCACCCCGGCATGCACAACGTGCTGAATGCCTTGTCGGCCATTGCAGTGGCGACCGAAGTCGGTGCCAGCAACGCATCCATCGTTAAAGCGCTGGCTGAGTTCCACGGAGTGGGCCGGCGCTTTCAACGGTATGCAGACTTGCCGGCCAAGTCTGGCGGTCATTTTCTACTGGTCGATGATTACGGCCACCACCCGGTTGAAATGGCCGCAACCTTATCGGCAGCACGGGGCGCCTTCCCGGGACGGAGGCTGGTGCTGGTATTTCAGCCGCATCGCTTTACACGAACCCGCGACTGCTTCGAGGATTTCGTCAAAGTACTGTCGGAAACCGATGTGCTTTTACTGACCGAAGTGTATCCCGCTGGAGAAGCACCGATCGTAGCGGCGGATGGCCGAGCGCTCGCACGTGCGGTGCGGGTGGTGGGCAAAATTGAACCCATTTTCGTGGAACACGTCGACAACCTGCCTGAAGCCGTGCACGACCTCGTGCAGGATGGCGATGTGGTACTGATTATGGGCGCGGGCAGCATAAGCCATGTGGCACCAATGTTGGGAGCGTCGCATGCGGCATGACTTCCGGATGAGCGAGATGGATTTAGGCGGCGGCGCCCCACCGACGCTGCGTGGGTACTTCCTGCATAACGAGCCGATGAAAAAACATGTGTCGTGGCGCGCGGGCGGGGCAGCCAAACGCGTGTACATCCCGGCCGATCTGGAAGACTTGACCTGGCTGGTGCGCTCGGTTCCGTTGCGTGAAGACATCCATATGGTCGGGCTGGGCAGTAACTTGTTGGTGCGTGACGGCGGCGTTTCCGGTGTGGTGATTATGGTGCATGGCGTGCTCAAAAAAATCGCAATCGAGAGCCGGATACATGGTTTTCCTCCCGGTCCCGCAGACGCTGATTCTTCACTGGTTTTTGCCCAGGCGGGGGTCGCCTCTCCGAAACTCGCACGGTTTGCTGCTAATCACAATCTGGTCGGTGGCGAATTCTGGGCGGGGATCCCTGGCACGGTCGGTGGCGCAATTGCGATGAATGCAGGCTGCTATGGAAGCGAAACCTGGGACAAACTGGTTCAGGTTCAGACGCTGAATCGGCAAGGCCAACTCAACGAGCGTTATCCGGATGAGTACAACACCGGTTATCGCCATGTGGCACTCAAACACGGCGATCAGGAATGGTTCATCGGGGGCTGGTTTCGATTGCCGCGCGGTGACGGCGCGGCTTCACGCGAGACAATCAAGTCATTGCTGAAACAGCGCATTGCGTCGCAGCCACTGAATTTGCCTAACGCGGGCTCGGTGTTTCGCAATCCTCCCGGTGATCATGCGGCCCGGTTGATTGAGTGCTGCGGACTCAAGGGTTGTCGGATTGGGGGCGCGCAGGTTTCAGAAAAGCACGCCAACTTTATCGTCAATGTGGGCAATGCCAGTGCAACGGACATCGAGCGCCTGATTGAACATGTGGAAGGCAGTGTTGAGGCGCGCACCAACGTGCGGCTGATACGCGAAGTCAGAATTATTGGAGAGCGGCAGTGAGTGAAACAGCGTATGGCAAGGTCGCCGTCATGCTAGGGGGAACATCGGCTGAGCGCCCGGTTTCGTTGAACAGTGGCGCTGCCGTGTTGGCTGCATTAAAGCGTCAAGGCGTCGACGCGCACCCGTTTGATCCGGCCAATCGCACTATTGGCGACCTGATCACAGGCGAGTTCGATCGGGTGTTCATCGCGTTGCATGGTCGTTACGGAGAAGACGGCTGCATGCAAGGCGCACTTGAATTGCTCAATATCCCCTACACCGGAAGCGGCGTCATGGCTTCGGCGCTGGGGATGGACAAGTGGCGCACCAAACTGTTGTGGCGCGCCGCCGGCCTACCCACGGCTGATTGGGAAATACTTAACGCTGCAAGCGACTTTATTGCGGTGGAAAAGAAACTGGGCCTGCCGATTTTTGTGAAGCCTGCGCGTGAGGGATCCAGCATTGGCATGAGCAAGGTGACCGAGCCGGGCACGCTGAAAGCAGCGTATGAGCTCGCCGCCGAACACGATCCCCTGGTGTTGGCCGAACGGTTTATCGATGGTGCCGAGTTCACCATCGGCATACTGGGGGGCGTCGCTTTGCCGCTGATTCATCTGGAACCCGCCAAGGACAGAGCCTTTTACGACTTCGAAGCCAAGTATTTGCGCAACGATACCCAGTACCACTGTCCGGCGGGCCTGCCGGAGTCACAAGAAATGGCATTGCGGCACCTGGCGCTGGAAGCATTTCGCTTGATTGATGGGCGCGGCTGGGGACGCGTGGATATCATGCTGGACAGCCTCGGCAACCCCTATTTGCTGGAAGCGAATACTTCCCCCGGCATGACCGATCACAGCCTGGTGCCGATGGCCGCCCGCGTGGCTGGCCTGGACTTCGATACGTTGTGCATGCACATTCTGGAGCAGACGCTGGCATGAGTACTTCCGCCGAACTCGCCGCTCATCCCATGTGCCAGCTTGCGCGCGTGCTGACTTGGGGCGCGTTGGGTCTACTGACTTATGGCGTGGTTAATTGGGTAGCAGCGCAACCGTTGTTTGCCCTGCATCACATTGATGTGAAAACGCCGATGGCGCATGTGACCGAAGCGCAGATCCGGCTAATTGCCGAACGCCGGGTGCGAGGCACTTTCTTTACGGTTGACCTCGAACGTGTTCGCAGCAGTCTGGAAAAGTTGCCGTGGGTTCGCGAGGCACGGGTTGAACGCCGTTGGCCTGATACGTTGGTCGTATCTCTGGTTGAGCATGTGCCGCTGGCACGCTGGAACGATACCGCGTTGGTGAGTGAAGCGGGCGAGGTGTTCGTAGCAGCGCTTAATCAACCCCTGCCCCGTTTTTTTGGGCCGGCTGAAAGCAGCGCCGAAATGGTGGCAGCATACCGCAGCTATCAAGCCACCTTGACGCCTTTGGGCATGACGATCGACGAATTACGCCTGTCGCCGCGCCGGGCATGGCGCATACGTCTGAACAACGGGTTGCAGATCGCTCTAGGTCGTGAACAATCCAATTTTCGCCTTACTCGTTTTGTCGCGTTTTATCCGCGCCTGTTTGAAAATCCCGCTGTTGCTAAAACAACGGTGGCTAAAACCACTGCGGAATCAAGTGTGACCGAAATCCCTGTTGAAACTGCACTTACAGCGCACCCCGTCACTGTTGACTTGCGTTACCCAGATGGGTTCGCCATACGGATGCCCCTCGGCGTACCCCCATTCAAATCGAGTACAACATGAGTAAGCCAAGAGACCCTAAAAACCTGGTCGTCGGCCTCGATATCGGCACTTCCAAAATCGTGTGCATCGTTGCTGAAATCAACGAAGAAGACGAACTGGAAATCATCGGCATGGGCACACACCCATCAAAGGGACTGAGACGGGGCGTGGTGGTCAACATCGAAGCGACCGTCAACGCAATCCAGCGTGCGCTTGAAGAAGCCGAATTGATGGCGGACTGCAAAATACGCGAGGTCTATACCGGCATCGCGGGTAGCCACATCAAGAGCTTCAACTCGCACGGCATGTTCGCCATCAAGGACAAGGAAATCAGTCAGATGGATGTCGACCGGGTGGTGGAAACAGCCCGTGCGGTCAACATTCCAACTGACCAGCAGGTGCTGCACACCATCCCGCAGGAATTTATTGTTGATGGCCAGGAAGACGTGCGCGACCCGCTGGGCATGAGCGCGGTGCGGCTCGAAGTCAAAGTCCACATCGTCACCGGCGCGGTGTCGGCGGCGCAGAACATTATCAAGTGCGTGCGCCGCTGCGGGCTCGAAGTCAACGACCTGGTGTTGCAGCCGCTTGCTTCGGCGATGGCGGTGCTCACCGAAGACGAAAAAGAATTGGGTGTGTGCCTGGTCGACATCGGCGGAGGAACCACAGATATCGCCGTATTCACCAACGGGGCGATACGACATACCGCTGTGATTCCAGTTGCGGGCGATCAGGTCAACAACGACATCGCGGTGGCGCTGCGCACCCCGCCCAAGGAAGCCGAAGACATCAAGGTGCGCTACGGCTGCGCGTTGCGACAGTTGGCAAATGCGCGCGACATGATTGAAGTGCCCGGGATTGGTGACCGTCCACCGCGCACCTTGTCCAAACAAACCCTGGCAGAGTTTATCGAGCCCCGCATGGAAGAACTGTACTCGCTGGTTCAGGCCGAACTGCGCCGCAGTGGCTTCGAGGAGTTGTTGTCGTCCGGCATCGTCATTACCGGCGGTTCAGCGGGGATGCAGGGCATGGTCGAACTGGGTGAAGAAGTGTTCCACATGCCGGTGCGCATGGGCTGGCCACGCTACGAAGGCGGGCTGGCCGAAGTGATGCACAACCCGCGCTATGCCACCTGCATGGGCCTGCTGCTGGCAGGGCTGGAGGCACGCGGGCGGGGTGCGCCCAAGCTGTCAGGCAACAGCATCAAGGATATTCTGGAACGGATGAAGAACTGGTTTAAAGGTAATTTCTGACGGCGCCGCAAGCTTAAGAAAGGCGACGTTGAAACGGGATTTGATGGTCGTGCCAGATGCATTAAACACGATGTATTAAAAACATCGAGGCAAACACATCAAAAGATTTAAGAGAGTGGTTTTTGATTGGGTAAAAAGGAGAGCAATATGTTTGAACTGATGGATGTAGACACCCAGGATGCGGTGATTAAAGTAATTGGTGTGGGCGGATGCGGTGGTAACGCAGTCGACCACATGATCAGTTCGGGTTTGACTGGCGTGGAATTCATCGCCATCAATACCGATTCGCAGGCGCTGAAGCGCAACAAGGCCAAGTTGCAACTGCAACTCGGCAATAACGTGACCAAGGGTTTGGGCGCAGGCGCCAATCCGGACATCGGCCGTGAAGCCGCGTTGGAAGACCGCGAGCGTATCGCCGAACTGATCGATGGTGCTGACATGCTGTTCATCACCGCCGGCATGGGTGGGGGTACCGGCACCGGGGCTGCCCCCGTGGTGGCAGAAGTCGCCAAGGAATTGGGCATCCTCACCGTGGCCGTCGTCACCAAGCCTTTTTTGTTCGAAGGCAAACGGGTGCGCGCCGCCAACGCCGGCATTGAGGCGCTGGCACGTCATGTTGATTCGCTGATCATCATCCCCAACGAAAAGCTGATGCAGGTGCTGGGCGATGATGTGTCGATGCTCGACGCGTTCAAGGCAGCCAACAATGTGCTGCACGGCGCGGTCGGCGGCATTGCTGAAGTCATCAACTGCCCAGGCCTGGTCAACGTCGATTTTGCCGACGTGCGCACCGTGATGAGCGAAATGGGCATGGCCATGATGGGATCGGCCGAAGCCAGCGGCGAGAACCGCGCACGCATCGCCGCCGAACAGGCTGTTGCCAGCCCGCTGCTGGAAGACGTCAATCTGGCAGGCGCCCGTGGCGTACTGGTCAACATCACCGCTTCGTCAAGCGTGAAGATGCGTGAAATTCACGAGGTGATGAACACCATCAAGGCGTTCACTGCTGAAGAGGCCAGCGTCATCGTTGGCCAGGTTCTTGACGATGAAATGGGTGAGTCGTTACGCGTTACCATGGTCGCAACCGGTCTGGGCAACCCCGTTTCACGCACGCAACCCAAACCGATGCAGATCATCCGTACCGGCACCGATGATGTGTCGATGACGATGGGTCATGGTGAAGAGCTGCCCAGCGTGATGACCAGCCGTCGTTCGCGCACCATTCAGGCGATGACCGATTCCGGCATCGATACCCTGGATATTCCGGCGTTTCTGCGTCGTCAGGCTGATTGAGGCGCGGGGGGCGGGTGAACCCAATCAGGGTGCCGTGGCCACAAGCCCGGTGCCCCCACTCTTCTCGCCCTCCCCCTGCGACCGGTTAAAATGACGGGATGATCAAGCAGCGCACCCTCAAAACTCCCGTCTGCGCCACAGGCGTGGGCCTGCATTCCGGCATCAAGGTCGAGATGACCTTGCGCCCGGCTGCACCCAATTCCGGCATTGTGTTCCGGCGGATGGATCTCGATCCCCCCGCTGAACTCAAAGCTGACCCCTATCTGGTCACCGACACCCGGCTGTGCTCCATGCTCGAATCGGGTCGCGCCCGCGTGTCCACCGTCGAGCATCTGATGTCCGCGCTCGCGGGCCTTGGCATCGACAACCTGATTGTTGATCTGACTGGCCCCGAAATTCCCATCATGGACGGTTCTTCGGCGCCGTTTGTGTTTTTGCTGCAGTCCGCCGGCATCATTGAGCAAGATGCCGCCAAGCAATACGTACGCATCATCAAGCCGATCGAAGTGCGCGAGGGCGACAAGTGGGCGCGCTTTGTGCCGCATAACGGCTTCAAGGTCGAATTCACCATTGATTTCAAACATCCCGTGTTTGAGAAAAGCGGCAAAACCGTCAGCATCGACTTTGCCAGCAATGCCTATACCAAGGAAGTCGCCCGCGCCCGCACCTTTGGCTTCATGCATGAGGTTGAAGCCCTGCGCAACAATGGCCTGGCCTTGGGGGGGTCGCTCGACAATGCCATCGTCATGGATGAATATCGCGTGTTGAATCAGGATGGCCTGCGTTACGACGATGAGTTTGTTAAACACAAAGTGCTCGATGCCATCGGCGACCTGTATTTATTGGGCCGCCCTGTTATTGGCGCCTTTGAAGCCTACAAATCAGGCCACGCGCTGAACAATATGCTGTTACGCGAATTGCTACAGCATCAGGAATCCTGGGAAAGTGTCAGCTTCGAACAGATCGAAGACGTCCCTGATGCCTTCCGGCGTTTGCATCCCCTTATCGCCTGATGATCGCCATTCGCCTGATGATCGTAGCGCTGCTTGTTGCATTGGTGGCGCTTGGTTTGGCGTGGTTGTTCAGCGGAAACCGAAAATATTTACGTTACGTCGGACGCGTACTGAGCTTCTCAATTGTCGTAGCGCTGATTATTGCCTTGCTTTATGTCGTGGAGCGGGGGGTACTCCGATAACAAAAAGATCGCTTTGAAAAATCATTCAAGGTTTCACCCTTGTTAATCAACTATTGAAGGTTGTCGTCATGTCCCTTGCCAAGCATTCCGGGAGTAACCATCAAGTCATAGAGTCCTTGGTGGCATTGACCGAACAGCGCGACGAATTGACGTTGCTGCGAAGTTTGCTGGATGTCATTCTGGAGATGCTGCCTGGGGTGGAAGCAGCCCTGATTTGGCTGGTTCCGGGCACTGAGCGCGGACAGTGGATCAAGGATGAGACGTGTGCGTTGCCGCCGCCCATGTTCCCCATCGACGATGGACTGCTGGCCGAAGCGGCCAGCCTGAATTCTGCAGCATCGGATAAGCAACTCGATCTGGATGGACAGAGTTATCTCATCAGCAGCCTGGGTATTCTGGAAGGTCGGCGCAAGGTCATCATTATTCGGCAGCCCGAATGGAGCTCTTCCGATCTTCGTACCGCGCAAGGCATGCTCAAAATTCACGCCAACTATGCCAAGTTACTGTTTGACAGCGAACGTGACACCCTGACCGGGCTGTACAACCGCAAGAAGATGGAACAGAAGATGAGTGAACTGCTTTCGGCCCGGACCAACGGGTTCAACCGGAAGCAAGACGAGGGCAAAGACGACTATTTGGCCGTGTTTGATATCGACCACTTCAAACGTGTTAATGACAACTATGGACATTTGATCGGTGATGAGGTGCTGCTGGTTTTTTCGGGTTTGGTTCGCTGCGCGCTACGTGATGCAGACTGGGTATTCCGCTATGGCGGCGAAGAGTTTGTCGCACTCATTAAAGGCGTGACACCCGAAGTCGTCAAAGTCATTCTCGAGCGAATCCGGACTACGGTGCAAAATCATTCGTTTCCCCAGGTGGGGCAAGTGACCGTTAGCGTGGGTTTTACGCCGATCATTGATCAGGTATTGCCGCCCCATGTGTTTGAGGAAGCAGACAAGGCCCTGTACTACGCCAAGGAACATGGCCGCAATCAGGTTTGCGCTTATCGTGAGCTGGTAAGCAGTGGCGAACTCGATCAAGAGGAACGTATCAGCGGTTCGGTCGAACTCTTTTAATCAACCGCCTGGTGAGTCACCAGCCATCCGTATAAAAAGGATAGAGGCTGTCGGTTGCAGGATGAGGGACGCCAGGATGCTGCCGCAGCAATACACGTCGATGGGGGTTCTTGTTTTGGGCATGCCGTGTGACGCGGAATTCCAGCCAGCTGCGCAATTGGCCCGTTTGGGGCTTCAAGTCCAACCGGCTGCCAGGCGCTCCAGCATGGGGGGCCGCGCGTAGATGGAACCTCAGTCTTTTTGGTGGTGACGCAACAGGCGGTCCAGAGCGTCCTTGAGCGGGCCTTCTTCTATGCCTGTGCTGAGGTGCGCCAAACCTTCCAGCGCAGCGGAGGGCAAGCCGGCTTTTTCGACCGGATGGACGTAACGTGGCAGCAATTCGGGGTTGACGCTGACGCGTAGGCTGGTCGCCTCAATGCCGTTTTTTCCCAGTTTGGCGATCAAGGCATCGGTCTGGTGGCGCAGCCGGCTGGCGACGGCGCCGCTGTCGCAAGCCAGGCTCAGCACCCCGTTTTCCAGTAGCATAACGCGGACATGCCCGGCGATCGCGGCAGGCAGGGCACGCTCCAATACGGCCTGCGTATTGAGCAAAGCCCGGGCGCGAACCGCCAGACCACTCGGTAGCTGGCTGGCCAGCAGATCAGACAGACTGGAGGTGCTCATGCGCGTGGGGCGCGAAGGGCATGGGCAGTCCGCCGCGCTATGCTAGACTTACGCGATTTTCCGCGTCCTGCGGTCATTTCGGGTTCCCCCATGTTGCAATCCATTTTCAAAAAAGTCTTTGGTAGTCGCAATGAGCGGCTGGTTAAACAATACCTGCAAAAGGTAAAAGCGATCAATGCGCTTGAGCCGGCAATGGAAAAATTGTCCGACTTTGATCTGGCCGGCAAGACTGCCGAATTCAAAACCCGGCTAGGCCAGGCTGGATCGGCTAACGCGGGCGAGTCGCTCGAAAAACTATTGCCCGAGGCCTTCGCCGTGGTTCGCGAAGCTTCCCGGCGGGTGCTCGGCATGCGCCATTTCGATGTGCAGATGGTGGGTGGCATGGTGTTGCACGACGGCAAGATAGCCGAAATGCGCACCGGCGAGGGAAAAACACTCATGTCGACCCTGCCCGCGTATTTGAATGCACTGACAGGCAAGGGCGTGCACGTGGTGACGGTGAACGATTACCTGGCCAGTCGCGATGCGGAATGGATGGGTCGCTTATACAGTTTTCTTGGCCTGACCACGGGTATCAACCTGTCGCAGATGCCGCACGACGCCAAGCAAGCCGCGTATGCCGCCGACATCACCTACGGCACCAACAACGAATACGGCTTCGACTACTTGCGCGACAACATGGTCTACGAGATGAGCCAGAAGGTGCAGCGTCCGCTGGCCTACAGCATCATCGACGAAGTGGACTCGATCCTGATCGACGAAGCGCGTACCCCGCTCATCATTTCAGGGCAGTCGGAAGAAAATACCGCGTTGTACCAGCAATTGAATCTGGTTCCCTCAAAATTGATCCGCCAAAAAGACGAGGAATCCGAGGGCGATTATTCGGTCGACGAGAAGGCGCGCCAGGTGATGTTGTCCGAATCGGGCCACGAAAAGGTCGAGTCCATCCTCACCGAGATGGGCGTGCTGCCTGAAGGCAGCAGTTTGTACGACGCAACCAACATCATGCTGATGCACCATGTGTATGCGGCCCTGCGTGCGCGTGCGCTGTTCTTCCGTGACCAGCACTATGTCGTGCAAAATGACGAAGTCGTCATCGTCGACGAATTCACCGGCCGCTTGATGAGCGGACGTCGCTGGTCCGAAGGCTTGCACCAGGCGGTGGAAGCCAAGGAAGGGGTGTCGATCCAGAAAGAAAACCAGACCCTGGCTTCGATCACCTTCCAGAATTATTTCCGCATGTATCAGAAATTGTCGGGCATGACCGGCACGGCGGACACCGAAGCGTTCGAATTCCAGAGCATCTACAGCCTCGAAACGGTGGTGATTCCGACGCACCGTCCAATGATCCGCAAGGACGAGCACGATCAGGTATATCGCACGGGAGGCGAGCGCGACCAGGCGGTGATCAACGACATCCGCGAGCGCCATGCCGCAGGTCAGCCCGTACTGGTTGGCACCACCTCGATCGAAGCCAACGAAAAGCTCGCTGCCGAACTGAAACAAGCCGGGCTGCCGCACAATGTGCTGAACGCCAAGCAGCATGAGCGCGAAGCCGAGGTGATCGCGCAGGCTGGCATGTCGGGCGGCATCACCATCGCCACCAACATGGCGGGTCGCGGCACCGACATCGTGCTGGGTGGCAGCATCCAGAAAGAACTGGACGCCATCAGCCTGGATGAGGCGCTGTCCGACAGCGAGAAAGCCAGCCGCATCGCTGCGCTGAAGGCCGACTGGCAGCCGCGTCACGATGCCGTGCTGGCCGCGGGCGGCTTGCACATCATCGGCACCGAACGCCATGAGTCCCGCCGCGTCGACAACCAGCTGCGTGGCCGTTCCGGACGCCAGGGTGACCCCGGCTCCAGCCGCTTTTTCCTGTCGCTGGAAGACCCGCTGCTGCGCATTTTTGCTTCTGACCGCGTTGCCGCGATCATGGACCGGCTGAAGATGCCCGAGGGCGAGGCGATCGAGCATCCCTGGGTGACGCGCGCGATCGTAAACGCGCAGCGCAAGGTCGAACAGCGCAACTTCGACATCCGCAAACAGCTGCTCGAATATGACGACGTGTCGAACGACCAGCGTAAAGTGGTCTACGAGCAGCGCAATGAACTGCTGGCGAGCGAGGATATCGGCGACACCATTCGCGCCATGCGCGACGACGTGTTGAGCGATACCATCGGCCTGTACATCGCGCCGGGCAGCATGGACGAGCAATGGGACGTGGCCGGCCTGGAAAAGGCACTGGGCGCGCAGTTCGCACTCGATATGCCTCTGCAGCAGTGGCTGGATGAAGACAAGACGTTGAACGAAGAGAGTCTGCGCAAGAAAATCATGAGTGCCGCCGATGCGGCTCATGCCGAGAAGGAAGCGCTGGTTGGCGTGGAGGGTCTGCGCCAGTTCGAGCGTTCGGTGATGCTGCAAAGCATGGATACGCACTGGCGCGAGCATCTATCGGCGCTGGATCACCTGCGTCAGGGCATCCACCTGCGCGGCTATGCGCAGAAGCAGCCCAAGCAGGAATACAAGCGCGAAGCGTTTGAACTGTTTTCCGGCATGCTCACCGGCATCAAGTCTGAAGTCACCCAGATCACCAGCTCTGTGCAGGTACGGGTGCCTGAGGACATGCCCGCAGTTGAGTTGCATGAGGAGTTGTCCAATGTGCAATATCAACACGCGGGCTACGACGAGGCGCAGGACTTTGCTGAGGCTGCAGCCGAGTCGACCGTTGCCGATGCCTATCCCAAGGTGGGTCGTAACGATCCCTGTCCGTGCGGTTCGGGCAAGAAATACAAGCAGTGCCACGGCAAACTTGGTTAAGGAGCCTTTATGCCGTATTACGTTTTTCGTCTGGGTATGTTCAAGATCCTTGAAAAGCAGGGCGAATGGGCTTCGTTCAAGGAGGCCCGCGCGCAGACCAATGAACTGCGTAAAACCCTCGATCCCAAAACCGGTGACAAATACAAGATGATGTTTGCCGAGAATGAAATCGCTGCGCAGGAAACCTTGTCTGCAGAACGTGAACTGGACACAAGGCTCACGGGTGACGATTGGTAAGTTTGGGTATTGGCCTGGAAGGGTTAACCCGAACGTTTCATAAATTAACGCGTGCCCTCGCTGGCCTTTTGTTTCGTATGGAAATTTTGTTCAGTCGGGCGTATGAATAACTACGCCGCTCCTTCTCAAAATGCCCCTAAAAAACAAAATCCTGCGCGATCATCACGCGAATATATGAAACGTTCGGGTTAGCGCGGCGCATATCAAGCTAGCCGGTTTCCAGGCTTACGGTACGAAACCCGGCAAACGGATCGCGACGATGCGGCAAATAAAAATTGCGAAACCCCGGACGCTTGAGCACGGGGTCGGTGAACGGTCCACTACCGCGCAACTCGGTGTGGCTGTAAAACCAGGGCTGGGAATAATCCTGATACGGGTCGGCAGTAAAGCCCGGATAAGGCGCAAAGGCGTTGCGCATCCATTCCCAGCCCGCACCCCAATTAAAACGTGTGTGCTGCGTCGCACCTAGCCACTGCTCAGCCGTGGGCAAGCGGCGGCTCATCCAGGCCGCGCAGGCTTCGGCTTCAAAACGATTGACGTGCAGCATGGGCGCGTGTGGACTCAGCGGCGCCCAATCAGCAAAGCGCCGCACCTGCCACACGCCATCGGAAAGCCGCCAGTAGAGCGGATGCGTCGCGTCGTTGGCCATCCGCCATGCCCAGCCCGCCTCCGACCACTCCGCGCTGCGCAAGTATCCACCCGCATCGACAAAGGCCGCAAATTCTATTTCGGAGACCAGGTTTGTATCAATATCGAAAGCGGGCACCGCCACACCGTGCCGCCATTTTTCATTGTCGAAAATAAAGCCTTCGTCGGGTCCGCTACCGAGCGTGACTTCGCTTTCCAAAAAGGACAGTCGATCAGCTGGCATGGGCAGTTCAGCGGCCCGTGGGTTGGGATGCGCATAGGCCAAATTCTGAAAAGCCATCCGCCAGGCTTCGATATGCATCAGTTCGTGAACCAAGCTCAGCTCAATGTAATAAGCCAGTTCCGGGTTGAATGCGCCGCGCAAACGTGCGGACACGGCAGCCGTCACCTGCGCAGCATAATCGTCGACCGCAGCCGGTTCCAGCAAAGGCAGCACCCAACGGCTGTCATGCGACACAGTGGAGGAGTCATACAACGCATCGGCATCCGCCCGCAGGCTGGGCGCAAAACTGCCGTCGGGCTGGGCGCGCAGGCACCAGCGTTCCTGAAACCAGGCAATGTGCCCGGCCTCCCACAACGGCGGGTTCAGATGATCGGCCTGCGGCCCCAGCCAGCCAGCCGCGGGCAGGCCGTGGATCAGTGTGCGAAACTGCGCACGTGCCTGCGCAAGCTTGTTGATCAGTTGGTCTGGAGAGAAGCCGCTGATGGGCCGGGCAATGTTCATGTTATATAGTTGAGGCAAATTCAAGGGCAGCTCAATTGAATTCTAATCCTGCACTCTAAACCAAAGGCGAATCCGGAACATGACTGACTCCATTATCGATGCCCCCATTCGACTTACCCAGTTCTCGCATGGCGGCGGCTGCGGCTGCAAAATCTCTCCTTCCGTATTGCGCGAAATTTTGTCCGACACCCCGTTTGTATCGAACCTGGCGGCAGCTTATCCCAACCTGATGGTGGGCATCGAGCATGGCGACGATGCCGCGGTATATCGGCTCAATGACGAACAGGCCATTGTGGCGACCACCGACTTTTTCATGCCCATCGTTGACGACCCTTTTGAGTTTGGTCGCATCGCTGCTACCAATGCGTTGTCCGACGTGTATGCCATGGGCGGCCGGCCTTTATTTGCACTGGCCATCGTCGGCATGCCCATCGGAAAACTACCCAACGACATCATCCGAAAAATTCTCGCTGGCGGCGAGTCGGTGTGCAAGCAAGCCGGCATCCCGATTGCCGGCGGGCATTCCATCGATGCAACTGAGCCGATTTATGGCCTGGTTGGCATTGGCGTGGTGGACCCGCGCAAGGTCAAGACAAACGGCGGCGGCCAGCCGGGCGACATTCTCATCCTCGGCAAACCACTGGGCGTAGGGATTTTCAGCGCAGCGCTCAAAAAAAATGCGCTGAGCGACGCGCAATATCGCACCATGATCGACACCACCACCCAGCTCAACACCCCGGGCGCCGACCTTTCGGATACTGCAGGCGTGCATGCGCTGACGGATATCACCGGCTTTGGCCTGCTCGGCCATTTGCTTGAAATCAGCCGCGCCTCAAAACTGGCCGCGCGTGTAGAACTCAGCCGCTTGCCGCTGCTGCCAGGCGCGAGCGAACTGGCGCAGGCCGGCCATATCACCGGCGCCAGCCTGCGCAACTGGGAAAGTTACGGCGCCGAAGTCGAACTGGGCGCAGGCATCGCCGACTGGCAGCGCGCCCTGCTGACCGACCCGCAAACCAGTGGCGGCCTGCTGGTGAGCTGCACCCCTGAATCCAGGGACGCCGTATTGGCGATTTTCAGTCAGCACGGCTTTGCCGCCGCTGCAGAAATCGGCCAGCTCCACGCCGGGTCCAACGTGTCGGTCGTCGCCTAAGTGTCATTCCGTTTTCTGGACTTGCCCGCCGCGCGCGACGACCTGTGCGCCGACGTGCTGGCCGGCTTGGCCGCGCATCCGAAATCCATCCCGCCCAAATATTTTTACGACGTGCCCGGCTGCTGCCTGTTCGAAGACATTTGCAAACAACCCGAATACGCCGTCACCCGCACCGAACACGCCCTCATAGCATCGCACTTGCCCGAGATCGCACAAGTGATCGGAAAAGTGGATTGCATTATCGAGCCGGGCGCGGGCGACTGCAGCAAAGTGCGTGCATTGCTCGACGCGCTGCATCCTCGCCAACTGATCGTGCTCGACATCGCCGGCAGTGCCCTGGCGCAGGCAGCCGAACCGCTTGCGCATGACTACCCCCAGCTCGACGTCACCGCCATCGGCATGGATTTCATCCATGAACTCGACGCTGCGTCACCCCACATCACCGCGGGCCGGCGGTTGGTCTACTACCCCGGTTCCAGCATCGGCAACTTCTCGCCCGCCGAAGCGGCAACCGTGCTCACACGCTTTCGGCACCTGGCCGGTGAAGCAGGCCAACTGCTGATCGGGTTTGATCTCAAAAAAAATCCGCAGCAATTGCACCAGGCCTATAACGACGCTGCCGGCATCACCGCAGCCTTCAACCTCAACCTGCTCGAACGCCTTAACCGCGAGCTTGGCGCCAACTTTGATCTCGGTCAATTTCGCCACTATGCGTTTTACAACCCGCAAGCTGGCCGCATCGAAATGCATCTGGTCAGCCTCGCCGAACAGACCATCACTATTTCAGGCCAGACATTTAATTTCGATCTGGGTGAATCCGTGCACACCGAGAACTCCTACAAATACCGGTGTGATGAATTCAGTGGGCTAGCAAACAGCGCAGGGTGGAAACAGACGGGCGAGTGGGTGCTAGACGGGTTTGCTGTTCAGCTCTATACATAACGCTCTGAGTTACATGCGTGGCTCATCCACAAACGGTTTAGTCCCGTAATAAGAATGAATTTCTTTCGCCCAAGACTCGTCTGCCATGTTGGGCCACTTGCCCTTATCGAATCCCGGTGCATCATTAAGGCGATCCTTCTCCACGTTTAGCACAAAGCGTTTGTTCTTCGTATCGAGCGTCAACGCGTTCCATGGCACCGCGAAAAGTTTTTCGCCCATACCGAGAAAACCGCCGAAGGACAACACCGCATAACCCACTTTTCCGGTGCGCATATCCAGCATGATTTCCTTGATGTCACCCAGATCTTCTTCTTTATGATTGTAGACGTCGTTTCCAACAAGGGTGTCAGAACCCATCAGGTAAGGTCCGGGTCCGTGCCGCATATCGGGTCCGGGTCCACCAGTGGTGTTGATTTTGTACATGCCATAGGTGTCGCGATCTTCGTAGTTCATGTTCGTCTCCTGGTGAAAATGAGCTTATTGGCCTGCTTTAAGGTCAGCTTTGATATTCCCTAAGCCCTTTTGAATCTTGCCGACGTTTTTCTGGACCTTACCCTTTACTTCCAGGGTCTTGTTGCCGACGATCTTGCCGGTGACTTCCTTGATCTTGCCTTCGGTTTCTTTGGCCAAGCCTTTGACTTGATCTTTATTCATCACTCTCTCCTGATAATTGATTTCGATAATTGACCGGAGCGTCGTATTGGATTTGCGGCGCTCATTTGATAATAATGAGCGCCGGATGGCGTGTGGTCTGTACGACAGCACACATAGATGGGCACCTCTAAAAATTCAGAATTCGCCCAAATTCAAGGCGCGGGAAAAATTTTGCAGCGCCACATATGTTTGATATGTCAGCAAGCCCGCAAGGGATACCGTCCCCGGTCAGACCGGGGACATAAAGTTTTTCCCGCAACGCCGCAGTTGGGATTTATGCTCTTTTCGGGTATGAAATCTGGATTTTTAGAGGTGCACGGATAAGAATTTAGCCCGGCTAGCGCGCCACTGTGTCAGCGACAAGATGTTTACGCTGCCTCAGCGTCGTCGGTACTCGACGCTTGACCAGGTCAGCCCGGCCGAGCTGTTCTCGCGACGCGGCCTCGATGTGCCGCACACTGAAATGCGTTGAGTATGCGGGTCCATCGTCGACAGTCAGGATGCCGGCTTCAGCACGGCGTCGCAATCAATCACAACGGGGCACTGGCTGCGCTGGGCCGTCTAATCCTGTTCTGAACAAGCCAACGCCTTGTCCAGCGCTTCCATGAACGCGCTGACCTTGATCGGCTTGGTGAGATAGTTGAAGAATCCCGCCGCCAGGCCCTTCTCAATTTCGCGTGGCATGGCGTTGGCACTCAGGGCAATGACCGGAATATGGGCCGTTATCGGGTCGTCGCGCAGCATTTTCAGCGCTTCGATTCCGCTCATGCCCGGTAGATTGATGTCCATCAGGATCACATCCGGAAGATGGGTGCGCGCCAGCGCGATGCCTTGATTGCCGTCGCGCGCACTGCGCATGCGTAGCTGAGTATGGTTCTCGATGATGTGCTCGACCAGCAACAGGTTGGCCGGATTGTCTTCCACGTAGAGCAGGGTGCGCAGCGTCGTGTTTTCCCAGGCTTGTGGCGCCCATTCCACAGGCAGGGAATTGCCCTCGGCAAGGTGCGGCGTAGTGTCAACGTTCAGCTCGATCCAGAATTCGCTGCCCACGCCAACCGCGCTTTCCACGCCGATGGCGCCGCCCATCAGTTCGACCAGTTGCTTGGTGACCACCAGGCCGATGCCGGTCCCTTCCACGGCATCTTGCCCAAGTCGATTAAATGGCTGGAACAGCTGCGCCAGCTGGTGCGGTGGTAAACCCTCACCGCTGTCTTTGACGCCGATGCGGACTCGTTCCGGGCTGACCAGGCTGCATCGCACCTCGACTGTTCCATGCTCACGGTTGTATTTGATCGCATTGGACAGCAGGTTGATCAGCGCCTGCTTGACGCGGACGCGATCGGCATTCACCTGACAATCGGGATCGAATGGGGGAAAGCTGATCTTGATGTCGCGTTGTTGCAACTGCGGTTCGATCATGGCTTCACATTCGCGCATGATATTGATCAGCAATACGGGTTCTAGCGACAGTGATAGTTTGCCGGATTCGATCACGGCAAGATCGAGTATCTCGTTAATCAGGTCCAGCAGATACCATCCTGCCTGGGTGATCTGCTGCAGCCAGACAATCTGGGTGGACGTTGGCGGGGGCGACCCCGCCTCCAGCAACTGGGCGAAGCCGAGGATGGCATTGAGCGGGGTGCGCAGCTCGTGGCTCATGCTGGACAGGAAATTCGATTTGGCGAGATTGGATTTTTCCGCCACCAGCTTGGCCTGCTCCAGCTGTGCCTGAGTCGCCTGGAGTTGTTCGGCCAGTTTGTGCGCCTCAATGGTCGTGACAACCAGGCTCTCATTCGCTTGCAGCAACGACGCTATGTGATCGTTGGATGCTGCCTGCTTCGTCTCTGCCGTGTCAATGTCCTGCTCGCGCGAGGTGGCGGCGTCTTCGCGCAGATGGATCGCATCTTCGCGCAAGTCGGCTAGCCCATCGCGCACATCAGCAGCATCCTCGCGCCCATGCGCTGCACTCTCCCGTTCGGCGGACCTATTCGTCTGGCTTTGCGCTGGCGCGTCATCGGTCATGACCGCACGTTCGGTGCGCCGCCTATCGGCACCGCGGACAATGATCACCGGGCCCTGGTGTGGATCAGTCATACCCGATAGACCCGAGTCACGGGATCAGCCGCAGTGTCGTCGTCATTCGGGGGCACGGGCCACACTTGTCGTCTCTGATCATTAAACCGTCCCCAGCTGAGGCATTTTGCCTACGTGCTGACCGTAGGCCGGCCCGACATGATGCCCGAATACTCGGGCATGGTCTCGCCAATCACGATGCCTTCGTCCGTGATATCAAACAGTCGAATGTCTTTACTGTGCGCACTGTTACGGACTTTGACCACGGAGAGGACGCGTTTGAACTGGCCCGCGACTTCGATATAGCGCTGCACCAGAATGGCGTCCGCCAGGAATGCGCTGCCAAAGGGGCTAAAACGCAGATCGGTGTAGCGATCTTCCAATTCGGAAGTCATTAATATCGTCATGCCGAGGCCTGTGAGCTCTGCAATCATCCGATACAGTGAACCGCGAAAATCTTCCCTGAACTCGGGCGCCAATGCCAGCTCAAATCCCGACAAGGAGTCAATGACCACGCGCTTGGCCTGCATGCTTTTAATCATTTCAATCAAATCATGCAAGGTTTCATCAATCGACAAGTCCAGCGAACGCGTGTCGATCACCCCCACTTTTCCGTCTTTGATCAGCGCATCCAGTTTTTTATTCAGCAGTTGGCTCGGGCTTTTTTCAAATGCCGCGATCACGCCGAGTTCGCCTCGGCGCGCCCCTTCGGCAAGAAATTCGGTCGTCAAAATGGTTTTCCCGGAACCGGATGGCCCGACCACGAGGAGCGAATAACCCACGGGCAACCCCCCGCCAAACATCTCATCCAGAGCGGGGATGCCCATCGAAATCCGCTCTACGCCTGCGGACGGGTTGATGGCCATGGTCGGCATATGTTGAATAATCGCACGCGGGAAAACCTGGATGCCCTCATCGCTAATCCGGAACGTATGCAAACCCGGCGCCTGGGCTTGACCGCGCATTTTGACCACCTGCATCTTGCGCACCATGGAATTTTGCTGCAAAGGTTGCGCGAGCCACAGAATCCCGTCTGCCATGGTAAAGATGGGACTGGATTCGGCTTCGGGCAGCAAATATTCACCGATTAAAAAGGTGGTAGCCAGCCAGCTTGTCATTTGCATGCCAAGTTGCTGGACGAAGCGCTGTAGATCGGTCGCCCCCTCCTCCGGTTTGATCGACTGCACCACGGATCGAAACGAATCCACAAAAACCAGGCTGGGCGAGTAGGCTTTCACCTCTTCGGAAATGCGGGATAAAACGCGGTCAAAATCGCCCTCCAGCAGGTCTGCAGAGAGGTTGATGAAGCGAATCGAGTCGTTGACTTTCTGGAAGTCGAAAAAAGGAAATTGCTGTTGATAGCGCAGCATCTTCAAGGCCGGCTCTCCGAGCACGGTAAAGAACAATGCCCTATTGTCCGGTGTGGCCAGCGAGAACATGATCTGGTGCGCGAGCGTGGTTTTTCCACTGCCCGGCGTACCCGCTATCAGGTTAAACGAGAATTCTGGTAACCCCCCGCCCAGCAGATTGTCCAGGCCCGGGACTCCGGTAGGCAGACGGCGGATATTGACCTTGTTACTCATTTCTAAAATCCTTCCCTGCCTGAACGGAAGCATCGCTATCCCAGGCTGAACGTAAAATACTGGTGGTTAATGTCTCGCCAATTAATGAGGCCAAAATGTTGGTTAACGTGATCAGCAACTGCTTGTTCGCTGCGCTCGCTTCCACTGGCGTCTGCGACTCAAAACACTTTTTTAAATGCGCTAATATCTGATCAGTCTGTATGGGAAATTCATCTGCCGCGAGCCAAGGGAAGCAGACCTGAGCAACGAACTGGCTTCGCGCGTAGAGCGATTGGAAACCGCCCGCACCGATAATCGAAATGATCTTGGTCGACAGCTGTTCCCACAGTGTGATCGCGGCATCGTCACCCTTTTCGGCAGACGGTGCAGCGAATCTTTCAATCATCTGATGGCGTAACAGGCTACTCATATACTCATATTCATAAGAAAAATGTTATAACCGGCACTGACCAAGCGTCGGTTAATGGTGCCCTTAACGTCCTAACTATACGGGCTATTCAATCAGTCTACGTATCCATCGCCGAAAAAACGCAGCGCTAGCCAGCATCACTCAGCATCAATCCCAATCTCTCTTCTTGCATCCGCAGACCCCAGCGTTTTATTCAGCGCTTCCGAATAACCCCGGCAACGAATCCACTCACAGCAGGCGAAGCGCGTTTCAGGCTGCCAGGGCAACTTGCAAAATGGCTTGTGGCAGCAAGTCGGAATCTCCAAGATGCCTGGTCAGGCTGACCTTGATCTGGGGATGCGCTGCCTGAAACGCCTGAATGGCTTCCGGGATATCGTTCACTACATGGGTTCCGGCGGCCAGAAAGTAGGGGAACACCACAATCTCGGAAGCGCCCTTGGCCAGGCAGGCTGCCAAACCCTCGGGAATGGATGGCTGCGCCAATTCCAGAAAAGCGGTTTCCACTCCAGAGAATCCAGGTGGGTTGATCGCATTCAGGCGTTGGGTCAGTTGACGAACCTCG
>JBKJIS010000027.1:0-5264 GCA_046598305.1 Thiobacillus sp.
TTCGCTACCGGAATAGGCAAGTTTGAGCGGAAAGGTTTTGCGCGGGCTGGCCGACAGAAACTGTCCCTGCCTGCCGCCAAAGTGGCGATACAGTGCAGTCAAAAATTCCGCGTCAGGTAACGCCGCAATGCGCTGGGCGTCCGCATTACTGGCGGTCCATACCAACGCGTAACGATCGCCCTTTGGCAGCAATGCCGCCGGACCTTCGGGGGTAAAGCGTTCGAAAGCCTGGTTTGCGTGTGGCAGTTCGGTCTGCACTTCGCACACCACGGCCATCTGATCATAATCGCGTGAAATTTTGGGGTCGGGCGCAGCCGTGCCGCGTCCGCCATCGGCCACCACCGCCAGCGCGGCCGTCAGTGTGTTGCCCGCTGAAGTGTGCGCACGGACATGATCCAACGCCGACTCGATGCGCTCGACCGCGACGCCGTACTCCACGGTAATGCGTGCGTCTTGCAGCGCCTGGTTCAGCGCCGCCGTGAGTGTGGCATACGGCAGCACATAACCCAGTGCCGGCACCTTGATTTCATCGGCAGACAGGCGCGCCATACCGAGTGCGCCGCGCTGGGAAATATGGATCCGGGTAATCGGGGTCACGCCTTCCAGCGCGTTCCACACGCCCAGACGATCCAGAATCAGGCGCGAACCGTACGACAACGCCAGCGTGCGCATATCGGCGCGCGCATCGGCGGGCTGTGCTTCGAGTACGTGCGCGTCGATGCCCTGCTGCTGCAGCGCCAGCGCACACACGGCACCGACCGGACCGGCGCCGACGATCAGCACAGGCTTTATCCCTGCATCCACGCTTCGATCTCAGTCACGGTTTTGGGGGGCGTGGTCAACACTTCGCAACCGGATTCGGTTACCGCCACATCGTCCTCGATGCGAATGCCGATATTCCACAAGGCCTCGGGTATATCGTCCGCCGGGCGGATATACATGCCCGGTTCAACGGTCAGCGTCATGCCTGCCTGCAGTGCACGCCACGCGCCATCGATCTTGTATTCGCCCGCGTCGTGCACGTCCAGCCCCAGCCAGTGGCCGGTTTTGTGCATGTAAAAACGACTGTAAGCATTCGACTCGATCAGCCCGTCGACGCTTCCTTTCAGCAGGTTTAAATCGACCATGCCTTGCGTCAGCACGCGAACCGCAGCCTCGTGCGGGGCATTCCAGTGGTTTCCCGGACGCACGGTGTCGATGGCTGCAACTTGCGCTGCCAGCACGACTTCATAGACATCCTTCTGCGCCGCCGTAAAACGACCGTTGACCGGAAAAGTTCGCGTGATGTCAGCCGCATAGCTACCGAACTCGGCCGCAGCATCGATCAGCAGCAAGTCACCCTCTTGCAACGGCTTGTTGTTGAAGACGTAATGCAGCACGCAGGCATTGGCGCCGCTGGCGACGATCGAGTTGTAGGCCGGCGCTTCGGCGCCGCCCCGGCGGAACGCTGCCAACAGCTCTGCCTCAACCTCGTATTCGTGGCCACCGGGCCGGGTAAGTCGCATGGCAGCACGATGCGCGCCGCTTGAAATATCAGCCGCGCGGCGCATCAGCCCCAGTTCGTGCGCATCCTTGATCAGGCGCATCTCATCGAGCGCATGCCGCACATCGACGATCTCGCCCGGCGCGATGACGCCCTGCCGCGTCTTGGCGCGCACCGCATTGAGCCAGCCAATCACGCGCGCATCCCACGCCGGGTTCTCCCCCACGGCGTAGGCGAGACGCTCACGGTTGCCCATCAGCTCAGGCAATTTGGCGTCCAGTTCAGCAATCGAACAAGCCACATCGAACCCAAACTCCTGTGCTGCCGCCTCCGGACCATGACGAAAGCCATCCCAAATCTCGCGCGCCGCGTCCTTGTCACGGCAAAACAGAATCGACTGCGGCTCGGCGCCACCCACCAACACCACCACCGCCTCGGGTTCAGTAAAGCCGGTCAACCAGTAAAAATAGCTGTCGTGCCGGTAAGGGTAGTGACTGTCGCGGTTGCGTAGCACCTCCGGTGCCGTGGCGACGATGGCAACACCATCACCCAGCGTGGCGGCGAGGCGCGCGCGACGTTGAACATAATTCTGTGCATCAAACATGGTTGCGTAAGCTTTCATCAAGTTGTTGTAAGCGCTCGGGCGTGCCGACATCGGTCCAGCGTCCGCCAAAATATTCCCCGCTCGCACGACCGGCGTCGATCGCCTGGAACAGCAGCGGTGCCAGCGGCGCTTTCTCACCCGCCACAGTCTGGTCAAACAGCGCCCGGTGGTATACCCCCACCCCGGAAAACGTCAACCGGGCTGGCTGCGATGTCGGCGACACATCCCCTCGACGTACCCGGCCCCCGTCCAGCACGAAATCTCCGTTCAAGTGTTGCGGCGGGTTATCCACCAGCACCAGATGCATCCGATCCTGCCCCGCCGCCAGCCGCGCCATCGGCTCGGCCAGCCGGCTGAAATCAAACTCGGTGTACACATCGCCATTCACCACCGGGAACACCTCGCTCTTGATCAGCGGCAGTGCAGTCGCAATCCCTCCCGCCGTTTCCAGCGCCGTGCCCTCGCGTGAGTATTCAATCGACACGCCAAAATCCGCACCGTTCCCCAGCGCCGCTTCAATTTGTGCGCCAAGATGAGCATGGTTGATGACGATGTGTGTAAACCCAGCCGCACGCAGACGCTCGACATGCCAAACAATGAGCGACTTGCCGCCGACCTGCAGCAATGGCTTCGGGGTGTGGTCGGTGAGCGGACGCATGCGCTCCCCGCGTCCGGCGGCGAGAATCATCGCTGTTTTCACATTCACCATTTCCCTGCCCACTTGTCCCTGACCCTCATTTTTCCTTTTTTCCTTTTTGCCTTTGTTTGTAAACCGTGCCCTTTTCCCCTTTAGGTGTGGTGTTCGCGCCTTCCCAATCCTTCGGCGATGAGCGTCAGAACCAGCGTATTGAGTGACACGCCCTCTGTTTTGGCGCGGGATGTGAGCTTGACATGGATGGATTTTGGGACGCGGGCGACAAACTTTCCAGATGCCCCCGGCGCGGTGGCATCATCGGGGCTAAAAGAGGGCGCGGGGATTTCGCGCCCCATGTCGTGCAGCGCGGACACCACGGCCACAAACGCATCGCGACCGTTCTCCACAGCCTCAGCTTCTGTTTCTCCATCCGACATGCAGCCTGGGAGATCGGGGAAGGTAATCAGGTAGCCGCCACCATCCTCGGCGGACAGCGGACTGATGATATGCGCGTATGCCTCGAACGGATAGGGTGGAACGATGCGGGGAATCATGATTTCACTCATGCTTGCGACTCCTTAATTTTATCAACCAGCGCCACAAATTGGCGCACATACACCGGCTTAATTGGCCGGTGCGCCGGGACGCTCACGATGTCCGTCACCACTTGGTGTGAAAAAACATGATGACTGCCCCCCTCGCACCGAACCGCCATGCCAAACTGCCGCGCCACCGTTCAAGTTGCTCGACCCTACCAATCAAGCGGATTGCGGCGCATGGATTCGAGTAGTTTGGTAGCGGTGTTCATGTTGTTAATAGTATTACTGGTAACATCAAGAGTCAAGAATGGCGACCGAATGCGCCCTCACCTGACAAATCTTGACAGTCGTACACAGCGCGCGAAACCTTGCCGATTCAGAACCCAAACCTTGGGAGGTTGGATGAATCTGTTGAGGGGGCAATATAATGTTGAACGACTATGGACTGTCACGGCGTCACTGCCGCCTTGCGGTACTAACCCTTATTCGCTACCCACTAAAATAATTTGGAGTCAGACCCCGTTTTTCTCTCGCGCCAGGAGATCAACAAAAAGTTCGACGAAATCGTCGACTTTGCCGAGATGGCGGAATTCATCGACACGCCGGTGAAGCGCTATAGTTCGGGCATCCAAGCATTACGCTGAAGCCACTTCGCCAACCTCATCTGAGCCTGAAACCCATGCGCCTTCACGAAACCGAACGACACGCCATCATTCAATCCATCCGCTCGGCGGATCCGGATGCGGCCGTCTACCTGTTTGGCTCGCGTGTGGACGATAGCGCCAAAGGCGGCGATATCGACCTTCTGGTCTTGTCCGGGAAAATAAATCTGATGATGAAATTGGACATTCTTGCCCAACTACACCAGCAACTGGGCGAGCAAAAAATCGATCTTGCTGTCCACGCTGATCTTTCGAGGCCATTCGCCCGCCTGGCCGCAAATGAAGGGACACTGCTATGAATGCGGACAAGCTGCTCCTGCTGCAAGAAGATTTACGCGACCTGGAAAACGCCGCCGCACATTTGGGCTTTTCCATCAACCGAACGCAAGACCTGCTCGATCAGCCAGACTGGCAACCGGAAGAACTGGAACGCCTGGAATCATTGGCCAGCAGGTTTGCACGTCTATCCGATCTGCTCATACAAAAAGTAATGCGTCTGATTGACGATCTGGAACTCACCACCAGTGGCACGCTGTTGGATCGCATTCATCGCGCTGAAAAGCGCGGGTGGGTAGACGACTCCATGAAGCTTGTACGAATTCGTGAACTTAGAAACCTGATCGCGCATGAATACGCCGCGGACAAGATGGCCGAAATATACGCCGCTGTCGCTGCCCTCGCTCCAGAGCTTCTCGCTATGGTGCCAAAGGTCGCCGCCTATACGCATGAGCTGGCAAAAAAGTACCCCGTTCGCTGAGAGTCATAGTCTGCGTAGCCACATTCAAACTGATATCGCCCCCATGCCCATTATTGAAGTCGACCACCTCACCAAGGAATACCGCCTCGGTGCCATGCAGGGGCTTAAGCAGACCCTGCTCAACACCGCCGCCCGCCTCACCGGCAAACACGTCGAACAACGCCCCCTGTTCAAGGCGCTGGACGACGTCAGCTTTTCCATCGAACCAGGCGAAGTGGTCGGCATCATCGGCCACAACGGCGCTGGCAAATCCACCCTGCTCAAGATGCTGGCGAAGATCAGCACCCCCACCCACGGCAGCATCAAAGTCAACGGCCGCATTTCCCCGCTGATCGAGGTCGGCGCCGGTTTTGTGCCCGACTTTACCGGGCGCGAGAACGTCTACCTCAACGGTGCCATCCTCGGCATGTCGCGCAAGGAGATCGACAGCAAGTTTGACGAGATCGTCGACTTTGCCGAAATGGCCGAATTCATCGACACCCCGGTCAAGCGCTACAGCTCGGGCATGCAGGTGAAGCTGGCGTTTGCCGTGGCGACCAGCATCGAGTCGGAAATATTGATCGTGGACGAAGTGCTGGCGGTGGG
>JBKJIS010000153.1:0-6366 GCA_046598305.1 Thiobacillus sp.
TTCAGCAGATGCGCCACGTGCCAGGCGTCGGAATAGCGTCCGCCGACGCGATGCAGATCCGGACCGGTGCGCTTGGAGCCCCACAGGAAGGGACGGTCGTAGACGAATTCGCCCGCCACCGAATAGTGGCCGTAGCGCTCGGTCTCGGCGCGGAACGGACGAATCATCTGCGAATGGCAGCCGACGCAGCCTTCGCGGATGTAAATGTCGCGTCCCGACAGCTGCAATGCCGCGTAGGGTTTCAGGCCTGCCACCGCGGTGGTGGTGGAGGTCTGGAAGAACAGCGGCACGATTTGCACCAGACCGCCGACGCTGACGATGATGAGGGTCAGCGCGATCAGCAGACCGAGGTTTTTTTCTATGCTTTCATGCGAAATCATGGTTGGCTCCTTAGGCGTGGACGGCTTGCGGGATGGGGGCGTCATTCACCACACGGCCTATTCGGGTCGTCCGCCAGACGTTGTAAGCCATGATCAGCATGCCGCTGAAGAACAGGGCGCCGCCGATCAGACGGATGCCGTAGAACGGATACAGGGTGTTGAGCACCTGGGCGAAGCTGTAGGTCAGCGTGCCGTCGGCGTTCGATGCGCGCCACATCAGACCCTGCGCCACTCCGGCGATCCACAATGCGGTGATGTACAGCACCACGCCGATGGTGGAGAGCCAGAAATGCCATTCGATCAGCTTGGTGCTGAACATCGATTCGCGCCCGAACAGGCGTGGAATCAGGTAATACATCGAGCCGATGGTGATCATTGCCACCCAGCCCAGCGCGCCGGAGTGGACGTGGCCGACCGTCCATTCGGTGTAGTGCGACAGCGCGTTGACCGTCTTGATCGACATCATCGGGCCTTCAAAGGTCGACATGCCGTAGAATGACAGCGCGGTCACCATGAACTTGAGAATCGGATCGGTGCGCAGTTTGTGCCACGCGCCGGACAGCGTCATGATGCCGTTCATCATACCGCCCCAGGAAGGCGCCAGCAGCATCAGCGAAAACACCATGCCGAGCGACTGCGCCCAGTCCGGCAACGCAGTGTATTGCAGGTGGTGCGGGCCAGCCCACATGTAGATGAAGTTGAGCGACCAGAAGTGGACAACGGAAAGCCGATACGAATAGATCGGGCGGCCAGCCTGCTTGGGAATAAAGTAGTACATCATGCCGAGGAAGGCGGTGGTGAGGAAAAAGCCCACCGCGTTATGGCCGTACCACCACTGGATCATCGCGTCCTGCACGCCCGCATAGGCCGAGTACGACTTGGTCAGCGTCACCGGCAGTTCCGCGCTGTTGACAATGTGCAGGATCGCGATCACCAATATGTAGGCGCCGAAGAACCAGTTGGAGACGTAAATGTGCTTGACCTTGCGCTTGACGATGGTGCCGAAGAACACCAGCGCGTAGGCCACCCACACCACCGTAATCAGGATATCGATCGGCCATTCCAATTCAGCGTATTCCTTGGAGCTGGTATAGCCCAGCGGCAGCGTGATCGCGGCCAGCACGATAACCAGGGTCCAGCCCCAGAAGGTGAACGCTGCCAGCTTCTCGGCCCACAATCGAGCCTGGCAGGTACGCTGCACGATGTAGTACGACACCGCAAACATCGCCGAGCCGCCAAATGCAAAAATCACCGCGTTGGTATGCAGCGGGCGCAATCGACCATACGACAGCCATTCGATGCCAAAGGTCAGGTCCGGCCAGATCAGTTGCGCGGCCAGGATCACCCCGACCAGCATCCCGACAATGCCCCACACCACCGTCATGATGGCGAATTGTCGGACGACCTTATAGTTGTAAGTTGTCGCTTCCATACACGTCTCCCGTGATTGATTGCTTGATTAGCCCATACGAACGCAGCGAAACACTCATATATAAGGATAAATATATCTTTTTATATCGACGTATGTCAAGCTGAGATATCACCATTTCTGAAGTTGTCCGGGAAAAGTGTTGTTTGATTGCGAAAACGGGTTTCTTACTTGTTTTGTTGACGTGTGATGGCACTAGACTGGATATAGATCAATGGCACCTACTTGATATGCATCATGTTTCCAATCCTGGAGCGACCCGTATCTGTTTCATCCGTCACGGTGAAACCGATTGGAATGTGGCGAGACGTATTCAGGGGCACACCGACATTCCGCTCAACAAAACCGGGCGGGCGCAGGCGTTGGCAATGGCATTCAACGCTGCGCATCATCGCTTTCATGCGATTTACAGCAGCGACCTGTTGCGGGCAACTGAGACAGCACAGGTGTTGGCGCAGCGTGAAGATCAGGTGGTGAAGTTATTCCCGCAACTGCGCGAGCGACATTACGGCGTGTTTCAGGGCATCACGGCAGCCGAGGGAGCAGCGTTGTATCCGGAGGCCTACGCACACTATGTGGCGCGTGATCTTGAGTATGATTTCGAGCGTGGCGAGTCGCTGCATGACTTGGCTGATCGAGTCGGGGAGGGGGTCGGCTGGTTGCTGCGGCACCACAGCGGGCAGACGCTTGCGGTGGTCAGCCACAGTGGGGTGCTCGACGTGATCTATCGTCGCGCCACCGGCCGGCCGCTGCACACACCACGCGATTTCGTCATTCCCAACTGCGCGCTCAACTGGTTTTATTTTGATGGCCGGGGTTGGCATCTGGATGCGTGGGCTGATCGCCATTATTTGCATGACGTGCTGACGGAGTCTCCGGAATGACCGAACCCGCTCATCAGGTGGTGTTCATTCGCCACGGCCACAGCGAATGGAATTTGACCGATCGCTTTACGGGCTGGACCGATATTCCTTTGACCGAGGTGGGTCTTGCCGAGGCAGCCGCAGCAGGTCGGCAACTGGCGCAGTCAGGTTTCGTTTTTGACGAGGTGCATGGCTCAGTGTTGCAGCGTACCCGTCAGACGACCGAGGCGCTGCTGGACGCGATGGGCACGCCCGAAGTGCCGTTGTTGACCAGTTGGCGCTTAAATGAACGGCATTACGGTTCACTGCAGGGCATGAACAAACACGAGATATTTTCGACCTGGGGTGAGGCAGCCTCGCGTCGCTGGTGGCGGGGTTATTTTGAGTCACCGCCGCCACTCGATATTAATGACCCGCGTCATCCGCGTTTCGATCCGCTGTATACATCACTCGATGCTGCAGCGCTTCCAGTCACCGAAAGCCTGCGCGACTGCCAGCAGCGCACGTTGCCTTACTGGAATGCGGTGCTGGTACCCCGTTTACGAGAAGGCCGTCGCCTGCTGGTGGTGAGCCACGGCAACACTTTGCGCGGGTTGGTGATGCATCTGGATGGACTCTCTGCCGAAGCGGTGGAACAGGTGGAAATTCCCGCCGGCGTGCCATTGGTGGTCCGCTTCGATGCTGATCTGCGTGTAATCGATCATGTGTGGTTGACTGTGTCAGTCGCGAACGTGAAAGCTCCGGCTAATTTAATTCCAGGTCCTGCGCCAATCCGGCGTGCATGATTTGTCCGGCGTGTACCTGGAGTCCCGCTTTAAGTTCCGCCGCCGTATCTGCTGCGGCCAAACCTTGTTCGGCCAATGCCAGGATGTAGGGCAGGCTTGCGTGGGTGAGTGCATCCGTGGCGGAGCGCGCGACTGCGCCGGGCATGTTGGTGACGCAATAATGGACGATGTCATCGACGACATAGAACGGATTGCTGTGGGTGGTGGGGCGTGAGGTTTCCGCAACGCCACCCTGGTCGATAGCCACGTCCACCAGTACTGAACCCGGCCGCATTTTTTTCAGTAAAGCGTGGCTGATCAGGCGAGGTGCATGGCGGCCGGGAATTTGTGCGGCGCCGATTACAATATCGGCTTGCGCGAGGCTGTCAGCAATGGCATCGGGTGATGAGAAGCGCGTTTCCACCCGAGCGCCAAACAGGGTTTCGGCCTGGATAAGCTTGTCGGCCAGATGGTCGATCAGCGTCACCCGAGCGCCCAGTCCCACGGCAACCCGCGTTGCCCCCATGCCCACAACCCCGGCTCCAATGACGACCACATGCGCAGGGGCTACCCCCGGCAGACCCCCAATCAGCTTGCCGTTTCCGCCATGCGTTTTGTGCAATCCAAGTGCGCCCATCTGCGGTGCCAGCCGCCCGGCGATGTTGGACATCGGCAGCAACAGTGGCAGCGCACCCCTTGCTGTGCTGACCGTTTCGTAGGCAATCGCAGTCACACCTCGATCCATCAGTTCGCGCGCAAGATCGGCTGCGGCAGCCAGATGCAGATAGCAGAACAGCAGTTGCCCACTACGCAGGGCAGCCACCTCGGAGCGTTGCGGCTCTTTTACCTTGACCACCAGGTCGGCCGCATAGGCTTCGATCGAGGAACCCACGATGGCGGCTCCCGCGGCACGATAGGCATCATCGCTAAAACCAACCGCTGTGCCCGCATGGGTTTCAACGCTGACGGTGTGGCCTGCCTGGATCAGCTCACGCGCCCCTTCGGGCGTGAGCGACACGCGGTATTCATGATCCTTGATTTCCTTGGGGATGCCGATGTGCATCGTGTGAGGCCGATTTATAAAATTTTAAATTTCGATTTGCGTACCCAGCTCAACCACGCGGTTGACCGGCAACTTGAAAAAACGCATGGCTGATTCAGAGTTTTGCGCCATCGCCGCGAAAATGTTTTCGCGCCATAGTGCCATGCCCGGCAAATTAGTTGGGATCAGGGTTTCACGGGAGAGGAAGAAGCTGGTTTCCATCATCTCGAACTGCAGGCCGAGGGCATCGCACAGTTTGAGCGCTTTGGGAATGTCCGGTTCCTCGCGGAAACCGAAGCGGATTTCCAGGCGATAGAAGCCGCTTTTCAATTGGGTCAGGCGGATGCGTTCCGCATCGGGGACGCTGGGCACTTCTTCGGTGATCGCCCGCAAAATAACGACGCGTTCATGCAGCACTTTGTTGTGCGATAAATTGTGTAACAGGGCATGCGGCACACCCTTGCCGGTGGCGTGGAGAAAAATGGCGGTGCCGGGTACCCGTTGATGCTCGAACGATACGATGCCTTCTATGAAGGCAGTCAGGTCGATGTCGTCGTTCTGCATGCGCTGCAAGAGCAGTTCGCGGCCGCGCTTCCAGGTCGTGAGCAGGGTGAAAATCACCAGCCCGATGGCCAGCGGGAACCAGCCGCCGTGAATAATTTTGGGCACGTTGGCGCCCAAGAAGGCCAGGTCGATGATCAGAAAAAATGCCGCGCCACCGAGGACGAGGGGACGCGGCCATTTCCAGAAAGCCCACACTACGGTGAAGGCCAGAATGGTATCGATCGCCATGAGGCCGGTCACGGCGATTCCGTAGGCCGAGGCCAGATTGCTGGAGGACTGGAAACCCAGGACGAGCAGCGCAACCCCCGCCAACAGCACCCAGTTGATAAAGGGAATATAGATTTGGCCGATGGCCTGGTCAGAGGTGTGGCGCACCTCCATGCGGGGAATATAGCCCAGCTGAATGGCCTGGCGGGTGATGGAAAACGTGCCCGAGATCACCGCCTGCGAGGCGATGATGGTGGCCAGCGTCGCCAGCACGATCATGGGATACAGCGCCCATTCCGGGGCCAGCAGGTAAAAAGGATTCTTGGCCGCAGTGGGATCGCGCAGCAGCAGGGCGCCCTGGCCCAGATAGTTGAGCGCCAGCGCAGGAAAAACAAATCCAATCCAGGCATAGCGGATGGGGCGCTTGCCGAAGTGGCCCATGTCGGCATACAGCGCCTCGCCCCCGGTGACGGCCAGCACCACCGCGCCCAGAATCATCAGGCCGGTGATGCCGTGCGTTTGAAAATAAGCGAATCCATAATACGGGTTAAACGAGACCAGCACCGCGGGCGTTTGGACAATGCTGAGTAGCCCCAGCAATCCCAGCACGATGAACCAGAGAATCATAATGGGCCCGAACAGCTTGCCCATCGACGCGGTGCCATGGCTCTGGATCAGGAATAGCCCCACCAGCACAGTCAATGAAATCGGGATGATGTAGCGGTTCAAGGCGGGCGCCGCGATTTTCAAACCTTCGACGGCAGACAGCACCGAGATGGCGGGGGTGATCATGCCATCGCCATAGAACAGGGCGGCGCCGAACAGTCCCAGGGTGAGCAGTAGCCATTTGCGCCGGGAATCCGTGTGGAACACCCGCTGGGTCAACGCGATCAGCGCCATGATGCCGCCCTCGCCCTTGTTGTCGGCGCGCATGATGAACAGCACGTATTTCAGCGACACCACCAGGATCAGCGCCCACAGCATGAGCGACAGCACCCCCAGAATGTTGTCGTGATTGATCTCTGCGCCGTGCGGGCCGTTGAAGGCTTCCTTCAGCGCGTACAACGGACTGGTGCCGATGTCACCATACACCACACCAATCGCGCCGGCCGACAAG
>JBKJIS010000277.1:0-2686 GCA_046598305.1 Thiobacillus sp.
AGTGCGCCGTTCATCAGGGCGTAGTTGAGAATGGACTTGTCCAGCTCCGCCTCGCTCACGTTTGGCTGGGCCGCCACCACCGCACCCGTTGGGTCGGACGCGACAACAGCGGCGGCGGGCGCGGCGGCCTCGGCGAGTTCGACAATGGCGTCGGCCTCGCGCTCGAAGGCGGCGGTTTGCCCGGCGTCGAGCTGCAACAGTTTTTTCAGCTCCGCCAGGAAACCGCGCTCGGCCTCGCTCTGATGGCCGTCTGCGTCGCACACGCACACCGCCATCTCATAGGCCAACTGGCGTTCGCCCGGGTCAGCCAGCGCAGCGACAGCCGCTTCCAGCGTCACGCGCTTGAGCAGCACATCCTGGTAAAGCCGGGCCAGATCAGGCGCTCCGGCATCGGCGGCCAGCGAATCAGCGATGCGGCGGATCTCCTCACGTTCACGGTCGTGCTTGGCGCCGTCAGCGAAAGCAGCGAAGAGCGCGATGGCGAGGATGGATTTTTGCTGTTCAGGGTTCATGGTCGGTTTCCGGTTTATCAGGCGCACATGTCATGCGGGCTACTGCTGCGACGTTGACCATTTGATCTGAAACTCAATCTCCTCGGCATCGTCGGTTCGTTCGTGTTCGATATTGCAAATCGCTCGAACCGGCACCGAAATCCGCTCGCTTGCGATCTGGATTTCAAAGCGCTCACCTGCTTCGAGCGCATCGGCCAGGCGCCGCAATTTTGCGATGAATTCAGGCAACGGGTAGGACTTTTCCACATCTCGTTCAGGTTTGCTGTTCATGCGTGCGGCCCTTTCATTGAGACAAAAGAAATCAATATTTCACTGCTTGAGTGCTTCAGCGAGCTTCAGCCCGGCGAGTTCGCGGATCGTGCGGGTCAGGTAAAACAGCACTGCCATCATGATCAGCATCGAGGGCAGCGCGATCATGGGATAGCTCAGCAGGGTCAGACGTCCCAGTTCCGCGTTGAAGGCCGCCGTACCAGCCGGGCTCACGACGATCCAGGTGGCGAGGATGTAGTTCATAACCGCAGAAAAGAAAAAGGAGCCCCCCAGCATCCAGGTAGCCGTTTTCAGGCGGGCCTCGAAGAGGTCGCCGGTGCCGCGCTGGTTCAGGTTCTGCTGGATCTGATCGACGTTCATCAATGCCGGGCTGAACAGCAGCACCCGCACCAGCGGCTTGCGGGTGTAGGCAGAGACGACCACAACCAGGCCGATCACGCCGGGAACCGCCGCTTCCTTGATCGCCAGCCACTGCGTATCCAGTTGCAGCAGACCAATGCCGCCGGTGAGCAGGATGCTGACAAGACCCAGCGCGGCAAACAGATTGAGCTTGCGCCGCATCAGAAAATCGCGCGCGCCCCATAACAGCGGAAAAGCCAGCGCCAGCAGCAGCGCATTAACAACGCCCAGATCCTCCGGGCCGCTGAGCTTCATCAGAATCAGCGAGGGGATGATCAGGGTGATCAGCAGTTCGATCAGCGTATTGGGTTTGGCGGGGCTGGGTTTGACAGGATCGGTCATGGCGGTTTTTTTAGTTCGTGGTGACGGGATTGCCGTCGCCGATCCAGCGCGTGATGCCGTGGCGCACGTTGTATACCTGCGTATAACCCATCGCCATCAACTCACGCGCCAGGGCGTCGGTGCGGCTGCCGGTGCGGCAGATCAGGATAACCGGATCGTTCTTGCCCACCTCGGCAGTAAAACGCGGCAAAAAGTCGGGATTCGGTTTTCCACTCTTATCCACATAAGTCAATGTGCGGCTCCCCTCCACGACTTTGGTCTGGCGCCACTCTTCCGCGCGGCGCACGTCATACAACGGCACGCCCTTTTCCATCAGCGCTTTCAGTTCCGTGTTATCGACATTGGTATAAGGTGGCGGCGCACAAGCGCCGAGACCGGACGCGAGCAGCAGGATGCCTAGCAAGCGCATCATCGCAACCCCCCTCATTCTGAGTTGCAAAGCCGCGCCTTGGCCAGTCTGTGAGGCGCGACCTGCGGAAATAATTCCGTCGCCGCCATCAGCAGCAGCGCGGCACTTATCGGCTGTGCCGATGATCGTCCCAAACAGAAAGAACACCATCACCGCGTGACGAGGACGGAAACAGTCGCGGTGTGAATCACCTTGTAGGTGACCGAACCCAGCAGCAGTGCCTGGGCGGAGGATAGGCCGCGCGCGCCGATAATAATACCCCGGCTGCCCAGCGCTTCGGCCAGGCGCACGATTTGTGGCGCGACCTCGCCCATGACGACATGCACGCGCCAGGGCACGCCTGCGGCGTCGAGCAGCGCGCGGGCGGGCGCTGTCGCCGCCCAGCCGCACTTCGGCAACTCCGTTTCCGCCGCTTCCTTACCGAGCCATGACTGAACGTTGACGAGGTCGATGCTTGCGCTCGCGCGCGATTCCGACGCAAGTCCCACAGCCTGCGCCACGGCCCGCAGGCTGTGGTCGGAGCCATCCACCGCTACCAGCCAGCCATTGTCGCTGCCGGCGTCCGGGTGAACACGGCTGCTCTCGTACGTTGCCGCGATGAGCCTGCCGATGTCATCACGCTCTTCGCTGACCGGTGCCGGCATGTCTTGCGATTTAATTTCCGTCATGGTGCTTTCTCCAAATGATGTGTTTTCCGCCGCCAACGCAGCAGCCGTTGCCAAGCGTTCCCCGACCTGGCTTCTCCACCGTCAGC
>JBKJIS010000245.1:0-12879 GCA_046598305.1 Thiobacillus sp.
CCGGCAATTTCCATCGCCAGAATATTATGGGAGGCGGTGACGCCGGAACCGCAGGTGTGGACGACGTTTCCTGGCACAACACCATTCAGAAGCCGGGTGTAGTTTTCGCGTAGTTCGTCAGCGGGAAGGTAGGTGCCGTCCATGTCGAGGTTTTCCTCGAACACCCAGTTGACCGATCCGGGTATGTGGCCGGCCACCGTATCAAGGGGTTCACGTTCGCCGCTGAAACGTTGCTCCGGGCGCGCGTCGACGAGTTTGTGCGCCGTACTTTGACGGATGCTGTCGACCGTTGCTGTGTCCACGCCCCAACTGGGGCGGTCGGGACAAGGGTAAGTCTGTGCAGCAAGTGCGGGCAGCGCGTCAGTCAGTGAACGCTTTTCGCGCGTCCATTTCGGCAAACCGCCATCAAGCAGCGCGATCTTCTTGTGACCCAATCCGCGCAACAACCACCACAGGCGTACCGCCATCGAACCAAAGCTGTCGTCATAGACGACCACTTGGGAATCGGGCATGACACCCCAGGCCCCCAGACGCGCGCAAAATGTGGCCAGGTCGGGCAGCGGATGGCGTCCGCTGGAAGGCGTGACAGGGGAAGACAAGTCTTCGTCAAGGTGCGCATAGCGCGCACCGGGTATATGGCCTGCCGCATAGGCTCGCCGACCGGCTTCGGACTCGGTGAGCGTAAAGCGGCAGTCGATCACCACCCAGCTGGGATTGTCGCGCTGGCTGGCAAGGGAATCTGTGGATACAACCGTATTGGACATAGTGACTTCAGGCACGATAAATGGGGGCAGCAGCGCGATAAACTGCACAGGATCTGCCCCCGTACTGCTTAGTAGCCGCCTTTACCGAAAGGCTTGGGCAGGCCGGCGACGCGGACCCCCTGACGTGCGGGCTGGTTGGGGAACAGCTCGTACAGCACTTTCTTCCAGTCCACGCCCGGGTGCATCTCATCCAATCCGGCGAGCATATTGCGGAAGTTGGGGGTCTGACCGTCTTCCTTGTAGGCGTCGCGCAGGAAATTGACGACTTGCCAATGCACGTCGGTCAGCTTGATGCCTTCCGCCTCAGCAATAATCGGCACGATTTCGTCGCTGAAATTGGCTTCCAGCAGGAATTCATCTTCGCCCGTTTCCAGTTCTTCGCCGTTCAACATATAACCCATGATTACTGCTCCTTTAAAGTTTGGTTTTTAATGATTCACCGGTACGACTGGTGCAATGGATTTATGCGGGATGAAAATCCCGCAGCCTAACAAACGATTGCGCCCCAAGCCCTCGTCCTGAATTTGCAGGGATTTGTGGGGTGGTACGTCGTGCAACATCAGACTATAGCCATAGAGCGGGCCCGATGCGCTTTGCAGAGTTTGCTGCTTGCCGCAGATAAATCCGCAACGCAGCTTAAAATGTCCGTCGAGTTCGCGCATCACATCCTGAACGAATTGTTCTTCACCCGCGCTACCTGTGTCAACGAAGTGAGCGTAAATGTTTGCAAAAGGCGTGAAGGCACGCGTTTTGAAATTGCCGATTTGCAAAGAGTGGCCGCTCAAATCGAGCGTTTTTCCGCACAGTATTTGCATGTCATCCACCCGGGTCTTGGGCACTCGCATGAACATTTTGGTACGCCGGTTAATATTCAGCGTGATATCCCCGCTGTTGGTTTCAGCACCTTTCAGATGCTGTATGCCCATACCAGCATGGTCTCCCAGCCAAGGTAACAGATTCAATATCGCATCAGACAGCAATTGTGCATTGTCGGCCTGGATAGTCGTTCCAACCAGGTCAAATTGCAGATCAATCAGGTTCGGGATGTACTCCTCCGGCTTGTCTTCTGGCCAGCTAGCCCATGTCATGACACTTCCCCGGCGTGCTCCTTGGCCCATGCATTCATAACATCAGCCCATTTCTGCGCGCTGGTTGGATCCACTTCAAAAATAGTAAACCGCTTGTTTTCGCGAATGCGAATGCGCAGAAAAGGGACCCCCCCTGATTCGTGAACGAAATTCTGGAATTCAATTTCCTGACCGCCAAAGGGCAGCCGCAACTTATCTATGGGGGTGATCTCAGGCATGTGTTTTCAGTCCGGTCTAGTTGAATTGTCGGGTCAGTGCATTGAAGAAAGCGCACGCAAAAATTCTGAATGAGGCGGTGGCGTGATATTTCAACCCTGTAGGATGCATGGGCTTGCGTTCGCAACAATATTTTAATACTCTTATGGGTTAATGTGGCGGTTGCGTAATGTCTCACTCTTTCTTGTAGAGTGGAATTACCATGTTGGGGAAACGGCCTACCCCTTAGTGGTAGGTTTGTACCTACCCATATGGCGTAGACGTTTTACCCATCGGAATGATGGTGTTTATACCGTCAAGCCCATAATATGTTGGTATACCGTTGAGCAGCAGGCTGAGCGGGCATTTCGAATTTTTCTAGGAGAGAAGATAATGGCAAAGCAAATGATTGATACGCCCAATCTGGACGAGCTCGAGAAAGGCCCGTGGCCCAGCTTCGTGACCGGCCTCAAGCGCCTCGCGAAAGACAATGACATGATGGTTGACCTGATGGGTCAGCTGGAAACGTCTTACCAGACCAAAACGGGTTACTGGAAGGGGGGTACGGTTGGAGTGTTCGGTTATGGTGGTGGCGTCATTCCGCGTTTTACCGAATTGAAAGATGCCGACCACAAGCCGCTGTTCCCTGAGGCTGCAGAATTCCATACCCTGCGCGTGCAACCGCCCGCAGGCATGCACTACAGCTCAGACCTGTTGCGCAAAATGTGTGATGTTTGGTCGGACACCGGTGGTTCGGGCCTGATCGCGTTCCACGGACAGTCTGGCGACATTATGTTCCAGGGCATTAAAACCGCTGACGTGCAGCCTGCATTTGATGCATTCAACGAGATGGGTTTCGACTTGGGTGGCGCGGGTCCCGCACTGCGTACCTCGATGTCCTGCGTTGGTGCTGCCCGTTGCGAAATGTCCTGCTATGACGAAGCCAAGGCACTGCGCACCGTCATCAACAACAACCTCGACGACATGCACCGGCCGTCGTTGCCGTACAAATTCAAGTTCAAGTTTTCGGGTTGCCCGAACGATTGTGTCAACGCGATTCAGCGTTCCGACATGGCCACCATTGGCACCTGGCGCGACAACATACGCGTCAACGAAGCGCAGGTTCAGGACTACTACAAAGCGCACGGCATGCATGATCTGGTCAATGACGTAATCAGCAAGTGCCCAACCAAGGCGATCACCCTGGTTGCCGCCGACAAGCTGGTCGCCAGCAAAACCGTTTCCACCGCAGCTTTGGGTGATGGCAACGTCATGTGCATCGACAACAAAAACTGCGTGCGCTGCATGCATTGTCTGAACGTTATCCCGGGTGGCCTGCTGCCTGGCGCTGACAAGGGCGTGTCGATCCTGGTGGGGGGTAAAGGTGTGCTGAAGATCGGCGCTACCATGGGTACCGTAGTCATTCCGTTCATGAAGCTCGAGTCTGACGAAGATTTCGAAAAGCTGAACGAGCTGGCTCGCAACATCCTCGATTTCTTTGCTGAAAATGCGCTGGAGCACGAGCGTACCGGTGAAATGATCGAGCGTATCGGCCTGACCAACTTCCTCGAAGGCATGGACATTCCGGTTGATCCCAACATGATCAAAGAGCCGCGTTCCAACCCGTACTTCCGTTCCGACGATTGGGACGAGCAAGTCGAGAAGTGGAACGAGTACAAGCAGTCGACCGCAGCTTAATAGTCGCCTTACCCCGGGTCTCGACGCGTGTCGAGGCCCGCGTATTAAATCTGTTGGAGATATAACATGGCAGAAATGCGTCCTCCTATTGAATCCGGCGCTCCGGATCCGATGCCCTACATGCACCCCGTGATGGTGAAAAACTATGGAAAGTGGTCTTTCCATAGTCATCCAAAGCCAGGTGTTCTTTATCACCGTGCTGAATCTGGCGACGAAATCTGGACGGTCAAAGCCGGCACAGCGCGTCAAATGGATCACTACACCATTCGTGAGTTGGCGGATATTGCCGACCAGTTTGGTGACGGTTTCGTACGTTTTACTGCACGCTCAAATATTGAATACATGGTGGCTGATGGCACCAAAGTTGAGCCGCTGATCAAGGCGCTGAACGACAAGGGTTACCCTATTGGGGGTACTGCTAACTCGGTGTCGATGATTTCGCACACCCAGGGTTGGCTGCACTGCGACATCCCTGGCACAGATGCTTCTGGCGTGGTCAAGGCGCTGATGGATGAGCTGTACGAAGAATTCGTCAATTGCGAGATGCCTAACCGCGTCAAGATGTCGACTTCATGCTGCGAAATCAACTGCGGCGGCCAAGCGGATATCGCCATCATCGTTCAGCACACCAAGCCGCCCAAGATCAATCATGATCTGGTTGCTAACGTGTGTGAGCGTCCTTCGGTTGTGGCACGTTGCCCGGTGGCGGCGATCCGTCCCGCTTTGGTGAACGGCAAGCCTTCGCTGGAAGTTGACGAGAAGAAGTGCATTTGCTGTGGCGCGTGCTTCCCTCCTTGTCCTCCCATGCAGATCAACGATCCCGAGCATTCGAAGCTGGCAATCTGGGTGGGCGGCAAGAACTCGAATGCACGTTCGAAGCCGACCTTCCACAAACTGGTCGCCTCCGGTCTGCCGAACAACGCACCGCGTTGGCCTGAAGTTGCTGTGGTGGTCAAGAAAATCCTGGCTACTTACAAGGAAGATGGCAAACCTTGGGAGCGCATGATTGACTGGATCGATCGTATTGGCTGGCCCGCATTCTTTGAGAAGACCGGTCTGCCCTTCACCAAGTATCACATCGATAACTGGCGGGGTGGTCGTGCCAACCTGAACGCTTCAGCGCATATTCGCTTCTAAGCTGTTTCTGGACGCTGTCGACACCGCCGCAGCTAAGGCTGCGGCGGTGGTTTGATAAAATACACTGTTTTTTCGGAGTTTGAGCTAGCCATGCAATTCGGCATACTTGTTAACGAAGGGCCTTATACCCATCAGGCCAGTGATTCTGCCTTCATGTTTGCCCGTTCGGCGATCGAGAAGGGTCACAAAGTTCCGCGCGTGTTTTTCTACCATGACGGTGTTTATAACGCCACGCGGCTTGCAACGCCGCCGCAGGACGACCGCAATGTCGCTGCGCGCTGGGAAAAGCTGGCGGCTGATCATGGCGTGGATTTGGTGGTGTGCGTGGCGGCTGCGCAGCGTCGAGGTATCACGGACGGTGTGTTGGGCGACAACTTCCGCATCTCGGGTCTGGGTCAGCTGGTTGAAATGGGTATTCAGTACGATCGTCTCGTGACGTTCGGCGATTGATGGCCAAATATTGAGATATTCAAGATGAGCGAAATGGACGATATGGATGAAGGCTCCGGCATCATCAAAAAATTCATGTTCCTGAACCGCAAGGCGCCACACGGTACTGTGTATGCGCTGGAAGGTCTGGAAGTTGTGCTGATTACCGCCGCTTTCGATCAGGATGTAAGCATGGTGTTCACTGATGATGGTGTGTATCAGCTGATTAAGGGCGTCGACACCAAGGGCATCGAGGTTAAGGATTTTTCCAAGACCTATCGTGCGCTGGATGGCTACGACGTCGAGAAATTGTATGTCGACCAGAAATCGATGGATGTTCGTGGTCTGACTGAAGAAGACCTGATTGTAGATGTGACCGTGCTCTCGGTTGATGAGATGGCAAATCTCATGGCCGAGCAAGACGTCGTGATCAGCTTCTAAGGAGACGGATATGCTGCATATTGTGAATAAATCGGCTACGGAGCGGGGTTCGCTGGAAAGCTGTCTCGCCATGGCTACAAAAGGTTCTGCTGTATTGCTGATCGAAGACGCGGTCTACGCGGTGACGAAGGGCAGCACGGCAGCGGCGAAAATCCAGGCAGCCGCAGCTGACCTCAAGATTTACGCTCTCGGTCCTGATCTGGCGGCGCGTGGCATGTCCGGGCGTGTGTTGGACGGAGTCAATGTCGTGGATTACGGCGGATTTGTGGATCTGGTTGCAGAACACAATAGCTGTCAGTCTTGGCTGTAAATTCAATTTAAGGAGTATTGCTATGCCCATGGTAGATATCGCTGGTAAAGAGTACGACGTCGACGAAGAAGGTTATTTGATCGACTTGTCGCAATGGAACGAAGATGTTGCCAAGTACATGGCTGTCGAAGAGAAGGTAGACATGACCGATGGCCACTGGGAAGTCGTTAACTTCCTGCGTGAGTACTACGCTGAATATCAGATCGCACCGGCTGTTCGCGTTCTAACCAAGGCAATCGGCAAGAAGCTCGGTGCCGATAAAGGCAACAACAAGTACTTGTACGAGTTGTTCCCCTACGGTCCCGCCAAGCAGGCTTGTAAGATCGCTGGCCTGCCCAAGCCGACCGGCTGTATCTAAGTTGTAAGCTTGTCGAGTCGCCTCGGTAAATATTACGGGGCGACTTTGATTTCTGGCATTTGTTTCCAAATCAAATTTGCAGGCATGGGTTACGAGTACATTTGATTCGGAAACAAATGAGAAGTTAGGGGAACAGGTTTGTCTACAGTGACGATAATTTACGCCGGGATGTTCTACATCGCAGCGTTGGTGATGATAATCGGCTTGACTTACAAGATAGTCGACTATAGCCGCACGCCTGTGCCGCTAAAGATACCCACCACGCCTGCGCCAACTACGCGTAGCGGGGTGATTTATCGCATGGCCAAAGAAGTGGTTGTTTTTGAATCGCTCTTCAAGGCCAATAAATGGATCTGGGTCTTCGGCTGGTTGTTCCATTTTGGCTTGTTGCTGGTGCTGCTGCGTCATCTGCGCTATTTCACGCAACCTGTGTGGTTCTGGGTCGATATTATTCAGCCATTTGGTAAATATGCCAGTTTCATGATGGTGATCGGTATGCTCGGCCTGCTCGCTCGCCGCTTTCTGGTAGATCGGGTACGTTATATTTCGACTCCGTCTGACTATCTGATGCTGGTGTTACTGATTGCAATTGGCGTAACGGGCATGTTGATGACCTTTGTCGTCCACACTGACATCGTTGCGTTGAAAATGTTTTTCATGGGGCTGATGTACTTTGACGTGCAGCCAGTTCCCACTGATCTGATTCTGCTGACGCATCTGGCACTCGTGGCGTTTCTGATGCTGATTTTCCCGATTAGCAAGCTGTTGCATGCTCCGGGCCTGTTCTTCAGCCCTACGCGCAACCAGGTAGACAACCCACGTGAAAGTCGCCATATCGCAGCGTGGGCAGCCAAGCTCGACCAGACAAAATAATTCGTTGATTTTAGTTAGCGATAGATAAGCACGGACAAAGGACTTACAAGTGGCCGCTCCAGTATTTGACGTTCCGGAAATCAAAAACGAAATCGAGATCCCCAAGTTGCAGGAGGGGGTGATGGCACACGTCAGAACCTTTCCTGCAACCAAGCCGGTTCAGGATTTCATGGGATATCCGCACGAGCTGCCTGAAGACTGGAAGGAACGGGCAATCGACAAGATGGGCGACTTGCTGGGCAAGTACCGTTCGTTGAAGGTTTTCCTGGATGCGTGTGTGCACTGCGGCGCATGTACGGACAAGTGCCATTATTATTTGGGCACGTCGGATCCCAAGAACATGCCGGTTGCACGGCAAGATCTGATGCGTCAGGTCTATCGCCGCTACTTCACCACGGCTGGCAAACTGTTTCCCAAGCTGGTTGGTGCCAAAGACCTGACCCAGGACATTTTGGGTGATTGGTACAACTATTACCATCAGTGTTCGGAATGCCGGCGTTGCTCGGTTTATTGCCCTTATGGCATTGATACCGCCGAGATCACCATGGCCGGCCGAGAGATTTTGAACCATGTAGGCATGGGCCAGAAGTACTCAAACGAAATTCTGGCCAAGGTCCAGAAAATCGGTAACAACCTCGGTCTGCCTGGCCCAGCGCTGGAAGATACGCTGGAAGGCCTGGAAGAAGACATCGAGGCTGAAACCGGCGTTGCAGTCAAAATGCCACTGGATGTGAAGGGCGCAGAGGTTTTGCTGGTCACGCCGTCGGCTGACTTTTTCTCCGAGCCGCACGTTGAGTCGCTGATTGGCTATGCCAAGGTGTTTCATGCGGCCGGCATCAGTTGGACCTTGTCCACCCATGCATCTGAGGCTGGCAATTTTGGCCTGTTCAACGGCAACTATGACACCATGCGCAAGGTCGCAATGCGCATTCGTGATTCGGCCATTGAACTGGGCGTCAAACGCATCGTGGTTGGGGAGTGCGGTCACGCCTGGCGCGTCGCTTATAGCTTCTGGAATACGCTGACTGGTATAGGCTATGGCGGTAATGATCCCTTTTCGATCGAATTTCAGAAGCAACTCGATCCGAATTACCCGCAGCCTCAGCACATTTGTGAGTTGACAAATGACCTGATCAAGTCAGGCAAGATCAAAGTTGACCCGTCACTTAACGACGATCTCGTCGTGACGTATCACGACTCCTGTAACGTGGCGCGTGCTTCACGCATGGGTACCGAGCCGGGTGGTCAGTTCACCATTCCGCGAGAGTTGATCAAGTCGGTGGTGAATAATTTCCACGACATGGCAGACGAAACGATTGGCGAAGCCACGTTCTGCTGCGGTGGGGGCGGCGGCATCTTGACCGACGACCTGTTGGAAGTCCGTGTCAAAGGCGCGTTGCCGCGTGCCACCGCACTGAATAATGTGGTCAAAGAACACAAGGTCAATTTCATGGCCATGATCTGCGCGATTTGCAAAGCGCAATTCACCAAAGTATTGCCCAAGTATGGCTTCGATATGAGCATGGTGGGCGGAGTGCATCAATTGGTCAGCAAGGCAATCAAGCTGGAAAAAGCTGAATAAGCGGGCTGATTGCGATTTATCTATCTTTAATTACGTAAGCGTTAGGAGAACCAGCATGGCTGTCACGACGAATCAAGCAAAAACCGAAGGCCTTTCATATCGTCGTTATAAAGAAGGCGAGAAAGAGGGTCAATTCCGTTCTTCGCAGGACGTGATTTTCCAGGCCAGCTGGACCCATAAGTGTCCCGAGTACATGCTGGCAACGCCGCCTTGCCAAGGGTCATGCCCGGCAGGTGAGGATATTCGCGGCTACCTGAACATCGTACGCGGCATTGAGAAGCCGCCCGCTGGCGTAACCTGGCAGCAATATGCATTCGAGCGTGTGACCTCGGCAAACCCCTTTCCTGCTGTCATGGGCCGTGTCTGCCCAGCTCCTTGTGAATCGGGCTGTAACCGCAACATGGTGGAAGACCATGTTGGCATAAACTCGGTCGAGCATTTCATTGGCGACTGGGGTATTGAAAACAGCATGAAATTCACACCGGCTGGCACGTCCACCGGTAAAAAAGTCGCCATCATCGGTGCGGGTCCTGCTGGCCTGGCCGCGGCTTACCAGCTGCGTTTGCGCGGTCACGGCGTCACGATTTTCGATGAGCATGACGAGCTGGGCGGCATGATGCGCTACGGCATTCCTGGCTTCCGCACACCGCGTGAAATGCTTGACTCGGAAATTGGCCGCATTATCGAAATGGGTGTTGAAACCCGCTTGAAGACGCGCGTTGGCTCTGATGTGAGCTACGAAGAAATCGACAAGGAATATGATGCGATTTTCATGGCGATGGGTGCGCAATCAGGCCGTCCGTTGCCCGTACCCGGTGCAGAAGCCCCCAATTGTGTAACAGCCGTTGCGTTCCTGCGGGCTTTTAACGAAGGACGTCTCCAACACGTCGGCAATCGCGTTGTCGTGATCGGCGGCGGCGATACATCGATCGACGTGGTAACCGTTGCACGTCGTCTGGGTAACGTGACCAAGTCGGGTACCGTTGACGAGCGTCCGAGCGCAGAAAACGTGATTTCTGGTCACATGGCACATGACGTTGCATCGGTTTCTGCGCGTGAAGGTGCCGAAGTGGTGCTTGTTTCCCGCTCCACCATCGACAAGATGAACGCAAGCAAGCATGAAATTGAACATGCTCAACAAGAAGGGATTGAAATTCTGGGTGGCGTAACCCCCATTGCAGTGATCCTGGACGAACGCGGTCGTGCTACCGCTTTGCGGGTTTCTGATTTCGTGATGGAAGGGAAAGAAACCAAGCTCGTGGAAGGTACGGAACGCGATCTTCCTGCCGATTTGATCGTCTCGGCGATTGGTCAAGGCGTCGACTTTACGGGCCTAGAGCAATTCAACAACAATAATGGCTTGATGAAAGCCGACAAGAACTATCGCTTTCCCGGAAGCGAAAAGGTATTTATCGGCGGCGATGTAATTCGCCCGCACCTGTTGACCACGGCAATCGGCCATGCCTCTATCGCTGTCGAAGGCATTGATGCCTTCCTGAGTGGCAAAAAGGAACTCAGCAAGCGTCCCAAGGTTGACGTGCATCACTTTGACCAGATTCGCAAATGGCTGGAAACCGGCCATGAAGTTGAAGAGGCCCATGGCTTGGTTCATGGCTCTGACTCCAGCAAGATCGGTCTGCACAACTTCGAAGATGCATCGGCGCGTCATATTACAGCGCATAGTGAGCTGTTCCTTGGGCATTTTCCGGCTTTGAATCGCAATATTCGCGATGTAACCGTGCTCGATAAAGCGGGCGCACTGGGCAATTTCGAAGAGCGTTTGCACGCACTGTCGGACACCGCTGTTGTTGGTGAAGCCAAACGCTGCATGTCGTGCGGACAATGCTTCGAGTGCGATAACTGTGTGGTGTACTGCCCGCAGGTCGCTGTGTTCAAGGTCAAGAAGAAGGACAATCCAACTGTCGGTCGCTACGTTGACACCGACTACGGCAAGTGTATCGGCTGTCACATTTGCGCGGATGTCTGCCCAACCGGCTATATCAAAATGGGCATGGGTGACTAAGCGTGGCTGTCAATTTGAAACAATTCCTGGCGTTGGGTGTGGTCGTGTTGACGACTGTGGCCTTGGCTTGGGCTGGCTCGGAAGACCAGCCTAAAGCGAAGGGTGTACCTCAACCGGTTATCTCCAAAGCCATTAAGGGTGAGCAGTGTGTGGAACCCACCGAGTACATGCGGCGCAACCACATGGACGTACTGGATGGACACCGTGACAAGACGGTAATCGAAGGTATTCGCACCAAGAAATACAGCCTGAAGGAATGTATCAATTGCCACGCCAGCGAGAAAACCGGCAGTGTCGCAGCGGCCAAGGATGATTTCTGCATCAGCTGCCATAGCTATGCATCGGTCAAAATTGATTGCTTTGAATGCCATTCCACCAAGCCTAAGGGCTCGATCGCCATGCATCCGCTTAACGCCGAGACGGCACATTTGAAGCATAAACTCGCTTCGATGTCCAAGAATAAGCTGAGCGCCGAAGAAATGGCCGGGGTTGCCAAATGAACGAACATAATTCGATGCCTGAAGCCGAACCCGCCTCGCCCGAACGCCGCCGCTTTGTCGGCGCCGCCGCCGCGACGGCTGCGGGACTGACGATTGTGCCGGGCGTGATGCTGTATCAAGTGGCGCATGGCCGGCCGGAAGAACAGGCCGCCAGCAGCGCCGTGCGCTGGGGCATGCTGGTCGATGCAACCAAATGCGCGACCGGTTGCGATGACTGTGTGACCGCGTGCAATACTGAGAACGGTTTAACACCGGTCGCAGAAAGCGCGCATCCCAAGCAGGCGCCGCAATGGATCCGCAAGCTGGAATTGCAGGATCCGTTGACGCAGATGGAAACCAATCTGCCGATGATGTGCCAGCATTGTGCCGAACCGCCCTGCGTGGACGTGTGCCCTACGGGTGCATCGTTCAAGCGTGCGGATGGCCTAGTGCTGGTCGATCGTCACACCTGCATCGGTTGCCGCTACTGCATGATGGCCTGTCCGTACAAAGCTCGATCTTTGGTGCATGAGTCACTCAACGATACGCAGAAGCCGGATGTTCCGCGAGGTATTGGTTGCGTGGAATCTTGCACATTCTGTGTGCAAAAAATCGACCGCGGCGATGGTACAACGGCCTGTGTCGAGGCTTGCACCGCAGCGGGCCATAACGCACTGGTTTTTGGCGACATGAATGATCCTGAGAGTGAGATTTCCAAGAAACTGCGCGAACTGCCGACCAAGCAGGTACGTGCTGATCTGAATCTTAATCTTGGCGTTCGCTATCACGGAATCTAAATCAACATGGCAAGCATTACTTTCCGCGAAGTAGAGGGCGGCAGCCTCAAATACTGGTTGCTGTTTGGGGGCCTGGGCCTTTTCGTGCTGTTCGGCGCACTGGCCTGGAATACCATGCACCACTACGGCCACGTCGTGACCGGCATGGACAATCAAATTGTCTGGGGTCTGCCGCACGTCTTTGCTGTATTCCTGATTGTGGCAGCATCGGGTGCGCTGAACGTGGCATCCATTGCATCGGTGTTCAATAAACCGATGTACAAGCCTCTAGCGCCTTTGTCAGCGATCCTTGCCCTGGCATTAATGCTGGGCGGCCTGCTGGTGCTGGTGCTCGACCTAGGCCGTTCAGATCGCCTGATCGTGGCGATGACGCACTTCAACTTCAAGTCGATGTTCACCTGGAACGTGTTCCTGTATTCCGGATTCTTTGGCCTGGTGGGCGTCTATTTGTGGACGATGATGGATCGTAGCGTCAAGCGCTACTCCAAGGCGGCAGGTACCGCAGCGTTCATCTGGCGTCTGGTTTTGACGACCGGTACCGGCTCGCTGTTCGGCTTCCTGATCGCGCGTGAGCTGTACGGCACCGCCATGCTGGCGCCGATGTTCATCATCATGTCGTTTGCCTACGGCCTGGCAATATACCTGATGGTTCTGGCTGCCGCCTACGCCTGGACCGGTCGTACTCTGGGTGATGCCGTGATGATG
>JBKJIS010000304.1:0-10721 GCA_046598305.1 Thiobacillus sp.
GTCGTGGTAGGCGCGAATGATCGCCACCCCGGCGAACTCGCCGTGCGCGCCCGCCATCGGTGCCATCGACACGCCCGCCATGCCGGTCACATCCTTCAGCATTTCCTGCAGTTCGAACATGCTGGCCAAAAAGCCCTGCCCGGTTTCGTCCGGGCTGGCCGGATGACGCCCCAGAAACTGCGGCAGCATCGCCAGAGAATTACACGCGCGCGGGTTGTACTTCATGGTGCACGAGCCGAGCGGATAGAACTGGGTGTCGATGGAAAAATTCTTCTGGCTCAAGCGTGTGTAGTGGCGCACGACATCGAGTTCGGACACCTCGGGCAGCCCCGGCGCAAGCTTGCGCCGCAAGTTGGCGGGCAGGTCGTCGAGATTGCCGCCAGCAGCAGGCATTTGAGCGGCAGCGGTGCGGCCGGGACGGGAGTGGTCGAATATCAGCATGGTGAAAAAATTACTTCAGTGCTGCCAATGCAGCGTCGTAGTTGGGTTCCTGTTTGATCTCGGGAACGAGCTCAGCGTGAAGCACCTTGTTGTTCTCGTCCAGCACGATCACGGCACGTGCTGTGACGCCGCAGAGCGGGCCGCTGGTGATGGCTACGCCATAGTTCTGCATGAATTCTGCGCCACGCATGGTCGAAAGCGTCACCACATTATTGGTGCTTTCAGCAGTACAAAACCGGCCCTGGGCAAACGGCAAGTCGGCTGAAATCACCATCAGCACCGCACCATTCAGCACAGCGTCGTTGAGTTTTTTGGTCGATGTGGCGCATACGCCGGTGTCCAGACTGGGCACGATGTTCAACAGCTTTTTCTTGCCGGCAAAGTCCGCCAGCGAGACATCGGTCAGATCGCCGTTCACCAGCTTGAAATCGGGGGCCGTGTCGCCCACTTTGGGGAAGTTGCCTGCAACGTCGATGGGGTTGCCGCCTAAAGTCACTGTCATGTGTGTTTTCCTTAAATCAATCAATTAAATATCGGGGGTGAATCCTTGCACCCTTGGGTTCACATTCAAAGTGCAGCATTGCGTACTCACGAATCCATTTTTTTATCGTAGCGGGTCAAGTGCTCATCGATATTCTCGCGCAGCATGGTTTCGTATTGCTCCAGAAAATAGGCGATGGCAGCTTCCTTCTCTGTAATCAGCTGCTCCTTGCTTTCGGTCGCTGCGGTGATGACGAATGCATTGAATCTTGCTGCGGCAAAGAGTGCGGTGGCACTCACTCGACTGGGTTTATGTTCCCCCAAATGGGTATTGGCCAATTCAATAAAAGAATCAGCCAACTCCCAAAATTCCTTGTCGCGTTTGATATCGCTCATGTCGGGCTCCGATTAACTTTTGTATGCGCAGGGTGGCGCTTCACGACGCTTCGACAGGATGCGTTCCATCTGCTGCACGTAGTGGTCGAGATCAGCCGGCGTTTTGGTTTCGGTGACGCAGACCAGAATCGCCTGACCGAGTTCGGGATACCAGCCTGAAATATCCAGCCCGCCGAGAATGCCCTGGGCGCGTAACGCGCGCAGCACATCATGGGCGTTGTCGTTGAGCTTGAGTACGACTTCGTGGAAGGCAGGTGAAGCAAATGCGCGCGTGACATTTGGAATCGCGGCCAGTTTGTCAGCCAGCGCCATCGTGCCCGCATGGCTGGCCGAAGCCACCCTCGCCAGGCCTTGCGGGCCCAGCAGCGCCATGTATTGCGTGGCGGCAGTCACGACCAGCCCCTGGTTGGTGCAGATATTTGAGGTGGCTTTGGAGCGGCGGATATGCTGCTCACGTGCTTGCAGTGTCAGCGAAAACCCCGGTTTTCCGTCAAGATCGACGGTGCGGCCAACAATGCGCCCCGGCATTTGTCGCACCAATTGCTGGCGGCAGCACATGAAGCCGAAATAAGGTCCGCCCGAGGCCATCGGCGCACCCAGCGGCTGACCTTCGCCCACGGCGATGTCGGCACCTGCGATTTGATTATTCTGGCCGCCCCATTTCCCGGGCGCTTCCAGCACCGCCAGTGTGGTGGGGTTGACCAGCGCGATTGCGAGCGCACCTTGCGCATGTGCCCAGTCGGTCATCGCGTGCACGTCTTCCAGCACGCCGAAGAAGTTGGGTTGCGGGATCACCAACCCGGCAAAGCTGCCTGCATCGGCTGGCAGGATGGATTGTCCGGTAGCGGGATCGTACTCAAGCTCGACCAGTTCAATACCCTGATTTTTTACCGTGGTGTGAACCACGCGACGGTAGATCGGGTGCACGGTTTTAGGCACCAGCACGCGGCGTGAACTCTTGTGGGAACGCACCGCCATTAACACCGCTTCGGCCAACGCGGTGGCGCCGTCGTACATTGAGGCATTCGACACATCGAGACCCGTCAGGCGGGTCATCATGGTCTGGTATTCGTAGATCAACTGCAGCGTGCCTTGCGAAGCTTCAGCTTGATACGGCGTGTAGGCTGAGTAAAACTCGCCCCGCGTGGTGATCTGCCAGATTGCTGCGGGGATGTGGTGTTCGTAGACGCCCGCGCCGATAAAGTTGGACCAAAACCCGTCCTGCGATGCGCGCTCCTGCATCAGCCGCGCGACCGCCATTTCGGACAGGCCTTCTGGCACATCTTTCAGTTTGCCTGCTTTGAGTGCAGGCGGAATTTCGTCGAATAGATCTTCGATGCTGGCGGCGCCAATGGCGCCGAGCATGGCCGTGACGTCTTCAGGGGTGTGAGGTATGAAAGGCATGATGATTGAAATTAATGGGCGTCAGCCTCGACGAGTTTCAGGTATGCCGCCGCATCCAGAAGGCTGGTCACTTCGCCTGCGTCAGCGGGTTTGATCTTGAACAGCCATGCAGCATAGGCATCCTGATTCACCTGTTCGGGGCTGGATTCGACATCGCCGTTTGCAGCGATCACTTCGCCTGAAACCGGGGCGTAGACATCGGAGGCCGCTTTCACCGATTCGACCACCGCACATTCTTCACCCTTGCTGAGGGCGCGGCCGACTGCCGGGCTTTCAATGAATACCATGTCGCCAAGCAAGTCCTGAGCGTGATGGGTAATGCCCACAGTCAGTGTGCCGTCGGTTTCGATGCGCACCCATTCGTGGCTGGGAGTGTATTTGAGGTCAGCTGGGATATTCATGGCGGGGTCCAGAAGAAAGTGATGTAAAAGTCAGGGTGCAGGCAGGGCGTGTTTCAAGCGCCGGTGCCGAGTCGTTAAATGAGTCGTTAAATTAAATCAGAGCCTTGCCTAAATCAGAGCCTTGCCGTTGCGCACAAAGGGATATTTCACCACTTTGGCTTTTAGTTTTTTGTCACGGATTTCCACCTCGACTTCTTCGCCGGGTGCAATGCCAAGCGGGATGCGTGCGAGCGCAATCGATTGCTGCAGTGTAGGCGAGAAGGAACCGGAGGTAATTTCGCCCACGCCATGTTTGGTGATGACTTTTTGATGGCCGCGCAACACCCCTTTGTCGAGCAACAGCAGGCCGACCAGTTGCTGGGTGATTTCGCTTTTTTCCAGCGCAGCCCGGCCGACGAAGTCGCGTTCGGTTTTCATGTCTACTGTCCACAACAAGCCGGACTCCAGCGGCGAGGTGGTCTCGTCCATGTCCTGGCCGTATAAATTCATCCCGGCTTCGAGGCGCAGCGTGTCGCGCGCGCCCAGCCCGATCGGTTTGCCGCCGGCTTCAACCAGCGCTTTCCAGAAGTAGGGCGCGGATTTTGCCAGCACCATCACCTCAAAGCCGTCTTCGCCGGTGTAGCCGGTGCGGGCGATGAACATCTCGCCCATGGCCGCGGCGTTAAAGGGCTTGAGATTGGCGGTGATGCTGTCGACGCCGGGCAGTGCTTCGTTCAGTGCCTGCGTCGCGTTCGGGCCCTGAATGGCGATCATCGCCAAGTCGCGGCGCGGGGTCAGCGTGAGGCCCATGCCCCATTCGGTGTTCATTTTTTGCATCCATGCGAGGTCTTTTTCCGCGGTGCCAGCGTTCACCACCAGGCGGAACCAGGATTCGTCCATGAAATAGATGATGAGGTCGTCGATGACGCCGCCGGCTTCGTTCAGCATGCAGGAATACAGCGCCTTGCCCGGTAGCTGAAGCTTGTCGACGTTGTTGGCCACCAGCCGGCGCAGAAACGCACGTACCTGCGCGCCCCGGATATCCAACGGCAACATGTGGGAGACGTCGAACAATCCGCATCCGGTTCGGACGGTATGGTGCTCTTCGATTTGTGAACCGTAATTCACTGGCATGTCCCAACCGCCGAAATCGACCATTTTGGCGCCGGATTCGCGGTGGGTCGCGTTGAGCGGGGTGAGTTTGAGTGCAGTTTGATCGGACATGGGGGTACCAAAATAAAAAAGGGCGCAGCGTGGACTCGCTTCACCCCTCTGTCCTTGGTACCTGAGAGATTACGGTGGTGTGGAGTAAGTCATCCACACCGCCGCTGCCCCTTCGGTGGCGGCTGGCCGTGTGCAAACACAGCGCCCGCGCTCTCCAGAGTGTTTCCAGGGCGTGTGAACACCCTGCCAATGCGGTCCTTTTTACCTGAGCGATTCCGGGTGGGTTACGCCTTCGGTGGCGGCCAAGTCTGACTGTTAAAGCCAGCTACCGCGCTCTCCCGCAATGGGAACACGCACTATACCGAAGAAGCGCCAGTCCGACCAGCCTGCGGCTTTTGCCTTTCTTGAACGGGTGAGCGCGGTAGCTCAATGCTCATGTCGCTCAATGCTCATTGGACCATTGATTTTGGGCGTGATAGATGAAGTGAAGTGATCGCGGAATCCTGCAAATGGTATTTCGACTGACTCCCAAGACCCGGTACTTGGTGGGATGTGGCCTTTAACGCCCATTGGAGTCAATACTCCCACAACATGTGCGTTAGGTTTCATGGCCCAAGGCGTGGTGCTCAACCTCTTGCGCGTGAGATGGAGCGCCCCTGCAAGCCCCATCATCGATGCCTTAACCTCGTGCCTTAATCACAAGGAGCCTATGGGGTCTGGCCTTTGTTTACATGTAAAGCGAAGGCCCGTCCCCTTGACCTCCAGGGCAATTGAACGCAACCCATTCCTTTTTTACAGCGGCTTTTGCAGAACCTTGGATTTCCGCATGTAATTGTAGAGCGCCTGTTTTTCCTTCGGCAGACGGTTTGGGCTGCTATCAACAAAGCCGCGTTCTTCGAACCAATGTTCAGTGCGAGTGGTCAGCACAAATAATTGCTTCAAGCCGGCCTTTTTGCCCTTTTTCTCGGCTTCGTCCAGAAGCAGCTCGCCGAAGCCTCTTCCGCGAAAATCCTGGGAGACCGCCAGGCAGGCAAGTTCTGCGGCCTGTTCTTCCGGAAAGGGGTAAAGCGCCACGCAACCGGCGATGACGCCATCGGATTCGAGCACCAGAAAGCGGTCGATTTCCATTTCCAGTAACTCGCGCGAGCGCCGTACCAGAATACCTTCGCGCTCGAGCGGTTCGATCAGGCCAAGGATGCCGCCGACGTCGTCGATGGTGGCAGCGCGCAGGGTTTCCAGTGGCGCGGGGGTGACCAGGGTGCCGACGCCTTCACGGGTGAACAATTCGGACAGCAGCGCGCCGTCGCGGTGGCGGCTGATGAGATGCGCGCGTTTGACCCCCTGGGTACAGGCAGTAATCGCGCAGGGCAGGTAGTAGCCCACATCTTCGGGCAGCTTGCGCGCCTTGCCCTGGCCGGCTTTTTCGAGCACCTTGCGCGCCTCGTTGACGGTGAGTGCGTTATGAATTTTGCGTCCTTTGTCAGGCACGCCTTCAGTATCCATCAGAAAAATCAACTTGTCCGCGGCCAGTTCGACTGCGGCTTGCGTTGCCACATCTTCCAGACTGAGGTTGAATATTTCTCCGGTTGGGGAGTAGCCAATAGGGGATAGCAGCACGATGTCGTGTTGGTCGAGACGCCGCCGGATCGCTGCTGCGTCGATCTTGCGCACCTCGCCGGTGTGCAGCAGGTCCACGCCCTCGCGTACGCCCAAAGGCTGCGCCGTCACAAAATTACCGGACGCCACCCGGATGCTGGCGCCGGCCATGGGCGTGTTGGCCAGCCCCAGTGACAACAGGGCTTCTATTTCGACGCGTACCGTTCCGGCAGCTTCTTTGACACAGGCAAGTGCCGCATCGTCGGTTACGCGCAGTCCGCCTACGTACCGGATCGCCGTGCCATTCTCGGTCAGCCGCGCTTCAACTTGCGGCCGCACGCCGTGTATCAGCACCAGTCGCACACCCAGGCTGTTGAGTAGATTGACATCATGCGCCAGTTGCACAAAGCCATTGTCGGCCACCAGTTCACCGCCGAAGGCAATGACGAATGTTTTGCCACGAAAGCCATGAATGTAAGGAGCAGCGGAGCGGAACCAGTGAACGAAATCGTTGTTGTCTTTCAAAGGAGTGTCCTGATCTGGGCAGGTTTATGGGATTGTCAATATGTAAGGATACCGAAAACCCCCCTGCTATGCAGAGCGCCAGCAAGACGAATGATAAAAACCTGGAATAATCGAATGGGTGGCACGACTCACTCCAGCAAGTCAATTTTCGAGTCGCTCACGTACATGAGGGCCTTTACTTTAATACACCCAAAGTCTCACGCCTTGGGGCATGCGACCCGCTGGCTCGGGGTTCAACTACTTTTTCTGCTTAGCGATGATCTGGTCCTTGATGTCGACGTAAACTTTGTCGCTGACGACCTTTTTCATGACCAAATCGTCTTTGCCGCTATAGGGACGCGACTTGATGATTTTCTTGGCTGTGGCGTCGCCAATCCCCTTGAGTGTCATCAAGGTTTTTTCGTCCGCAGAATTGATATCGATGAGTTCAGCCTTGGCGTCTTTTGGCGCTGCTTTGGCGGCCGGTGCCGCAGTCACTGCCTTCGGCGCGTCCGCCTTTTGTGCATAGGCGCTACCGGCCAGCGCAAGAATCATGGCGGCGAGAATCAGGTTTAGTTTTTTCATGGCGTATTTCCTTGTCTGATGGTGAACAACAGCACGGCGACCGTGCGATGGGCAATACCAAATTCATTACAGCATACTTTTTTGGCTCAAGCGTTTTACGAAAACCTGTTCTTATTTACACTAGCAGCCTGTCGGACTTGAAGAATCGTAGCGAAAATTCGGATGGGCGAGGACAGATTTTGACGGTTTTGCAGGTCAATAGTCGTTCTATGGACCAAAAAAACGGCGAAATATGGGCCGGCCAGGCGGATTTGCAGCCGATTATCTTCAAGTCCGACAGGCTGCCAGGCGCAAGCCCGGCTTTTTTACGGCTGTGATTTATTCAGAAATCCCCCCAAAGGGTTTGCATCGCGGCCAGCGCCGCCAGCGCCGCCGTTTCGGTACGCAACACCCGTGGCCCCAGCCGCACTCCCTGCGCGCCCGCCGCATTCAAGGCGGCGAGTTCATCGGCTTCGAATCCGCCTTCCGGGCCTGCCACCAGGCAGTCTGTGCCGGCGGGGCGGGGTAGATCGGCCAGTCGCGCCTCGCCCAGCGGCGATAAAAAAAGCAGCCGTCCACCCGCATGCTGCGCGAGCCAGCTGGCGAGCGGCAGGGGCGCGGCCACACCAGGCACCTGGTTGCGCCCGCATTGTTCGCAGGCGCTCGCCACCACCCCCTGCCAATGCGCGACGCGCTTGTCGGCGCGTTCGCCCGCGAGCTTGACTACGCTACGCTTGGCGGCGATCGGCTGGATCGCTGCCACCCCCAGCTCGACCGCTTTCTGCAGGGTGTAGTCCATGCGTTCGCCGCTTGAAATACCCTGTGCCAGCATCACGCGCAGGCGCGATTCGCGTTCGATGTCGGCAAAGCCGGTGATGCCGACTGCGACTTCGTCCCGGTGAAGGTGCTCGATGCGCGCGGTGTATTCGCCGCCCTGCCCGTTGAACAGGATGACCGTATCGTCCATCGCCAGCCGCAGCGCGCGCGCGGCGTGGCGCGCCGGGCCGGGCGGCAGGCTGAAACGGGCGCCGAGTGCGAGCGGCTGGTTAAGATAAAAGCGTGGCGCGGACATCTTGCTATTATGGCGGGGATACCCTGATTCTCTACCCTGATTTTCTACGGAGCACGTTATGGTTTCCCTCATTACCCCGGTGTGTGATTTTGGCTGGAAGGCCCCTGATTTCAGCTTGCCCGGCGTTGACGGCAAGCGCTGGTCGCTGGCGGACGCGATGGGGCCAAATGGCTTGCTGGTGATGTTCATCTGCAACCATTGCCCGTATGTGCAAGCCATTCGCCCGCGTCTGGTGCGCGATCTGGCTGAGCTTAAGCAGCACGGCGTCCACGCTGTCGCCATCATGTCGAATGACCCGAGCGAGTACGCCGAGGATGGCTTCGACAACATGAAAAAGGTGGCGGCGGAATTCGGCTTTCCGTTTCCCTATGTGATCGACGAAACGCAGGACGTGGCGAAAGCCTACGGCGCAGTCTGCACGCCTGACTTTTTCGGTTTCAATCGCGATTTCGAGTTGCAGTACCGTGGCCGATTCGACGAATCGCGCAAGGAAACCGCGCCCGATGGCGTGCGCCGCGATCTGTTCGAAGCGATGCGGGAAGTTGCCATGACCCAGCGCGGTCCCGCGGAACAAATCCCCAGCATGGGCTGCTCGATCAAGTGGAAGGAGGCGTGACATGCAGGAATTTGTTTATTGCTATTGCGTGCGAGGCTGACCATGCTTGAAGACGTCAAAGCCTTGGTTCGCGAAGTCGCACAACGCGAAGTGACACCCCGTTTTCTCAAGGTGAAGCACACCCACAAGCCGGATGGAAGCCTGTTTACCGAAGCGGATTCGGCAACACAGGACGCCTTGGAGGCGGCCTTGCCGCTCATCAAAAATGTGCCGGTGCTGGGCGAGGAAATGACCGAGCAGCAGCAGCACGATGCCTGGAATGCAGGCCGTGATGGGTTGTGGTGTGTTGACCCGATTGATGGCACCTCCAATTTTGTCGCCGGCGTGCCTTATTTTGCCGTGTCAGTGGCGTATCTCTATAAAGGCGAACGCGTGCTGGGCGTGGTGTACGACCCCATCGCCGATGAGATGTTTTCGGCCGAGCGGGGGTGCGGCGCGTTTCTGAATGACACGCCCTTGCCTTTGCGCGCACCTGCCACCGAATTGAGGCGTGCGTTGGCTGGCGTGGAGATGAAACGGATCAATCGTGAGCTGGCCGGGCGCCTGGCGTCGTGGCCACCTTATGCTTCGCAGCGCAATTTCGGTGCCTCCACACTGGACTGGTGCTATACCGCCGCCGGACGCTTTGATATTTATGTGCATGGCGGCCAAAAACTGTGGGATTACGCCGCTGGCGCGCTGATTCTGGAGGAAGCGGGCGGGCGGCTGTCCAGTTTGACGGGTAACTTTGATACCGCCAATATATGGGAGCGCTCGGTCGTGGCTTCCGCCAGTCCCGAGCTGTTCGTTTTGTGGCGTGACTGGCTCAAAGCGGCCGGCGCATAAGCCAACACATGGGCCAGATAAAAAGAATTTAGTCCTCAACTTTGAGCCTGTGCTTGAGGCTTTTGCTTTAACTCCTTGTCTTGGCACTTCTTTTGACCTCTTTGGACGCGGCTTGCGAAAGCCCGCCCTGCTGACGGATAATCAAGGTTTTTGCATATTCTGCCCAGTTGCCATTGCGCAACTTTGGATTTGCGCAAATTTAAATTTGCGCAACTTTAAATTCCGGGTGGGATGCGACAGTTTTTTACTTAGTTGAAGGGAACGCAATGCCAACTCGTAACGACCTGGCCAATGCCATCCGCGCGCTTGCAATGGATGCCGTTGAAAAAGCCAAATCAGGCCACCCCGGCGCGCCCATGGGCATGGCGGAAATCGCTGAGACGCTGTGGAATCACCACCTGCGTCATAATCCGGCCAATCCAAAATGGGCAGACCGCGACCGTTTTGTGTTGTCGAACGGCCACGGCTCGATGTTGATTTATGCGCTGTTGCATTTGACCGGTTACGACCTGTCGATGGAAGATATCAAGCAGTTTCGCCAGTTGCACTCCAGGACGCCGGGTCACCCCGAATACGGTTATGCGCCCGGGATTGAAACCACCACCGGCCCGCTCGGCCAGGGCATCACCAATGCCGTTGGCATGGCCATGGCGGAAAAGGTGCTTGCCCACGAATTCAACAAGCCCGACCACACCATCGTCGACCATCACACCTACGCCTTCCTGGGCGACGGTTGCATGATGGAAGGGATCTCGCACGAGTCCTGCGCGCTGGCCGGCACCTGGAAGCTCGGCAAGCTGATCGCCTTCTGGGACGACAACGGCATTTCGATCGATGGCCATATCGAACACTGGTACACCGACGACACCGCCAAGCGTTTTGAAGCCTATGGCTGGAACGTGATCGCAGGCGTGGATGGTCACAACGTCGTTGCGCTCGAAGCCGCGATTCAAAAGGCCAAGACCAGCACCGACAAGCCCACGTTGATCTGTTGCAAAACGGTCATTGGCAAGGGCGCGCCGAACAAAGAAGGCGGCACCAAAGTGCATGGCGAAGCCTTGGGCGCGGCTGAAGTCGAGGCAACCCGCAAAAACATCGGCTGGAACCACCCGCCGTTCGAAATCCCCGCAGACATTTACGCGGGCTGGGATGCCAAAACCAAGGGCCAGGGCCTGGAAACCTTGTGGAACAACAAGTTCGCTGAATACAAAGCAGCTTACCCGGCTGAAGCGGCTGAGTTTGTGCGCCGCATGAACGGCGAATTGCCTGCCAATTGGGA
>JBKJIS010000076.1:0-5405 GCA_046598305.1 Thiobacillus sp.
ACCAGTGCGTCGGGGGCATCGGAAAACAGCAAGTGGGCTTCGTCGAAGAAGAACACCAGTTTGGGTTTGTCGAGATCGCCGGCTTCGGGCAGGTTTTCGTATAGCTCAGCCAGCAGCCACAGCAGCAGCGTGGCGTACATTTTCGGCGACTGCATCAGCGTGTCGGCTGACAGGATGTTGATCACGCCGCGGCCGTTGTCGGTCTGGATGAGGTCGGCGATGTTGAGCATGGGCTCGCCGAAAATCTGCGCGCCGCCTTGCGATTCGAGCGACAGCAAACCACGCTGGATGGCGCCGATGGAGGTGGGCGAGACGTTGCCATAATCGGTGGTGAAGTCCTTGGCATTTTCGCCGACGAAGGCGAGCATCGCGCGCAGATCTTTAAGGTCGAGCAGTAGCATGCCGTTGTCGTCGGCCACCTTGAACACCAGATTCAATACCCCGCTCTGGGTCTCGTTCAGATCCAGCATCCGTCCCAGCAAAAGCGGGCCCATGTCGGACACGGTGGCGCGCACCGGATGCCCGTTGGTGCCGAACGGATCCCACAAAGTGACCGGGTAGCCCTGGTACTCAAATCCTTCGAGCTTCAGCGTTTCGACCCGCTCCGTTACTTTTGCATTGCTGCCGCCAGCTTGCGAAATACCCGACAGGTCACCTTTCACGTCCGACATGAAACAGGGCACGCCGAGGCTGGAAAAATGCTCGGCCAGCGTTTGCAGGGTGACGGTCTTGCCGGTGCCGGTGGCGCCGGTGATGAGGCCATGGCGGTTGGCCATTTGCGGCAGCAACAGCAAGTCGGTGGTGGCGTTCTTGGCGATGAGTATCGGTTCGGTCATGTCGGTTCCCGTAAGCGTGATGTTGGAAATTGTAGCGAGTTCTAATGGCGGCGTGCAGGGTTCGGCTAATCATTCCACAACCAGGCCGCGCCGCGCACGCCGCTGGAGTCGCCGTGTTGCGGCGCTACCAGTTTGGTGTCGATGCGGTCGGAAAATACATAACGCGGCCACAGCTTGGGCACGGTGTCATAGAGCCGGCTGATGTTGGACACGCCGCCGCCCAGCACGATGACGTCCGGATCCAGTAGATTGATCACGCTGGCTAACGCGCGCGCCAGTCTTTCTTCGTAGCGCATCAGGGTGGCATTGCAGGGGCCGTATCCGGCTTGCGCCAGGTGTGCGATTTCGTGCGTGGGCAGGTCTTCGCCGCCGTAGCGGATATGGTCGGCCGCCAGCGCGCGGCCCGACAGCCAGGTTTCGATGCAGCCTTTTTTCCCGCAATAACATGCCGGCGCGGCGTCGGGTTCGCGTGGGCTCGGCCACGGATGGATCAGTGCTTCTCCGGTGGCGGGGTGCTGGCCGGTGGAGGCGCGGTCAGCCTGGGCATGCGCGAACTGGAAATAGGGCAGCGGCGAATGGCCCCACTCCCCGGCAATGGCATTGGCGCCATCGAGCACGCGGCCGTTGACGACGATGCCGCCGCCCACGCCGGTGCCCAGGATCACGCCAAATACGACGGCCGCACCGGCGGCGGCACCATCGGTGGCTTCCGACAGAGTCAGGCAGTTGGCATCGTTGGTCAGCCGCACCGGGCGAGCCAGCGCACGTTCAAGGTCTTCTTTGAGCGGTTGGCCGTTGAGGCAGGTTGAGTTGGCGTTTTTCATGCGGCCGCTGGCGGGCGAAATTGCGCCGGGTGTGCCGATGCCGACGCTGCCGCTTTGTTTCAGCTCGGTTTCGGCCTCGTGCACCAGTGCGGCGATGGCGGCCACGGTGGCCACATAGTTGTTTTGCGGGGTGGGCACGCGGCGCCGCAGCACTTCCTGGCCGGTCGAATCCAGTGCGATCAGTTCGATTTTGGTGCCGCCAAGGTCGATGCCAAACCTGAGAGAATGGGCCACGGTGTTAAAATCTCCGATTATTTTTGCGTTGGAATCGACATGGCAGGACATTCGAAATGGGCCAACATCCAGCACCGCAAGGGACGCCAGGATGCCAAACGCGGCAAGATCTTTACCAAGCTTATCAAGGAAATCACCGTGGCCGCCAAAATGGGCGGCGGCGATGTGGGCATGAACCCGCGGCTGCGGCTGGCAATTGAAAAGGCCAAGGCCGAGTCGATGCCGAAGGACAACATTGAAAACGCGGTCAAGCGCGGCAGTGGCCAGCTCGACGGTGTGAACTACGAGGAAGCACGCTACGAAGGCTACGGAATTGGCGGTGTCGCGGTCATCGTCGACTGCCTCACCGATAACAAGGTGCGGACGGTTGCCGATGTGCGCCACGCCTTCGTCAAACATGGCGGCAATATGGGCACCGACGGCTGCGTGGCGTTCCAGTTCAAGCATTGCGGGCAGATCATTCTGGAGCCGGGTGCCGACGAGGAAGCGGTGATGGAAATCGCACTGGACGCCGGCGCCGACGACATCATCCCCAACGAAGACGGCTCGATCGAAGTGCTGACCTCGCCCGATCCCAGCCTCTTCGAAGCGGTGAAAGAAGCGCTGGAAAAAGCCGGATTCAAGCCGGCGGTCGCCGAGATCACCATGCGGCCCGAGGTCGAAACCGAACTCACGGGTGACGACGCGGTGAAAATGCAAAAGATTCTCGATGCGCTGGACGTGCTCGACGACGTGCAGGATGTCTATACCAATGCAGTGCTTCCAGGTGAAGGGTAAGGCGTGAAGCGTGAAGCGGGTTCACCATGATCTGGTGGCTTGGAAGCAAGCCATGCTTTTGGTGAAGCAGGTGTACGAATTGACGGCAGGGTTTCCTGCTGACGAGCGGTTTGGTCTGGTGGCGCAGATGCGGCGAGCAGCTGTATCGATTCCCAGTAATATTGCGGAAGGCGCAGCACGTCGGTCCAGCCGCGAGTTTTCGCAGTTCCTGATCGTGGCGCGCGGCTCGTTAAGTGAACTCGATACGCAATACAGAATTGCTCAGGATCTGGGTTTTTGTTCGCCACAGGCCGCACTCGAAATGCAGATGGATCGATTGTTCAGCTTATTGGGTGGCCTACTCAAAAACCAGCGAGAACCAGCTAAAAAATGATGGCTTCCAAGCTCGCATCCTCACCCCTCACCCCTCACCCCTTACGCATACTGGGTATCGATCCTGGTTTGCGCTTCACTGGATTTGGCGTGATTGAGCAGAGCGGCCAGAAACTGTCCTACATTTCGAGCGGCGTCATCAAAAGCGGTGAAGGCAGCTTGCCGCAACGGCTGGGCGTGTTGTTTGCGGGGATGAACGAAGTCATCGCCACCTATCAGCCCGATACCTGCGCGGTGGAAATTGTCTTCGTCAACGTCAACCCGCAATCGACCTTGTTGCTGGGTCAGGCACGGGGTGCCGTGATTTGTGCGGCGGTGTCGAATGACCTGCTGGTTGCCGAGTACACTGCACTGCAAATCAAACAGGCCGTGGTGGGCCAGGGCAAGGCCGCCAAGGAACAGGTGCAGGAAATGGTCAAACGCTTGTTGAGCCTGCCTGCCGCGCCCACTGCCGATGCCGCCGACGCGCTCGCCTGCGCCATTACTCACGCGCATGGAAGTCGGCTGGGCCAACATTCCACCGCGGGTTATCGCGTTAAAGGCGGACGGCTGGTGTGAATCATGACAACGAATAAGGGCAACAAATGATAGGCAGAATTATCGGTATTCTTGCAGCCAAGCAGCCGCCGCAGGTGTTGGTGGATGTGAACGGCATCGGCTACGAGATCGACGTGCCGATGAGCACCTTCTACAATCTACCGGCATTAGGCGAAAAAGTGAGTTTGCTGACGCATCAGGCGATTCGCGAGGATGCGCATTTGCTGTATGGATTTGGCAGCGATATCGAGCGCGTGGCGTTTCGCGAGTTGCTGAAAGTCTCGGGCATTGGCGCCAAAACCGCCTTGTCGGTGTTGTCCGGCCTGTCGGTTAACGACCTGGCGGCGGCGATCGCCGCGCAGGAAGTCGGGCGCATCGTCAAAGTTCCCGGCATCGGCAAGAAGACCGCCGAGCGGCTGCTGCTCGAACTCAAGGGCAGGCCGGTGTTTGCCGGGGCGATTGCCGGCGCGGAATCGGCCGGCGTGTCGGACGACGTCCGCCAGGCGCTGCTGGCGCTGGGCTACAACGAGCGCGAGACCACCGAGGCACTGCGTAAACTGCCGGCCGATCTGCCGGTGGGCGAGGCGATCCGGCAGGCGCTACGCGTGCTGTCGCGTGCTTGAAGCATGACCGTTAAAGCCAATGCTCAACCCCGGCTGGTGTCGCTGCGCAAGCGGTTCATCTGGTTATTGGCGGGTGTGATTGGCCTGTTTACGTTGGGCATGGCCTTGAGTCTGCTGTTCAGCCTGCGCTCGAATAACGCCGCCGAGGAACACCTGTTGAATGTGGAGGCCGCACAGGCGCGGGCCAGCGTGCTGCGGCGCTGGGATTATTACCGTGAAGTGGCAGATAACCTGGCGCGCGATCCGGAATTGCAGAACGTGATGCTGGTCGGCACCACCGATGAGAAGCAGCAATGGGCGATGTCGCGTCAGCATTTGATGCCCAACATTCTGGGACTGGCGCTGATCAGTCCGCAGGGCGAGGTGTACGGCGATACCAACCTGCTGCGCTTGGGGCCGAGCTGCCTGCGCGATCTGCGCCAACACGGTGTTCGCATGAAGGATCAGGTGCTGATTCATCGCGATATGCCGGGGCTGGAGCATGCCGACCTGAATGCGCTGGTGCATGACGTGAGGGGCGAGGTACTGGGTAGGGTGTTTTTGAGCGTGCGGCTGGAACAACTGCAGCTGATCATTGACGACGCCACCCAGCCCGGACATGCCATCACGCTCATCGATGCAGCCGGCAAGCCGGTGATCAGCAGTGGCAGCCTGGAGGGAGCGGTGCGTCAGATCAGCCTGTCCTTGCCAGCCATGGGCTGGACGCTGATGGCGCAGTCACCCATACAACGGTTTCCTTACGGCGGACGTTTGCAAATCCTGGCCGGCATGCTGACCCTGGCAGCCGTGCTGCTGTTGCTGGTGGTGGTGGTGTTGCGGCTGCGCCGCCCGTTGATGCAGGAAATCGACGCGGTACTGCACGCACTCGCGGGCCTGACCCGCAATGAATCTGCGCCCCCCATCGTGACGCGTTATGTGGAATCCGTATCCGTGGCTGCGGACATCAACCGGATCGCGCAGCAGTTGCATGATCAGCGCGAACAGCTGGCCACACTCAGCCTGACTGATTCGCTCACTGGCCTGCCCAACCGGCGCTCCTTCGAGATCCAGTTCCCGCATATGCTCGGCCTGGCTGATCGCGGCCACGCCATTGCACTGGTATTGCTCGATGTCGACCACTTCAAGTCGATCAACGACAAACTCGGTCATGCTGCGGGGGATCAGGCCTTGGTAGCGCTGGCAAAAACGCTCAAGGCGCTCAC
>JBKJIS010000095.1:0-5182 GCA_046598305.1 Thiobacillus sp.
GCCGGTGGGCGCGGCGCCAATGTCACGGTGCCGTTCAAGGAAGAAGCCTGCAAACTGGCCCAGCGCCTGAGCGCGCGTGCGCAACGCGCCGGCGCGGTCAACACACTCAGCTTCGATATCGACGGCATTCTGGGCGACAACACCGATGGCGCCGGATTGGTGGCGGATCTCACACGCAACCTGAATCAGGCACTCGGTGGCAAGCGCATCCTGCTGCTGGGTGCGGGCGGCGCAGCACGTGGCGTAATCGAACCGCTGCTCGACCAACAGCCCGCCGCACTCGTCATCGCCAACCGCACCGTCAGCCGTGCGCAAGAACTGGCTGAGCTGTTTGGCCACGGCATCACGGCATGCAGTTTCGAGGCGGCCGACGCCCCGTTTGAACTCGTCATCAATGCCACTGCTGCCAGTCTTGCTGGCGAACTGCCCCCGCTGTCACCCAAGATTTTTACTGCCGACACGCTGGCCTACGACATGATGTACGGACGCGATACACCCTTCCTCACGTTTGCACGCAAACACGGCGCGGCCACCGCCGATGGCCTCGGCATGCTGGTCGAACAGGCCGCCGAAGCGTTCTACGTGTGGCGCGGCGTCCGTCCCGACACTGCGCCCGTCATCGAGGCACTTCGCACATGATGCGCACCTTGCTGGGCTGGTTGGGCAAGGCGGTAGCAGTCGCCATCGCGTTGGTGCTGCTGTATCAGTTGTGGATCTTTGCGCACGTGCTGTGGTGGATCGATCACAACCCCCAATCCACCGCCTTCATGGCGGCCGGGCTGGAACGCCAGCAGGACAAAAAACCCGGCGCCGAACTGCGCCACAAGTGGGTGCCGTATGACCGCATCTCGATCAACCTGAAGCGCGCCATCGTGGCCGCCGAAGACGGCAAGTTTCTCTCGCACGAAGGCTTCGACGTCGAAGGCATTGAAGCTGCGGTTAAAAAGAACCTGAAAAAAGGCAAGCTCGTCGCCGGTGGTTCCACCATCAGCCAGCAGCTCGCCAAAAACCTGTTCCTTACCGGCGATCGCAGCTTCATCCGCAAAGGCCAGGAAGCCATCATCACCCTGATGATCGAAGCCACCTGGAGCAAGCGCCGCATCCTCGAGGTCTACCTCAACGTCATCGAATGGGGCAACGGCATCTACGGCGCCGAAGCCGCCGCCCACCGCTACTACAAAACCTCCGCCGCCAACCTCAGCCGCGTCCAGGCCGCCCGCATGGCCGCCATGGTGCCCAACCCGCGCTGGTTCGAAAACAACCGCAGTTCACGCGCCTATCAGCGGCGGGTTGCGGTCATCAAGCGTTATATGGGCTACGCGCAGGTGCCGCGTTAACCGGGGATAGTCAACTCGGATATCTGCTGTAACGCGCTACAATCGGCCGTTCGCAACCCGGCCCGATCATGACCGATTCCCTCGAAAACCAGTCGCAAGACAACCTGGAAAACTGCCTGGCGCAGGTGCAGACGCTGCTCGCCAAAATGCGGCTGGTGGAAGAGCTTGTCCACAAGCAGGGCGGTGCGCGTCAGGATCTGGTCGAGAATCTGGTGCACAAGCAGAACCTGACCGAGTTGCAGCGGCATCTGGAAACGCTGCACCCGGCCGACATTGCCTACATTCTGGAGGCGCTGCCGCTGGACGAGCGCCAAATGGTGTGGGATCAGGTCGGAGCGGAGCAAAACGGCGAGATTCTGCTGGAAGTCTCCGATTCGGTGCGCGAATCGCTGATCCGGACCATGGACAAGGCGGAGCTGCTGGCTGCCGCCGAGTCGCTCGACACCGACGAGATCGCCGACATCGCGGCCGATCTGCCGCACGACGTGATCCAGGAACTGCTGATCTCGCTCGACGCGCAGAAGCGCGCGCACCTGCAATCGGCGCTGGCCTACCCGGAAGACACGGTGGGTGCGTTGATGGATTTCGAGATGGTGACGATTCGCGTCGACGTCACGCTGGAAGTCGCGCTGCGTTATCTGCGCCGGCTGGGCGAACTGCCCGATCAGCTCGACAAGTTGTTCGTGGTCGACCACGACGACGCGCTCATCGGGGTGCTGCCGCTAAAGCACTTGCTGACGACCGATCCCGAGGTCTCGGTGGCGGCGGTGATGGTCGAGGACTTCGTGAAATTCCACCCCGATGACGAGGCGCACGAAGCCGCGCAGGCGTTCGAACGCTATGACCTGGTGATGGCGCCGGTGGTCGATATCGCGGGGCGGCTGATCGGGCGCTTGACGGTTGATGCGGTGGTCGACTATATCCGCGAATCGGCCGACGCCGACATGCTGTCGATGGCCGGCCTGAAGGAGGAGGAAGACCTGTTCTCCTCTGTCTGGCGTTCGGCGAAAAACCGCTGGATGTGGCTGGCGCTCAACCTGTGTACCGCCTTCATCGCCTCGCGCGTGATCGGCGCGTTCGAAGGCAGCATCGAAAAACTGGTGGCGCTGGCGGCCTTGATGCCCATCATCGCGGGCATCGGCGGCAACTCGGGCAACCAGATCATCGCGCTGATTATCCGCGGGCTGGCGCTCGGCCGCATCACACCCGCGAACGCGCGCCGTCTGGTGCTGAAGGAGATCGGTGTCGCCACGCTCAATGGCCTGATGTGGGGGTCGGTGGTCGGCGTCTTCGCCTGGCTGTTGTACGACAATCCGGCGCTGGGCGGGGTGATGGCGCTGGCGATGCTGCTGAATCTGCTGGTGGCGGCGCTGGCGGGTATCCTCATTCCGATGACGCTGGAGCGCATCAAGCGCGATCCGGCCATCGGCTCGTCGGTGCTGCTCACCTTTGTTACCGACAGCATGGGATTTTTAATCTTCCTTGGGCTCGCCACCCTGCTGCTGCTATGAAGCCGGTCCCGGACAGCCGCGCCCTGTACCGCCGCCTGCTCGGCTATGTGAAGCCGTACTGGCGCATGTTTGCGATTTCCATCGTCGCACTGATTCTGACTGCCGCCACCGAACCGATGCTGCCGGCGCTGTTCAAGCCACTGCTGGACAAAGGCTTTGTCGCCAAAGACCAGGATTTCATACGCTGGATTCCGATTCTGCTGCTGGCGCTGTTTCTGGTGCGCGGCATCACCAGTTTCATCAGCACCTACTGCATGGCGTGGGTCGGCAGCCGGCTGGTGATGGATTTGCGCGCCGCCATGTTCGACAAGCTGATGACGCTGCCGACGCGCTATTTCGACCAGAACCCGAGCGGCCAGTTGATCGCGCAACTGGCGTTTAACGTCACCCAGGTGACGCAGTCGGCCACCAGTTCGCTCACCACGCTGGTGCGCGACACCGTTACAATTTTAGGGTTGCTCGGCTATATGCTATGGCTGAACTGGCGGCTGACGCTGATCGTGTTCGCGCTGGTGCCGCTCACGCTGTTAATCGTTCGCATCGCCAGCAAGCGCTTGCGTGGGCTGTCGCGCAAGGCGCAGCAAAACATCGGCGACATCACCCAGGTGGTCGACGAAGCGATTGGCGGGCATCGCGTGGTCAAGCTCTACGGCGGCGAGGACTACGAGCAGACGCGCTTCCGTCAGGCCGCCAATCTGGCGCGGGTGTTCGAGATGAAGCGCGTCGCCGCCAATGCGGTGTACGAGCCGGTGATCCAGTTCATCGCCGCGGTGGCGCTCGCCCTCATCGTTTACATCGCGGCCGGGCAGGCGTCCAGCAATGCCATCACGGTGGGCGGCTTCGTCGCCTTCTTCATGGCGATGTTGTTGCTGTTCGCGCCGTTGAAACGGCTCACCGCCGTCAACGACCAGTTGCAGCGCGGGCTGGCGGCAGCCGAAACCATCTTCGCCATGCTCGACCAGGACGCCGAGCGCGATAGCGGCACACAGCAGTTCACCCGCATCGAAGGTCGGCTATCCCTGCGCGACGTGACGCTCACCTATCCCGGCAAGACCACGCCCGCACTGGCTGGCATCACTCTCGACATCGCGCCCGGCGAGACCGTCGCATTGGTTGGCGCCTCCGGCTCGGGCAAGACTACGCTTGCGAATCTTGTGCCACGTTTCTACGATCCCGACGCCGGCACGATCACACTCGACGGCCACGATATCCGCGACATCCGCCTGCAAAACCTGCGCAGCCACATCGCGCTGGTGTCGCAGGACGTGATGCTGTTCAACGACACGCTGGGCCATAACATCGCCTACGGCAGCAAGCGCGACGCCACCGCTGATGAGATCCGTGACGCCTGCATCGCGGCCCACGCGTGGGACTTTATTCAGGCCATGCCTGAGGGTCTCGATACGCTGATCGGCGAAAACGGCATGCGGCTGTCCGGCGGCCAGCGCCAACGCATTGCCATTGCCCGCGCGATCCTTAAAAACGCACCGCTGCTGATTCTGGATGAAGCGACCTCGGCGCTCGACAACGAATCAGAGCGTCACGTGCAGGCCGCGCTCGATACCCTGATTACCAATCGCACCACGCTGGTTGTCGCGCATCGACTTTCCACCATCGAACGCGCCAGCCGGATCGTGGTGCTGGAAGGCGGGCGCATCGTCGAGATTGGCACCCACGCTGAACTCATCGCCAAGCAGGGTCGTTACGCACAACTCCACTCGATGCAATTTTCCGTATGAATGACACGACACCATCAGGTTGGGTAAACCCCGCGCGTTCACTGCTTACCGCCGCTGGGCGCGCAATTGGCGACTACCGCATGATCCGTAATGGCGACCGTATTCTGCTTGGTTTGTCGGGCGGCAAGGATTCGCTGTCGCTGCTGCATACGCTGCATCACCTGCAACAAAAAGCGCCGGTGAAATTCGAACTGCTGGCGTGCACGGTTGACCCGCAGTCGGATCAGTACGACCCATCACCGTTAATCTCGTATATGGCCGATCTCGGCGTGCCCTACTTTCTGGAATCACAGCCGATCGTGGCCGAAGGGCAAAAGACGCTGACCAAGGAATCCGATTCGTTCTGCGCGTATTGCTCACGCATGCGTCGTGGCATTCTGTATCGCATTGCGCGCGAGCAAAACTGCAACGTCGTCGCGCTGGCGCAGCATCTGGACGACCTGGCCGAAACGCTGATGATGTCGATGTTCTTCGGCGGAAAAATGCGCACGATGTCGCCGCACTATCTGAACGACGCCGGCGACCTGCGCATCATCCGGCCGTTTGTTTATGCGCGCGAGCGCCAGACCCGCGCGTTTGCAACCGACTCCGGTCT
>JBKJIS010000159.1:0-5262 GCA_046598305.1 Thiobacillus sp.
TACAACGGGTTTGTCTCCTTATGACGAGCGCTACTACCGGCGCTGGATGCACGAAATTCCACCGATGCAGCACCTGCACCGCGCCACGGTGATCGATGTGCATCACGCCATCCTTCCCGATACTGCACGCTATTTTCCCGACCCGCAGAAACTACTCGACCGTATTGTGCCCGCAGGGGGTGACATGCCTGGCGTGTATGTATTCTCTGCCGAGGACCGCATTCTGCATTCGGCTACCCATCTGTTTCACGATGGCGAACTGCCGCACGGCCTGAGAGACCTGACCGATCTCGATCTTTTGCTGCGTCACGAAGCGGAAACACCTCATTTCTGGCCGCGCCTGGTAGCGCGTGCAGAAGAGCTACAACTGGGCCGGTCGTTATACTACGCGCTTCGCTACACGCAGTATTTCCTGGATACCCCGATCCCCCCAACCCTGTGGCATGACCTCCGCTCGGTTGCCCCTCACGCTGCACTATTAAGCCTGATGGACAGCATTTTCACCCGTGCGCTCGCCCCAACTCATGCCAGCTGCGATGATGCATTCAGTCCAATCGCCCGCAAGGCAGCCTATGTTCGCGCCCATTGGCTGCGCATGCCCGCGCATTTATTGATCCCGCACCTGATCCACAAGGCTTTTATCAGCCCTTACCTGAATAACAGCACACCTAAGCCGGCTTGACGTCACCCCCACCACGAGTATAATTCCCGACTATTCCAGTCAAGTATTGTTCAGGAGCGTAAAAATGACCGCATTAGACCGAATTCGTGACCAAGTCACCACCAACACCGTTGTTTTGTATATGAAAGGCACGCCCCAGTTTCCGCAATGCGGCTTTTCTTCTAAAGCAGCGCAAGTTCTGCAAGCCTGCGGTGTGCAGGAATTTCTGGCTGTGAACGTGCTGGCCGACCCGGAAATCTTCGAAAACCTGAAGCATTACGCCAACTGGCCGACCTTTCCCCAGCTCTACGTCAAGGGTGAGCTGATTGGCGGTTCCGACATCATGATTGAGATGTATCAGAAGGGCGAAATGCAGACGCTGCTGGATGAGTCCAAGGCTGCTTAAGGCTGCCGCACTACATTAATAAAAACTGCAACAAAAAAGCCGACTGCATGTCGGCTTTTTTGTTGCAGTGCACTATCCAGCTTGCCCTACCGTCAGTTAATCTCATCCGCAGACGGCTCGCTGTCCATGCCCAGTTCATGGATTTTTCGCGTCAGCGTATTGCGGCCCCATCCCAATAAGTGCGAGGCTTCGATGCGGCGCCCACCGGTATGACGCAACGCGACTTCGATCAACGTTTTTTCATAATCCTGGGTGAGCGCGTCGAGAATGGCGGCTTCGCCACGCGCCAGACGCGCGCTCGCTTCGGCCGCCAGCCCTTGCAGCCAGTTGCCTCCGGTCTGAGTAGCAGTCCCCTGCATCAAATCAGCGGGGAGATCCCCCACCTCGACCACCTGACCGGGCGCCATCACGGTCAGGTAATGGCTGACGTTTTCGAGCTGGCGCACGTTACCGCTCCAGGGCAGATTGACCAGTGTCTTGAGCGCTGCGTCCGACACGCCTTTAATTTCCACCCCCAGTTCGCGTGCACTTTTCTGCATGAAATGGCGCACCAGCAGCGGAATGTCCTCGCGCCGCTCGCGCAATGCCGGCAAACGCAGGCGAATCACGTTCAGGCGGTGAAACAGATCCTCACGGAACAGGCCTTCACGCACACGTACTTCCAGGTCCTGGTGTGTGGCGGCAATCACCCGCACATTCACCTTGATCGGGGTGTGCCCACCCACCCGATAAAACTGGCCGTCGGACAGCACCCGCAACAAACGGGTTTGCAACTCAGCCGGCATGTCGCCGATTTCATCCAGAAACAAGGTACCGCTATCGGCCTGCTCAAAGCGGCCGCGTCGTTGCGCCGCCGCGCCGGTAAAGGCACCTCGCTCATGGCCAAACAGCTCGGATTCCAACAAGTCCTTGGGGATGGCCGCGGTATTGAGCGCAATAAATGCCCCCTTCGCGCGTGGGCTGTGGCGGTGCAAAGCACGTGCAACCAGTTCCTTGCCGCTACCTGATTCACCCGTAATTAATACCGTGGCATGCGACGGTGCCAGCCGCCCGATGGCGCGAAACACTTCCTGCATCGCCGGTGCCTGACCGAGAATTTCCGGAACCGGGGCATCGTTGCTGACCGGCACATCACGGCTGGCGTTTTCTGCCAGCGCCCGACGGACCAGCTCAACCGCCTGGTCGACGTCGAATGGTTTGGGCAGGTATTCGAACGCGCCCCCCTGAAACGCCGCCACCGCACTGTCGAGGTCAGAGTAAGCCGTCATGATGATGACCGGCACTTTCGGCAAGCGCTCCTTCAGCGCCTGCAGCAATTCCAGGCCACTCACTCCCGGCATGCGGATGTCGGACAGCACCGCACTCGGCTGGCTGCGTTCCAGTTCGCGCAGCGCATCGCCCGCCGAACTAAACGTCATGCACGGGATATCATCGCGTAGCAGCGCTTTTTCCAGCACCCAACGGATGGAACGGTCGTCATCAATAATCCAGACACAGCTTGGTTTTTGCATGGGGTTTAATTTGGAAGCGGAAGAAAAATAGAAAATACAGTGTGGCCGGGCTGACTCTCACAGTCGATCGTGCCGTGGTTTTGTGCAACCAGCGTTTGCGCGACCGCCAGCCCCAAGCCACTGCCTCCTTCGCGGCCTGACACCAGCGGGTAAAAAATCTGTTCTCGGATCTCATCGGGAATGCCCGGACCGTTATCCACAATTTCGACCCGCATCCCTAATTGATAGCGACGGCTTTCCAGCGTGATTTGCCGCGCTACCCGTGTTTTGAGAATGATTTCACCCTGCCCATGCATTGCCTGCACCGCATTGCGTGCAACGTTGAGCGTAGCTTGGATCAACTGTTCAGAATCGGCATGAATTTCAGGCAGACTGATATCGTAATCGCGCCGTAATACCACACTCGGCGTTTCAGCCAGAATCAAGCTACGAACCCGCTCAAGGACTTCATGGATATTAACCGCACCAAAACGGGGCATCCGGTGGGGGGTCAACAACCGTTCCATCAGCGATTGCAGACGGTCTGATTCCTTGATGATGACCTGAGTGTATTCGCGCAGCGACTCGCGCGGGAGCTCGTGCTCCAGCAATTGCGCGGCGCCGCGAATGCCGCCTAATGGATTCTTTATTTCGTGCGCGAGATTGCGCAAGAGTTCGCGATTGGCTTGCTGCTGCAAGCGCGCCCGTTCCAGCCGGGCTATGCGCAACTGTGGGTCCGCCGCACGCATCTCGACCAACAGGGCATGAGCAGGATTGTCTAGTGGAGAAACACAGCACCCGACACGCAGGGTGGGGTGTCCACCTATCATGAGGTCGAGTTCGTACTCAATGACAACTGCCTGTTCGCTGCGTGCAGTCTGTATCGCATTCAAAAGCTCGGGACTACGCGCAAACGCCTTGAACCCATCTTCTCCGACCAGAAGCGCACCAGACACGCCGAGCAAAGTCTCTGCAGCGGGATTGATGAAGATAATGCGGCCGTCTGCATCCAGCACCAAGGTGCCGGTAGACAAACAATCGAGTCCGGTAAAGTCTGTTGGAGGGGGCAGCGACATACTCATACACACATTAGAAGCACTGATTGTGCCAGAGCGTGGTTGTTACCGCTTTAGCGGTTTTAGAGCGTGGCTGTTACCGCTTTAGCGGTCTTACAACCACGGCCTCCCCTTTACGGGGACAACCACGGCCTGCCCCTTGCGGGTGGAGCGTGGTTGTTGATGCTTTAGCGGTTTAACAACCAAAGCCTGCTTCCTGCGGATAATGTGTTCCGATTGAATAACAGAGTCCACATTACGGCATGTCAAGCCAAGTGATTATTTCAGACTAGCCAATTCGCGTTGAATCGAGATCACGTTCTGCTCATGTTGTTCAAGCGTGGCTTGCAGCTTTTTGATGCGATTGAGATAGCTTGAATCGGTCGAGCGTTCACCCGGCTGAGCGCGCTCGCCCAATTGCAATTGCCGACGCGCCTCGTCGGCATTGCGGCGCTCACCGCTAATTTCATCTAACAGTACCTGGCGACGGATATCGTCGCGGTTTCTTTGGGTGCTGGGGTCGATACGTGGGAAATTAGCTGGACTTGGACTGTAGGAAGCCCGTCGGGGCGCACGGGTCGTGGCCGGAAGCGGCGCGGGGGCACCTGGAAGATCGATGCGCTTGGCACCCTTTTTATAGACATCGGTAAACGTCACCTGACCATTTTCGTCAACGTATTTGTAGATTTCAGCCTGCGCGGGCGCAGCCAGGATCAGGCACAACAGCAAGGAATAATGATTGATTTGCATGGCTTCAAGTTTAACGGACACCTTGGATAACGGACAAAACAAGACAATCTTGACCATGCAAATTGGGTCTGCTCTGACAAGACGGAAATAAAAAGGGCGGCCGAAGCCGCCCCATGCATCATGGTATATACGCGATTACAGCGAATAATACATCGCGAATTCGACCGGGTGGGTGGTCATGCGGTACTTGGTGACTTCCTGCATTTTCAGCTCGATGTAAGCGTCGATCATGTCGTTGGTGAAGACGCCGCCGCGGGTCAGGAACTCGCGATCCTTGTCGAGCTCGTCCAGCGCCATTTCCAGGCTGTGACACACCTTCGGGATCTTGGCGTCCTCTTCCGGCGGCAGGTCGTACAAGTCCTTGTCCGCCGGATCGCCGGGGTGGATCTTGTTCTGAATGCCGTCCAGACCCGCCATCATCAGCGCGGTAAAGCACAGATAGGGGTTGGCCATGGGATCAGGGAAGCGCATTTCGACGCGGCGTCCTTTTTCGCTGGCTGCAATCGGAATACGGATCGACGCCGACCGGTTGCGGGCCGAGTAGGCCAGCATCACGGGGGCTTCGAAGCCCGGCACCAGACGCTTGTACGAGTTGGTCGACGGGTTGGTGATCGCATTCAACGCCTTGGCGTGCTTGATAACGCCGCCGATAAAGAACAGGCTCATTTCGGACAGGCCTGCGTAGCCGTTGCCGGCAAACAGGTTCTTGCCGTCTTTCCATAATGACATGTGGACGTGCATGCCGGAGCCGTTGTCGCCGACGATGGGCTTGGGCATGAAGGTCGCGGTCTTACCGTAGGAATGGGCGACGTTATGCACGATGTACTTCAGCATTTGCGTCCAGTCGGCACGCTTGGTCAGGGTGCTGAACTGGGTGCCGATTTCGCACTGGCCGGCGGT
>JBKJIS010000166.1:0-5511 GCA_046598305.1 Thiobacillus sp.
CTGAAAGCCAAACACCTTGCGGTCTCCCGCATAGGCCACCAGTTGCACCGTGCGGATCTGTCCCGGCTCGAAGCGCACCGCCGTACCCGAGGCGATATCCAGACGCATGCCGCGCGCCTTGGCGCGTTCGAAGGCCAGGGCGTCATTGACCTCGTAAAAGTGATAATGGGAGCCGACCTGAACCGGCCGGTCGCCGGTGTTGGCCACTTCCAGCGTGATTGTCTCGCGCTCGGTATTGAGCTCGATCTCGCCCGCTTCGATCTGCATTTCGCCGGGGATCATGTTGGAGCTCATACGATGGGGTGATGCACGGTCACCAGCTTGGTGCCATCCGGGAAGGTGGCCTCCACCTGAATATCCGGAATCATCTCGGGCACGCCTTCCATGACCTCGTCACGCTTGAGCAGGGTCGTGCCGTAGCTCATCAATTCGGCCACGGTCTGGCCGTCGCGCGCACCTTCAAGAATGGCAGCGGTGATGAAGGCCACCGCCTCCGGGTAGTTGAGCTTGAGGCCGCGAGCGCGGCGCCGCTCGGCCACGAGGGAAGCAGTGAAGATAAGCAGCTTGTCTTTCTCGCGCGGGGTCAGTTCCATGGTGATTCCATCAAGTGTTCCAGATGCGTGGCGTGCGCGCTTCAAGTCCGAGCAGCGCCGGACGCAGCAATTGCCACAGGGCGGCAAACCATTCTCGCGCCGACTCCGAGGAGTGTCCCAGGTAGCGCGCCACCAGTAAATCAGGCAAGGCCGTTATCCCGGCCTGGGCACCTTTTTCTTTTTGAGGGATCGCGCGACAGGCCGCCAGCCGTGCCGCGTCGATGCCGGGGCCGACTGCCAGCAGGGTGCCGCTGACGCTGGCGCTGTCCAGCCCGACCGGGGAATGCAGCAGCGGTGAGGCGCTATCAAGCCGACCCCGCTCCAGCCAGATGAGACGGCCATCACGGCTGATGCGCGTATTCAGTCGAATCTCGCCCGTGTCGAAACGCTCACCCGAAGCCCGGCGTCCCAGGCAGAGTATCTCCCAGCCGATGAAACGGGCATCCGGGGCCAGGTCAACATGCATCGACATCTGCGCTTGCGCGCCGTCGAAGACGATGCTTTCCTGCGGCACCCATTCCAGCGCACCGCCGACCTGCACCGTGAAATTCAGGCGCTGGCCGGCCCATGCGCCGCCGCTGCGATACCACTTGCCAGCACCCGGCGTGGTGAGTAAAGCATGGGCACCTGGCCCCACGTTTGCGGCGATCTCCAGTTGATCGCCACCGGCAATGCCGGAAGGCGGATGCAACACAATGGCATGGCAGACTGCTTCGCCTTCGGGATAGAGCGCCTTCTGCACGCGCAGGGGGCCGTAGTGCTCGCGCCGGGAGAGAACGGTGGCGTTCGCGCGCCGCTCGAAATCCAGCCTCAACCGGGCTTGCCAGGATGCGATAACAGGTTCCGCAAGGTTCATCGGCCCATCATACCGACAGCAATTCGCGTACGCCATCACGATCCATATCCGCCCCGGCGCCGCGCTTGATAAATTCGCCGCGCTCCATGATCAGGTACTGGTCGGCCAGCGAGCGGGCGAAATCGTAGTACTGCTCCACCAGCAGGATGGCCATGCTGCCCTCCTCGGCCAGAACGCGGATGGCGCGTTCGATATCCTTGATGATGGACGGCTGGATGCCCTCGGTGGGTTCGTCCAGGATCAGCAGTTTCGGGCCGAAAGCCAGCGCGCGGCCGATGGCCAGCTGCTGCTGCTGGCCACCTGACAAGTCGCCCCCGCGCCGCTTCATCATCTGCCTGAGTACCGGAAACATCTCGAAGATGCGCTCGGGAATGGGCGTGCCGCCCGATTTCGTGGCCAGTCCCATACGCAGGTTTTCTTCCACGGTGAGGCGCGGAAATATTTCCCGGCCTTGCGGGACATAGCCGATGCCCGCTTTGACACGGGCATGCGATGCCGCCGAGGTGATGTTTTTGCCATTGAAGCTAATCGTTCCGGTCTTCGCGGGCACCAAACCCATCAGGCATTTCAGCAGCGTGGTCTTGCCAGCGCCGTTGCGGCCGAGCAGACAGGTGACCTGACCGGTGGGCGCCTCGAAGGAGAGGTCGCGCAGGATGTGGCTGCCGCCGTAATACTGGTTGAGGCTTTCGATTTTCAGCATGGTTTGTTAGCGGCCAAGGTACACCTCGATGACGCGCTGATCCGCCTGTACTTTTGCCAGGTCGCCCTCGGCCAGCACTGAGCCTTCGTGCAGTACGGTTACCTTGCCACCCAACTGTTCGATAAAGGCCATGTCATGTTCAACGACCACCAGGCTGTGCTTGCCCGCCAGCGACTTGAACAGTTCAGCGGTGCGTTCGGTTTCCTCGTCGGTCATGCCGGCCACGGGTTCATCGAGCAATAACAGTTGCGGCTCCTGCATCAGCAGCATGCCGATCTCCAGCCATTGTTTCTGGCCATGGGAGAGCAAGCCTGCCTGGCGGTCGGCTTCCTGATCCAGGCGGATCAGCTTCAGGGTGTCGGTGATCTTGTCGCGTCCTTCGCGATCCAGCCAGGCGAACAAAGTGACCCAGACGCGCTTGTCGGCCTTCATCGCCAGCTCCAGGTTTTCGAACACCGTGTGGTTCTCGAAGATGGTCGGTTTCTGGAACTTGCGGCCAATACCGGCGTGGGCGATTTCTGCTTCGCTCATACGGGTCAGATCCAGGGTCTGGCCGAAAAAACAGGTGCCGGTATCGGGCCGGGTCTTGCCGGTGATGACATCCATCATCGTCGTCTTGCCGGCGCCGTTGGGGCCGATGATGCAGCGTAATTCCCCGGCGTCGATGGCCAGAGTAAGCTTGTTCAGCGCCTTGAAACCGTCGAAGCTGACCGAGATGTCCTCCAGGTAGAGGATGACCTTGTGGGAGATGTCCACGCCGGGCCGCAGCACATGGCCCACCACCTGCTCGCCGCCCGGGTTTTCAGCTTCAACGCTGATAGGTTTAGCGTTCATGCCGCACCCCGCGCCTTGATTCGTTTCCACAAGCCCACTACGCCCTCCGGCAGCCACAGGGTCACCCCCACAAACAGCGCGCCCAGAAAGAACAGCCAGTATTCCGGGAAGGCGACGGTGAAGTAGCTCTTGAACCCGTTGACCAGGCCCGCGCCGATAATCGGACCGATCAGGGTGCCGCGCCCGCCCACCGCCACCCAGATGGCGATTTCAATCGAGTTGGCCGGCGACATTTCCCCCGGGTTGATGATGCCCACCTGCGGCACATAAAGCGCCCCGGCGATGCCGCACAGCATCGCGGACACGGTCCAGATAAACAGCTTGTAGTGCACCGGGTTGTAGCCGATGAACATGACACGCGATTCGGCATCACGGATCGCGGCCAATACGCGGCCAAACTTGGAAGTGGTCAGATAGCGCCCGACGAGCAGGGTCAGCATCAGCACCAGAGCGGAAAGAGCGAACAGTGTCGCCCGCATTTCCGGCGAGGTGATGTCGTGACCCAGGATGCGTTTGAAATCGGTAAACCCGTTGTTGCCGCCAAAGCCGGTTTCGTTGCGGAAAAACAGCAGCATCGCGGCAAAGGTGAGCGCCTGGGTGATGATGGCGAAATACACGCCCTTGATGCGCGAGCGGAAGGCGAAATAGCCGAACACGTAAGCCACCAGCGAAGGCACGGCCAGCACCAGGAGCAGCGTCCAGAGGAAGGAATCGGAGCCCGCCCAGTACCAGGGCAGCTCCTTCCAGTCCAGAAACACCATGAAGTCCGGCAGATCGCTACCGTAGACACCCTCGCGGCCGATCTCGCGCATCAGGTGCATACCCATCGCGTAGCCGCCCAGGGCGAAAAACAATCCGTGTCCCAAGCTCAGGATTCCGGTGTAGCCCCAGATCAAGTCCATGGCGAGTGCGACGATGGCGTAGCACATGATCTTGCCCAGCAAGGTCACCATGTGATCCGGCACGTGCAGCACATGCCCCGGAGGCAGCGCCAGATTAAGCAGCGGGATGATGACTATAAACAGGAGCGCCACAGCGCCCAGCATCAACCAAGCCTTTGTTCCGTACAATTCCGTCAGCCGGTGCATATTAAGATTAGCTCTCGGCGCTGCGGCCCTTAAGGGCGAACAGACCCTGCGGACGTTTTTGAATAAAGATGATGATCATCACCAGAATAAATATCTTGCCCAGCACCGCCCCTGCGTAGGGTTCCAGAAACTTGTTGATCTCGCCCAGGCCCAGTGCCGCGACAACGGTGCCGGCAACTTGCCCGACACCGCCCAGCACCACCACCATGAAAGAATCCACGATGTAGCTTTGCCCGAGTTCCGGGCCGACATTGCCGATCTGCGACAGCGCACAACCGCCGAGACCCGCAATGCCGGAGCCCAAACTAAAGGCGAGCAAGTCCACTTTAGGCGTGGGTATGCCCATGCAGGCGGCCATGCCGCGGTTCTGGGTCACGGCGCGCACGTACAACCCAAGCCGCGTGCGATTGAGCAACACCCAGACCAGGGCGACCACAAACAGCGCGAACAGAATGATAACGATGCGGTTGTAAGGCAGCACCAGGCCGGTCATCACCGTCCAGCCTCCCGACATCCACGACGGGTTATCCACCGCGACATTCTGCGCGCCGAACATCACCCGCACCGTCTGAATCAGCAACAGGCTGATGCCCCAAGTGGCGAGCAGGGTCTCCAGCGGCCGGCCATATAAATAACGGATGACGCTGCGCTCCAACACCATGCCGGTGAGCGCCGCCGCCATGAAAGCGGCCGGCACCGCCGCCAGCAAATACCAATCGAACATATCGGGCCAATAGTGTTTAAAGAGTATCTGCACTACATAGGTTGCATACGCGCCGATCATCAGCAACTCGCCGTGCGCCATATTGATAATGCCCATCAGACCAAAGGTGATGGCTAACCCTAAGGCCGCAAGCAGCAGGATGCTGCCGAGGCTCAAACCATTGAAGGCGTGATTCAGGTATTCGATTTTTTTAAGCTTGGCGTCTATCGCGGCGAGGGTGGTCTGCATGACGCGGCGCACCTCGGGATCAGACTCGGCGGCTAGTCCCTCGCCGCGCGGCGTGAGCCGTTCCAGCAGCAGCGATTTGGTATGGCTGCTCGGATTCTGCGCCAAATCACGTACCGCCTTGAGCCTCACCTCGCGCTCCGGTGCGCGCAACTGCAAACTGGCCTGTGCCGTCAGCAATGCGAACTTGATCTGCGGATCGTGCTCCTGTTGCAGACGCCGGCCGATGAGCGGCAGCAAGGTATCGTTTGCGGTTTTTTGCAGCTCGCTCGCCGCGGCCAGGCGCGTCGCTCTATCCGGCGCCGCCAGCCGCAGGGCCGCGATAGCGGTATTGAGACGCTGGCGCAGACGATTGTTGATGGAGATTTTTTCCGAGGCTGCGGCCACGACGGCCTTGCCGGTGAGCGCATCGAGCACGGCGGCGGGCGTTACAATCACCACGGCTTTGTTATCCGTAGTGTAAAGAGTTCCCGATGAAAGCGCCTCGAGTA
>JBKJIS010000303.1:0-10144 GCA_046598305.1 Thiobacillus sp.
ACGGCCAAGGCCCTCGATTACAGCATCAGGCGCTGGCCAGCGCTGATGCGCTATGCCGACAGCGGCGTGCTGCCGATCGATAACAATCCGGTGGAGAACGCGATTCGCCCGATCGCAATCGGGAAGAAGAACGGGCTGTTCGCCGGCTCAGAGCGTGCCGGGAAACGGGCGGCGGCCATTCAGAGCCTGCTGGGAACCGCCAAGCTCAACGGCCTGGATCCTCATGCCTGGCTGAAGAATACGCTGGAGAAATTGCCGACTTGGCCTAATAGCCGGATTGATGAGTTGCTGCCGCTGAAGGCGGCTTTGCCGTAAATCCTGCTGCTGTTGGGGTGGGGCGGTTGGACGCTTACGTTACCCCAACCTTTAAATCCCCACGAATAAAAAAACCGGCATATGGCAAGCGCGTAAGGTCCGTGTAAGCATGACCCCGCATAGTTCATTTTATGCAGTTGCAATCCGCGATTGCATGCCAACTCATGAACACTCTGGAGAAATAAATGAGCAAACTGATGACTTCCCTGGTCGCCGCAACGATTGTTGGCGCTTTCAGCATGTCCGCTATGGCTAATGACCCAGCCAAGGCCGCACCCGCCGCCGCTGCTGCTACCGCCGCACCCGCCGCCGCAGAAAAGCCCGCCGCAGCGCCCGTCAAGAAGCAGACTGCGAAGGAAAAGAAAGCTGCCAAGGCGCAGGCTGCCAAGGCCGAAGTGAAAAAAGCTGATGCTGCCGCCACGCCTGCTGCACCGGCAACACCCGCTGCACCCGCCAAAAAGTAATCTTCCAGGCTACAAAAAACCGCGCTCTCGGGCGCGGTTTTTTTATGCGGGTGTGGCCAAAAATGTCTGCCACCAGCGTTTTCTCTGGCCGGTTACCACGCCTCGAATGTCGAGTTCGCGAGGTGGTGTCCTGCTCATTAGCCAGCCGGGCAGCACAGAGGATTTCGTCGCGCTGGAACCGCATGTGCTGCCGAGATGGTTAGGATCGTATATCTTGATGAAGTTGGGGGACTCCAGATTGTCTGCATACACGATCGCACAATAGTCTTCATGGTGCTCGCGTCGCAACAACTCATCCAGCTCGCGCGTAAACTGCTGCACCTTTTCGCCAGTTGAAGGCGCATCGGGAAGGTCTTGCCCGACCGCGTAGAGATACCAACCCGCATCCGCATCAGCTTCAATTTTTTGCCAGAATGCAGTCAACTGATCCCAGCGCATCACGCTGTAAAGCAAACCATCGTAGTAGCGATCGAATTCGTCAGAATTTTTCATGGCAAGAGTCAGTTTTCAGTTCAAGGGGGATGGGACGCGACAGGATCAAGCCTTATCGTGCAACCTGTTGCTCACGGATTTCTTCCAGGGTCTTGCAGTCGATACACATCGATGCAGTTGGGCGTGCCTGCAAACGCTCCAGGCCGATTTCGATGCCACAAGACGCGCAATATCCGTAATCGCCACTTTTGATTTTATCGATGGTTTCATGGATCTTTTTGATCAACCTGCGTTCGCGATCACGATTTCGCAATTCAAGCGCCATATCTGATTCCTGCGTGGCGCGGTCATTGGGATCTGCAAACACGGTCTGTTCTTCCTGCATGGAATGCAGCGTGATATCTATGTCCTGGGAAAGTTCGGCTTTTCAGGCCTCAAGCATTTTGCGAAAATGCTCGAGCTGTTTCGTGCTCATGTATTCTTCGCTCTTTTTCGCCTTGTAAGGCTCGAAGCGCATCAAAGTTTCAGCCATCTCGCTCTCTCCGAAAATACAGATCTCAGTTTAATCCGGGAAAACCCGACCCGACTTAATATCAGAATCACTTATCCACTGCAACCCATATGACCCTACTTGCTCTGCTTTTTGATGTCGACGGCACGCTTGCCGATACCGAACGTGACGGACACCGCCCCGCCTTCAACCAGGCCTTCAAGGACGCCGGGCTAGACTGGGTCTGGGATGTCGCGCTTTACGGCAAACTGCTCGCTGTCACCGGTGGCAAAGAGCGCATGAAGCACTATATCGACCACTTTCGGCCGGACTATAGAAAACCGGACGATTTTGAGACGCTGGTAGCCGATCTGCACAAAACAAAGACCCGCCACTACACGGCCCTTGCCGCACAGGGGGGCATCCCGATGCGGCCCGGCGTCAAGCGGCTTCTGAACGAAGCGCGTGCAGCCGGCCTGCGGCTGGGTATTGCCACTACCACCACCCCGGAAAACGTCACCGTGCTGTTGGAGCACAGTCTGGGTTCCGGCACCCAAGACTGGTTTGAAGTTATAGCGGCAGGCGATATTGTGCCGTCGAAGAAGCCCGCGCCTGATATCTACCAATACGCGCTGGAGAAAATGGGATTGAATCCAGCCGATTGTCTGGCATTCGAAGATTCGGAGAATGGTCTGCGTTCCAGCCTGGGCGCGGGTCTGAAAACACTGGTGACGGTCAATGACTACACGCTGGATCATGATTTCACAGGTGCTTCCGTCGTGCTGTCCGATTTGGGAGAACCCAGTGCGCCCAATCGGCGAATCGCTGGCGCTGGCCTCAATCTGCCGTTTGTCGATGTGGCGTATTTGAGGGCACTACACCAGAACTGATCTGAACCCGCCCCCCGAAGCAAGCCTCAGGGATTGTGCATCAGCGCAGCTTCGAGCGTATTTTCCAGCAAGGTAGCCACGGTCATCGGTCCCACCCCGCCGGGTACCGGAGTGATCCAGCCGGCTCGCTCCTTCGCCGAATCGAAATCAACATCACCAACCAGCTTGCCGTCGGGCAGGCGGTTAATCCCGACATCGATCACGACTGCGCCTTCGCGTATCCAGTCACCCGGAATCATTTTGGGTCGCCCTACCCCCACCACCAGCACCTCGGCCGATCGCACAAAACTTTCCAGGTCACGCGTGGCGCTATGGCACACCGTTATCGTGCAGCCGGCTAGCAACAGTTCCAGGCTCATCGGCCGCCCGACAATGTTGGAAGCGCCGACCATCACCGCATTCTTGCCCCGCAGTTCCTCGCCGGTGGCACGCAGCATCGTCATGATTCCGCGCGGCGTAGAGGGCCGCAACGTGGGCATTTTCACTGCCAACCGACCAATGTTATAGGGATGGAAGCCGTCTACATCCTTATCGGGGCGGATACGCTCGATCACCGTTTCCGTATCGATATGTGCCGGCAGCGGCAACTGAACCAGAATGCCGTCAATGCCCGTATCGGCGTTTAACGTATCAATCAACGTCAGCAGTTGATCCTGCGTGGTAGCACTGGCCAGGTCGTGCGACACGCTAGTCACGCCCGCCCGCTCACAGGCCCGCTTCTTGTTGCGCACATACACCGAGGAAGCCGCATCGTCCCCCACCAGGATCACCGCCAGACCGGGCGCGCGCTTGCCCTGCACCTCGCGCTCGGCAACCTTGTCGCGAATCACTGCGAGGAGGGTGTCAGCCATGGCCTTACCGTCGAGAATACGTGCGCTCATCAAGACAACCCAGAAGCAAAAGCGTGATTTTCCCGGAAACCACCCCCTTTACTCAAGCTAAAATTGACCACAAGCACTTTGCCCATGTATAGTCTCGCTTCTCCGAAATGCGGCAGGATTGCATAAGAAGAAATTCGGGGTGTAGCGCAGCCCGGTAGCGCGCCTGCTTTGGGAGCAGGATGTCAGGAGTTCGAATCCCCTCACCCCGACCACCTCCCTATAATAGTGCCCGATGAAAGAATCTCTGCCCGTAGCTCAACCGGATAGAGCACCAGCCTTCTAAGCTGGGGGTTACAGGTTCGATTCCTGTCGGGCAGACCAAAGTTTTTCCGTTGTCAGTCATGCTGGCAACATCAATGGTGGACGTAGCTCAGTTGGTAGAGTCCAGGATTGTGATTCCTGTTGTCGTGGGTTCGAGCCCCATCGTCCACCCCAGTATTTTCAAGCACCTAGCGCTTTACGGCCTGGGTGCTTTTTCTTTTTTGGTTTGCGATGTAGCCACCATGTAGCCAGCTCCAGCAAGACAACAAAAACCCCAGCAGGTTAAACTGGGTGCCGGATCATCATGGAATCAGTGGCCGAATGTTCGTGGACTGGGTGGCCGAATGACCGTGGAATTCGCATGCCCACGCGCTGGCGCGTTACGCCGAACTCTGTCTGGAAGTCGGCCTGGTGCCGACTGGCAGGGTCAGGAAGACAACGTCGCCGCTGCACAAAATGCGCTGTCGAATCGTTGCCATCTGAGTGGTCTGGCCCGTGCAGGGAACTATGCCCGAACCATGGAAAGCGCCTCTTAAGCCCGTTCAATTGACTCATCGACTCCACGCGCTTCTTGAGCCTGAGCCCGCCATAGGCGAAAAAAAACGGCGGGTCTTCCCGCCGTTTTCTATTTCACCACCGTCCTGTCAGGCAGGTGCGTACTGCTCTTTGGCCTTGCGGGCTGCCGCGATCTCTTCAGGACCGTACGCCTTACCGGACCACAGCATTTCGTAGGCAACTTCTTCATTGCCGTTCACACACAGATCCAGCACTTTCTGGAACAAAGGTTGGAACGTCTCCGAGCGGTGCGAGCTTTCGTGGTTTTCGAAGGTGGTCCAGAAAGTCACAATCAGTGCTTCCTTGCCCTTGTTTTCGCTTTCAACTGCTTGGCCGATAGTCGAACCTTCGTTGGACACCGCACCTGAATTCAGGGCGACAAAGCCACCGACGAAGCCGGTGTCGGAATGATAAGTCTTGACGTTTTCACACAAAAACGCCACCCGTTCCTGTAATTCGTCCACCGTGTATTCCGGCTTCAAAATCACACGGTTGATGGTCACGATACCGTCGGTAGGGAAATTAGCGATCAGTCCACTCATGGTTTATCTCCTGTTGGTAAATTCATTCAGAACGCACAGTGTATGTACCTGAGTATATTAGTCAACCAATATATTTACACAATCAATGGGTCGAACATAATTACTTATGGCAATCCTGAAATAAATAAATCAATATTATCAATTTGTTAAATTATTTTCTTAATATTTTTTAGACGTAGCTCTTCTGTTCGCTACGCTTTCCTGGTCGCTTTTTCATGATGACGACACCCTTTGCCACATCAATATCCGCAACCGGAATGTTTTCATACAAAGGATTAAGCGGCTTCAACATCCAACCATCTTCATGCTGGACCATCTGGCGGAAGATGAATTCATCATTCACAAAGGCCACGACGTAGGAGCCGTCCTTGACCAGTCCAGAAGGCTCGACCACGATGATTTCGCCCTGCGCGAATTCCGGCATCATTGAATCTCCCAGCACCATCAGCGCATAGGGCTCTGCGCTGGCGCAATTGCTGGCTTCATTGCTTGCCTGGATCGGGATGCTCTTGCGTTCGGTGCGTTCGTCCATCTTGATCTCGCTTGGTCCAATTTAATTAGACAAAGCTTATATATAAAACCGCATTACGTAAAATACTTTACCGGAAGTCGGGGGTGCCCATTGTAGCGATGAACGCGGGTAATGCTGCGGGAGCAAAGGGGCACCGGTTTGAGATAGTGAATAGGGGAAACATGTCCCGACACCGAGACGTACCGGGTGACCGGGATTCCCGCTGCTACCCTACTCTTGACACATTTATTTCAATGTCTTAATCAGGCAGCTAATCGTAGCATGGTGCAAACACACTTCCTTGCTGATCTGCGCCAGCTCGTGTAACGGCGTACCCAGTCAATCCAGTTCGACAAATTCCAGCGTATTCGCATCCGGGTCTCGACAAAACAATGCTGCACGACCTGACTTGCTGACGCTGTAATTGACACCCGCTGCATCGAACCGCGATTTCAGCGCTTCCAGGCTCCTCACGCCCAAAGCGATGTGGCGGTCGCGGCCACCATGCTCGGGGCGAACCGATGCGGCATCGGGATTGGGCAACCCCATCAAATGCAGCTGCTGGCCGCCGCCGAGGTCGTACCACGCGCCGGGGTACGGCAGGTCGGGACGGTTCTGACAAAGCTGCAATCCCACTACCGATTCATAGAAGGTCTTGGCACGCTCAAGGTCGGACACGAGCAATCCGGCGTGCAGCAGGGGCGTGATTTCAGACATGCGCTTTTTCCTTCGGTGGGTGGTCTTCCATGTGACCGGAAAACAGGCTGGCGGTGATGATCATGGCAGCACCGATCCATTCCTGCAGACCCATGCGTTCGTTGGACAGGAAATAAGCAGCGACGGCGGCGACCACCAGTTCAAACAAGAAGATGACGATGGCCTGGTTGGCCGGCACGCGCGCAAGGCCATACTGCACGGCGTAGGTCATGCTGCCGATGGCAAGGCCGACGCCAAGCAGCATCCCCCACACAGTTGCATCGGCGTTCGCAGCGAAGTCGAGTTCGTCTGGTTTGAGTGCCAGGCCAATCACGGTCAGAATCGCCACGCCCATCCACACCGACACCACTTTGGCGCCTTCGGCCACGCCACCCAGATGGCGGCTGATCACGTTGCTGGCCGCAAACATCATCCCCGCCGACAACGCCAGCCATTCGGCGTCATTCGCCGGCAACGGCCATTCGCCCGGTTGCCACAACATGGCGAGCGCACCGCCTGCGGCCAGCATCATCACCGCCCACCCCGCGCGGTTGAGCTTTTCCTTCAGCAAAAAGCGCGAGAACAACACCGTCCACAACGGCGCCAGATAAAACAGCAACAACACGCGCACCACTTCGCCTTCCAGCACTGCCAGCACATAGGCCAGGTTGGTCCAACCGGCCGCCAGCCCCAGCGCGGCCAGCCACAACCAGTGTCCGCGCGCATTGTGGAGCGAACGGCCATGCAGCCATCCCAGTAGCAATAAGGGCACCGCATAGGTGATGAAACTCGACGCAATGCCGCCCACGCCCGCCTCGTTCAGCAGCCGGTACGGGTACCAGACCAGCCCCCACAAGGTGGCGGCGTAAATCAGGCTGGTGATGGCGAATGTACGTTGCAGGGGAATAGAAGGCATGAGGGCTTTATAATGTGAGGCTTCGATCAATTCAGTGCTGCAATGAACCCGCGTCTAGACCAACTCCACCCCTACCCGTTTCAAAAGCTGCGCGAACTGTTCGCAGGGGTGACGCCGAATCCCGATCTCACGCCGATCAATCTGTCGATCGGTGAGCCGAAGCATCCCACGCCGCAGTTCATCAAGGACGCGCTGGTCGCGGGTCTGGGGGGGCTGGCGAATTATCCCATCACTCAGGGCTCGGATGCATTGCGCCAATCTATCGCCGCGTGGGTGGAGCGGCGTTTTGGCGTCAAACTCGATTTCGCGACCGAAGTGTTGCCGGTCAACGGCTCGCGCGAAGCCCTGTTTGCGTTTGCCCAGGCCAGCGTCGATTCCAGCCGCCACGGCCGCCGCGTCATCATTTCGCCGAATCCGTTTTACCAGATCTACGAAGGTGCCGCGTTGCTGGCCGGTGCCCGACCTTTTTTCCTCAATACCCTGCCGGAAAACGACTTCACCATGGACTGGTCGAAGGTGCCGGAAGATCTGTGGGAGCAAGTGAACCTGGTGTACGTATGCTCGCCCGGCAACCCCACCGGCAAGGTGATGACACTGGATGATTGGAAAGCTTTATTCGATCTGTCCGACCAGCACGGTTTCGTGATCGCAGCCGACGAATGCTATTCGGAAATCTTTTTCGACGAAGCCAAGCCGCCGCTGGGTGCACTCACCGCCGCGCAGCAACTCGGCCACGGTCTCAAGAACCTGATCGTGTTCAACTCGCTGTCCAAGCGGTCCAACGTGCCCGGCATGCGCTCGGGCATGGTGGCGGGCGACCCTGCACTCATCAAGCAATTTCTGCTGTACCGCACCTATCACGGCAGCGCGATGAGCCCAATGGTGCAGATCGCCAGCATCGCCGCGTGGAACGACGAAGCACACGTGATTGAAAACCGCCGCCTGTATGCCGAGAAATTTGCTGCGGTCATGCCGCTGTTGAAAGACGTGCTGCAATTCGATGCGCCTGACGCCGCCTTCTACCTGTGGGCGAAAGTACCGGGGGGCGATGATGCTGCATTTGCGCGTGGTTTGTACGAACAGCAGCATGTCACCGTGCTGCCCGGCAGCTATCTAGCGCGCGACGCCGCCAACGTCAACCCGGGCAAGGGTTTTGTCCGCATTGCGCTGGTCGACAGCCTTGAGGCGTGCGTCGATGCAGCCCATCGCATGAGCCAGTACGCGAACACGATAAAATGAAAACTCTGGCCACCCTGCTGATGCTGGTTCCCTTCCTGGCGTGGGCAGGCCCCGCCGAAGACGCTGAATATGCGGCCGAGCAGGTGCTCGTCGCAGAAAACGTGCTGAATGTATATTTCACCGCCAACGACCAAGGACGGCTTACCCTGTTGTTTGGCCGCCAGATCGCCAACTGGCAAATTGATGCCGTGCTCGCCAAACTTGCCAAAATACCTGCCATCAACGGCATTACCCACGCCCAAGTCGACACTGATTACTGCCCTATCCGCTAATTTCATATTCAACAACAGGAAATCCATCATGCACGAACTGCAAAAAATCATCGAAGACGCTTTTGAACGCCGTGCCGACATCACCCCGCGCAATGCCGACGCCACGCTAAAGGACGCCGTCATGTCGGTGATCGAGATGCTAGACAAAGGCGAACTGCGCGTGGCCGAGCGCAGCCAGGATAAGAATAGCGGTGGCCAAGACTGGATCACCCACCAGTGGCTCAAGAAAGCCGTGTTGCTGTCGTTCCGCCTGGAAGACAACGACTTCATCAAGGGTGGCCACACCAATTATTACGACAAGGTGCCAAGCAAGTTTGCCGACTTCAACTCCAAGGATTTCCGCGAAGGCGGTTTCCGCGTAGTGCCGCCAGCAGCCGTGCGCAAGGGCTCCTACATCGGCAAGAACGTGGTGCTGATGCCTTCCTACGTGAACATCGGCGCCTATGTCGGTGAAGGCACCATGGTCGACACCTGGGCCACGGTCGGCTCCTGTGCGCAGATCGGCAAGAACGTCCACCTCTCCGGCGGCGTTGGCATTGGCGGCGTGCTTGAGCCGATTCAGGCCAACCCCACCATCATCGGCGACAACTGCTTTATCGGCGCGCGTTCCGAAGTGGTGGAAGGCGTAATTGTCGAAGACAACGCGGTGATCTCGATGGGCGTCTACATTGGGCAAAGCACCAAGATTTATGACCGCGAAACCGGCGAAATCACCTATGGCCGCATCCCCGCCGGCTCGGTGGTGGTGTCCGGAAACTTGCCATCCAAGGATGGCAGTTATAGTTTGTATTGCGCAGTGATCGTGAAAAAAGTCGATGAGAAGACCCGCTCCAAGGTCGGCATCAACGAACTGCTGCGCGGGATTTGATTAACCGGAAAGGTTAGCCATGAAAAGTACACTCGTCGTTGCTGTTTTGCTCGCTGCCAGCCTGATGGGCTGCCAGGAAAACGCGGTGTCCGGGCGCACGCAACTGGTGCTGGTTTCCGAAGGACAGGCGCAGGCCTCGTCGATCCAGGCCTATGCCAACACGCTGAGCGACGCCCAGAAGAAGGGCAAGCTCAGCACCGACGCAGCGCTGAACAACCGCGTCAAGCGCATCACCGACCGCCTCATCGCCGAAGCCAAGCTGATGTATCCGCCCAGTCGCGACTGGAACTGGTCGGTGGCGGTTATCGATGAGCCTACGGTCAATGCGTGGTGCATGCCCGGCGGCAAAATGGCGATCTACACCGGCATCGTCAACACGCTGAATCTCAACGACGACGAAATCGCGCAGATCATGGGACATGAAATTTCCCATGCGCTGTTGGGCCATGGCCGCGAACGCATGTCGCGCGCCCTGGCAACGCAGGGCGGGTTGCTGCTTGGCTCTATCGTCGCGGGACAAGACCTTTCCGCGCTGGGGCCCGTGGCCGACATTGCGCTGACGCTGCCCAACAGCCGCACCGCCGAATCCGAGGCCGACCGCTACGGCATCGAACTCGCTGCGCGCTCAGGCTATGACCCCCATGCGGCAGTGCGCCTATGGGAAAAAATGGGTGCGGCCAGCGGCAATGGCCCCCCTCAGTTTCTTAGCACCCACCCGGCACCCGCTAACCGCATCCAGGCATTAACCGCATTGGTGCCGGGTGGGTGCTAAGAAACTGAGGGGGGCCATTGCCGCTGGCCGCACCCATTTT
>JBKJIS010000225.1:0-7522 GCA_046598305.1 Thiobacillus sp.
CGCTGCAGTGCGCGCTCGACTTGAGTCGGGTCGACTCGCACACCTGTGATGCGCGCATGCTGCTGCAGCGCCAGCTCGGTGACCATGCGTTCGAGAAGCTGCTTTTCAAGGACGTCACGCTGCGGCAGGGGGGTGTTTTGCTTGGACAGTTTCTGCGTTATTTCGCCATACCGCTTGGCGAGTTCTTGCCGAGTGATGACTTCGTCGTTAACGACTGCAACGATATGGTCGAGCGACGTGATGGCGGCCTGGGCGGGCAGCAAGCTTGATGCGGCTATCAACATCACCAGCATCGCGAGTGGGTGGTGCCATTCAGGGCGTTTGAAGAATGTCATTGCTAGGCCTGTATCCGGGAATGCTATATTTCAAAACATCGAGCGGGTTAGAGCCTAAACGCCCCATGCCGCTCAACTCCAATTGGAAGAACAATGCGTCAGTTGACTGATTTGCCTTGGTGGCCAGGCGCTGGAAGACACCACGCACCGCCCAGCAACCGCCATTGTATTCAAGTCCTGCCAGGCCTTCGACCAGCTTGTTGTCCTGGAATGAGTAGTTGTAGCGGAACATGCCATACCAGCGGTTACCCAGTGGCCATTGCGCGGACAAGTCAACCTGATCGGTGGTTTGGTCAATGAATCGGTACCCAAAGTTCACTGCGCGACCCGGACCGGGGCGGTAGGATGCCCCCAGATTGCGGCGAATCGTGGTGCCGTTTTGCGTATCAAACTGCCAGGCGGTGTTGATGCGCCAGTCGCGCGTGATCTGACCGCTGACCAGGGCAAGCAGGTCGGTGGCATTGCTGGTGCGCGCTGCAACGCCGGGTAACGTGACCTGCTGGGAGGCGAAGTAATAGCGCTGGCCAAGCGTGACCTGCAGCCGTTCCAGACCGCTGGAGGCCTCCGTGAAGCGACTGGTGACCGCGACGGTCAGCTGATTGGCATCGTTAACACGGTCGCCGCCGATGAACTGGTTTTCAGTGAACATCTGCGCATAGTTGAAATCCAGTTGTGCAGTATCAAAAACCGGAATCGCGTTCTGATCACGGTAGGGCGCGAAAACATAGTAGGCGCGCGGCTCGAGGGTTTGTGTATATTCATTGCCGGCAAACTGGATGGGGCGGTCAAATGTGACGCCACTGTCGAGGCTGAAAATAGGCAAATTGCGCGTGATATTCTGCTTGGCAGCGCTGTTATTAGAAGAGCTGTCGTCCAGTGCGTAATAGCTGCTGTGCCAGCCGAGTTGAGGCGTCAGGAAGCCGAATGAATTGGTGAGCGGCAGGCGGACAGTGGGATAGGCCAGCAATCGCGTCCCTTCAGGCCGCGTGGCGTGGGCAAAACGGGTGGCCTCGGTCTCCATTCTGAATTCCAGACCATTGTCCAGGGTGTGGGTCATGCCCAGGCGCGCATGGGGCAGTCGTGCATAAGGCTCAATAATCGGTGTGGGCGCGGTGGAATCCTGCAGCGTCTGGAAGGTTTGGGCGCGCAGTTCGGCATTCCAGTTGGCGTGTTGCGTAGTCAACCAGGCTTCGCGATTGAGGTGGGAAATCGAGGTGGAGGAAATGAGGTTGGACAGATCGCGAAAATAATCGTTATCCGAGACGCGATTGAACTGCATGCCGGCCAGAGTGCTGTCGTTCAGGCGGTATTCATTCTTGAGTGCCACGCTCCAGCGCGACCGATTGGCTTCGTTGTCGTTCGGTAAATATTCAAGTCGATTTTCGCCACGGACTTTATCCAGCAAATAGCGGAATTCTCCGCCCAGTTGAATCCCGCGTTTGGACAGCAGGCGTGGATAGAGCGTGGCGTCGTAGTTGGGCGCGAGGTTAAGGTAATACGGCACCAGAATATCGAACCCGCTGCGTTCGGTGGTACCAAAGGTGGGCGCCAGCATGCCGGTCTTGCGCGCATTGTTCAGTGGGAAATCCATCCACGGGGTATACAGGATGGGTACACCCAGAAAGCGCAGGGTGGCATTGCGCGCAGTGCCCACATTGCGGGATTTGTCGAGTTCAAGATCTTTTACCTTGAGATACCAGTCGTCATTGCCGGCTGAACAGGTGGTGTACGTCGCATCCTTCAGCGTGAAGTGCGTTTTGTCGATGAAATCAATGCGTTCGGCATTGCCGCGACCCGGCTGGTCGGTGAGTTGGTAGACGGGCTGTGTCAGCTCGCCGCTGTAATCGTTGATGTTGAGTTTGAGTGAATCTCCCTCAACCAGCAGCGCGGGCTGCTCCATGCGGACCTGGCCCTTGGCCTGAACCAGGCTTCGCGTGGTGTCGTAGCGCAACCAGTCAGCAAAAAAGGTGCTGCCAGCCTGGCGGGCTTCCACTCGTCCACTTGCTTCGATGATGTTGGGCGAGGTGGATTCAATACGGTCGGCAGACACAAACATCGGCCCCGCCTTGCCTGCTACGGTAGAGCCCGATAGTTCAGCATCTTTTTTCAAAGCGAATCCTTCCGCTGTCGCACTACTGACAGAGAGGAACAATGCGAGATAGGTAAAGCCAGGCAAGTGGGTCAAGCGATGTAAAATCCGGGCAAAGGTTAATTGGCAAATGTTTAGTTAAAGCAGCATTATTCGGAGCAACATGGCAGTGGAACGTTTGCACGCATTAACGGCCTGGGCCGCACAACAACTCGGGGGGGGATCGATTGAAATCGCCCCGGCTTCGGCGGATGCCAGTTTCCGCCGTTACTTTCGCGTCACTGCCAAAGAACGCGATTATATCGTGATGGACGCGCCCACGGCACATGAGGATTGCCGACCGTTTATCGCGGTCGCCCAATTGTTTGCCGAGGCGGGGGTGCACGTGCCGCAGGTCATGGCGCAGGATCTGCAACAAGGGTTCCTGTTGCTGACTGATTTAGGCGATATCACGTACCTGTCTGCGCTGAATCAGGCCGCGCTCATCCCCCCAGAACCCAAGCTGGACAGTCCTTACCCGGCAGCGCCAAATTTGTCCGTGGCGCGTGACCTGTATCTGGCAGCGAATGATGCGCTGATCCGTATCCAGTTGGCCAGTCGCCCGGGTGTGTTGCCCGAATACGATCGTGTCCTGCTAACCCGTGAGCTGATGCTGTTTCCCGAGTGGTATGTCGGTAAACACCTGGGTGCAGTGTTGACGCATGAACAAACGGCCACATTGAACAACACGTTTGAATATTTACTGGCCAACACCCTTGCCCAGCCGCAGGTATTTGTGCACCGTGACTGGCACGCGCGCAATTTAATGGTGAGTGACCCGAATCCCGGCATTCTCGATTTCCAGGATGCGGTCTACGGACCCATCACCTACGATCTCGCCTCGATTTACCGTGACGCCTACATCCAGTGGGACGAAGAACACCAGCTCGACTGGGTTATCCGCTACTGGGAGAAAGCGCGTGCTGCCGGGCTACCCGTACGGGAAGATTTTGGCGATTTCTGGCGTGATTTCGAATGGATGGGGGCGCAACGCCACATCAAGATTCTCGGCATTTTTGCGCGCTTGTATCACCGCGATGGCAAGGATGGCTACTTGAAAGACATGCCGCTGGTGATGTCATACCTGCGCAAGGTGTGCGAGCGTTATATTGAATTGAAGCCTTTTCTGTATTTGCTGGATGAGCTGCAGGATAAGCAAGCACAGTTGGGGGGTGCGTTTTAGGGTGCGGGTCTGCCGTCGTTGCGCGCAAAACGAAGCAATCCAGCAGAGCTGGGTGCGAAGCACGATGGAGTAGTGAGGTTGTCTGCAGGTTGCCGACCGTTGGCCGGGGGTAGCCCGGCGGCTAGTTGCTCGGTTCCCTCGCCTGTCTCGCCGCTGCTTTAATGGATGAACATGCCAAGGCATGTTCATCGAAGTAACCAAAGAAAGGCGACCCCGACAGCCGCGAATTCCCGAAAATCGAGCCTGCCGGACGGGCGGCGAAGAACTCGCCCCGCTTTTGCTATTTTTAATTTTTTTGTGAGCAGAGCTCAAACACCTTCGCCGCTGATCCGCCCGGCAGACTCAATTTTTGCCAGACAAATTAGGGGGCGCCATAATTTTATCCTCAATCAATACATGGCATTGCGACAAGAACGCCAGAAAATACGCCTCGAAGGTGCTTTTAGTTGCACGTTTTAGGGTTTCTGCTTCACGTTGGGCATCTCAATGAAACGATCGGGTCTCAGTAAAGTTAAATGGATTCCCTTGGTCGGCAAGGTATTGTTTTTCACCCTGGTTTTCGTTGTCGTCATGATGATGTCTATCTTGAAATAACCATGTGCTAGTGCATTGCGCATTTCGTAGGCAAATCCCCATGGCACCTCGGGATGTTCCTGTGTGAACTCGGGGTGCTGGTTATCAATATTTCGGCATGCTTCGCCGATGATGTCGAAATTACGGATAACGGCATCCTGGGTTTTGGCATCCTCAAGAAATTGCACCTCGATCATGTCCTCGACATAGAGGTGAATTCGTCAGATGGCTTCCAGGATATGTGCTGTTTTTAACCACGAAGGCACTAAGAGAAGAAAAGGAAAACAAACCCAGAGTTTTTCTTGGTGTGGCTTTGTGCCTTTGTGGTTGAACCAGAATTTCCGAAATCATCTCTTCGTGTTTTCGTATCTTCGTGGTTCTAAATAACGTCGGCGAAATAGCTTTCGGCGCGCTTGAAGTAAAGGTAGCTCAGCGGCAGCAGGATGAAGACCAGCAGGGCGCCTGGGATCATGGCGGTCAAGTCGGGCGGCTGGCTTCTCAACACAACATTCTGGAAAGCGTCGATGATGCCGGCCAGGGGGTTGAGGGTGTACAGGGTATAGAGCGTATCGGACCATTCGCCAGCGGCTTGTTGCACCAGCAGTTTGTCCTTGACCAGTTGCAGTGGGTAGATAACCGGCGAGGCGTACATCAGCAGGGAGAGCAGTACAGGCAGGGCAGCACCGACGTCGCGGAAGTAGACATTGATTGCCGAGCCGACAAAGGCAATGGTGAGCGCAGCCAAAATTGTGTAGGCAATGATGAGGGGCACCCACAGGATGTAGACGCTGGGCATCATCTGGTACCACACCATCAATCCGGCCAGGATGATGAAGTTGATGCCGAGCTCCACCAGCTTGGTGAGCACCGAGGTGATGGGAAAGATCTCACGCGGGAAGTAGATTTTCTTGATTAGCGCGGTGTTGCCGACGACGCTGGTGACGCCCTCGGAGGCAGACTCCTGGAAGAAGGTCCAGGGCATGAGCGCAGCGAAAACCAGGATGGGATAAGGAATCTCGCCGCTTTCGATGCCGACAAAGCTCTTGACCAGGGTAAAGATGAGCATCAGCGTGATCGGCTTGATGATCGCCCAGGCAATGCCGAGATAGGCTTGCTTGTAGCGCAGGGCGATGTTCTTCCACGCGAGCGTGGCCATCAGTTCGCGGTAGTCGTAAAGGTTTTTGGTAAGGGTGATCATGGATTTATTGGGTGAGATAGGTCTTGCCGTGTGCGCGACGGCATTGCGTGGCTACTTGGTGGCCTTGGCTGCGGGTGGCCGCTGTTGCATGCTGTGCGAGAGGGGAAACGTGGCATGGCATGAGACGGAGTAGTGTTGTTTGCCGGCGCATCTGCACGTGCGGGGTCCTGTTGCGGGTTGGGTACGTTGCGCTTTCATTGTGCTGCCTGAGAGGCGTCGCCCAGTGTTTCGACGGTGCAGAACCTGACGTTTGACGCACGGTAGACATGCGTGACTCAGTTTTCAATGCGGGTGCGGTCGCTGCGGCGACGGGTGACACGATCGACCAGGCTGCGATAAAGCGGGGCGGGGAGCAGGCTGGCGACAAGGTGCTTGAAGTCACCCGCTTTCCAGTCGGCCTTGCGGAAGGCGCGGCGAAAAAGGCGGCGGGCAGATTCGGTGTCGTTGCTCCAGTGGCAGCGATAGGCTTCGCGCAGCAGGGGGTCGTAGATCAGTTCGTTGAGTCGGGCTAGAGGGATCTGTTTGACGAGTTCGGGGTGATGCTGGACAAAGTCCTGGCGCACGGCAACCGCGTCGAACACTTGCCTCCAGCGCGGGATATGACCACTGCTACGGGGGTAACGACGGTAAAACGCCAGCACCTCGGGCACGCACACGAGCCTGGGCTGGCGTGCGAGCATCCTCAGCCACAGGTCGTAATCCATGGCAGTGGGCGCGCGTTCTGAGAATCCGCGCAGCTCGTCGATCAGATGACGGCGGACCAGCACGCTGTTGATTGGCCACGGGCAGTGACTCAGAAAATGGCTGGCCGCTTCGGTTACATTGAGAGCGGGCGGAATTTGCGGGTTGGGGTCGGTTGCGGCGATGCCTACGTTCTGCCAGCCGCAATAGGCCACATCAGCCTGTTCGGCTTCGAGCGCGTCGTGCATTTTTTGCAGCGCGTTGGGGTGCCAGGTGTCGTCGGCGTCGAGAAAGGCGATGAAGTTGCCGTTGGCGTGGGTGAGTGCCTGGTTGCGCGCGACGAAGGGGCCGCTGCGCGTCTGATAGTGGAGGCTAATGCGCTCGGGATGGTCGGCAGCCAGGCGCTGCAGAATGTCGGTCGAGCCGTCGGTCGAGCCATCGTCCACCACGATGAATTCCACGTGGGGATACGTTTGCTGGAGCACGCTCTCGATCGCTTCTTCCACATAAGGTGCGGCGTTGAAGCAGGGCATGACAACGGAAATCAGTGTGGGGTCAAAGTTGTCCATGGGGACGGGTCTTTTGTTTGATTACCCGCCGATCCATGCCTGTCTTCGTTCGGTCAGAATGCGGTTGCGATAGGGTAGAAAGTCGGCTGCGTCGAGCAGATGACGACTCAGTAGGGCGGCATAATCTGTGTCGCTGCCAAGTAACCTGATGCCGTGCTTCAGAATTTGACCCTGCAAGGGTACGCCCACGTTTTTGAGGTCGATTAGATCAATTGGAAGGCCGGTGGCCTGGGCGAGCTTTTCGATTAACGCAATTTTCATAGTGGCACTGAGCGGAGTGGACATTTGCACTGCGAGGTCAAGGTCGCTTGCATTTTTGCGCGTCCGGTTGCCTGTGAGCCGAACAGGATCGCCAAGCGGACGTTGCCGTGTTCGGCAAGGGTTCGCCTGAGCAGGCTTTGCAAATCGGGTTGGCCGTGCGTATCCATGGGGTGATTATGGGTTGAGTCGGCCTGGATGCAAAGCGCCTTGCCATTGCATTGCGTGGGCGGCCCCACTCGGGCCGGTCGGCTTTGGTTACAATCAACCATCGTGCTTACTCACTGATTGCCCCATGCAAACCCTCACCGTCGACCTCGGCGACCGCTCCTACCCCATCCACATCGGCTCCGGCCTGCTGGGCCAGACTGATCTGATCTTGCCGCATCTGGCGCAAAAGCGCGCGATGATTGTGACCAACACCACGGTGGCGCCGCTCTATCTGGCGCAGCTGACGGCAACCCTTGAAGCCGGCGGGGTGGCGGTTACAAGCGTGGTGCTGCCGGACGGCGAGGCCTACAAGAACTGGGAAACGCTGAATCTGATCTTCGATGCGCTGCTGACCGAGCGTGCTGAGCGCAAGACGACGCTGATTGC
>JBKJIS010000209.1:0-2895 GCA_046598305.1 Thiobacillus sp.
TAGCGACGCCCAGTGGCGCCGCCTGACCGAAACCTCAACCCGCCGCCTGCCTGATGGCCGCGTGACGCCGCATTACGACCCGGCCATGGTGCAGCAGTTCACCCACCACCCGGATGATTACCTGGTGTGGGACCACTATGACGCACTCACCATCCCGGTGTTGTGCCTGCGCGGCGCCGACTCCGACCTAGTGCTGCGCGAGACAACGGCCGAAATGCTGACCCGCGGGCCAGGCGCTGCGGGCCTGACACAGATAGTCGAAATCAAAGGCTGCGGTCACGCCCCAGCGCTCAATGTGCCGGACCAGCTGGAGCGCGTGGCGGCGTTTATCAAGGCCGCAAGCCGGGCTGAAGTTGCTATGAAATAGATAGCTGCTTGCGCACGTCGGATAAGGGCTGGAGGCCGATTTGATGCATGAACTGCAAGGCGCTGCGCTTTTGATGTCATTGCGGGCTTGATCCGCAATCCATGGGTCACGTCTCGTCGATGTAGCCACGCGCTGCCGCTCCTGCCTGATCATCGAAGATCGCCATGGCCGTTGTCATGCGCTTGAAACCCAGCTTTCGATAGAAACCTTCCTTGCCCGGCACCGCGTAGAGAATGATCTTTCGGTGGCTGCGCGACAGATCCACGAGATGGCTGACGATCTCTTTGCCCAGCCCGGTGCCCTGGTGGCTGGGCAGCACCGCAATGTCGCAGATGTACGAGCAATCCACACCATCCGCCAGTGCACGGCCCACACCGACGAGCTTGCCGTCTGCATGTACGAAGCAGCGGAACATGCTGTTGGTGAAGACGGTCTGCAGGCTGGCCGGGCTTTTGTTGCCCAGCGGTGCGGCCAGATAGAGCGCTGAGAGCTCGCTCCAGTCGATGTCGGTGAGCTGGTGGGTCCAGGTGAGGGGCATGATTTTCTCGGGGAACTTAACGAGGTTGTAAAAAAATGTCGGCGACTGCCTTTGCTGGCAATGTTCGGGGGTACTTGACCCCTTCCGACATCGACGATCGCGCATTCAAGGCCGTTCAATGAGGTCGACTTTTCATATCACTTCCGCCCAATCAGGATAAGGAGGTTTTTTTACAGCCTCAACGTGAAGTTGAGGGGGCTGCGCGGCTGTTTGCGCAGCTCCCCTCGAACGAAGTGTTAGAACTATAGTTCTTCAACAGAACCGCCCTCACCGAAAAAGAAGATGTTCTCGTGCTTGAACCCCCAGCGCCCTCCAATCTCTCGGACGTGCGGCTCAAAGGTAAAGAACGGGACCTCATGAAGTTTGTGGTGATTGTTTTCCTCGATGTACTGACGGTCCTCGCGGCGAGTAGCAATGCTGTGGCCTACATTGCCAAGAAAATCGAGATTCTCAAAGCCACCTAATTTGATGCGCTGATTTGCCCACTCATGTAGTTCATGAAACGACATTTCTGGGTGGACTGTCAGTTTCATATCAGCGTGCAATGCCGACAGTAATTGTTTGCCTGTGTTCAATTCCGGTGAATGCGGAGCTGATGTAGTGCAACCACTTTCTATGTAGAACGATCTAGCGCAATCTCCCCAGCGCCCATTTCGCACGGGGCTCAGATCAACAGATACGACCCCAAACACGCCGATAGGTTCTTTACTTGGCAAGTATTCGCGACCGGAAATCGAAAGACAACTGCGCGAACTGGCTAGCACAAATGCGGGGCACGAGTAGTACCAAGTCTCGGGAAATCCAAGATCGCAAAGCGCCTGATAGGCGTAGCCAGCAATGGATTCTTCTGTATCGATCGCGGAAATTTTCGAAGCGAGACTTGCCAGCGCAGCCTTTGCAGCACTTTGTACTTCGCGATGTTCGGCAACCAGGGCGAGGGATGGCATAGTTCTAACGAATGAAAGGGACTTCCCCGTCCCGAGCTAGCCGCGCAGTTGCAGCAACCGGCAACTTGGTGCCACGATGGGAAGTGCAATGTCTCATCAACCCACTCCGAAGGGGAAGTCCATGATTGCTATTGTCAACGTTGGAATCGATCTCGCCAAGAACGTCTTTGCCGTGCATGGCGTAGATGCGACAGGTAAGCCCGTGCTGCTGCGCCCTAGCGTGCCTTGCAGCAAGCTGCTCGAACTCATCGCATCGCTGCCGCCCTGTCAAGGCGCTAAAAAGCCGTCAAACACCGCACGATTTTAGGCCGCGCTCGCGGACGGCACATCCTCCAAAAGAAGGACACCACCCCTCAAAAATGCGGCGGCAGCTCAAGCCGCAGACTGCGCTTCTCACCCACAGCGTTGTCCACCGGCCCCTGCTGCTTCAGATCGACCATCTCGCGCATCGGCGCATCGATTGGCTGTTTTCGCCGCACGATGACACTGTCGAGTTTGTCGAAAGTCTTCGGTGAGAGATGCCTTGATCTCAAGCTCTGTCAGGTGCTGGTCGGTAGTGTGAGTGGCTTCTTCCATGGCGTATTGAACAGCTTGTTCAGAAGGTGCCGAGCGCTGCATTGATGACCGCTTCGTCAAGCGCCGCAAACACGGTGTTGTGGCGCCCAGTCAGCGGGCCGCCGCCGGGAATGACTTCACCGTCGGTGCCATATCCCACCGCCTTGAACTTCCATTGCCCGTTGATCAGCTTGAGGTTGCCCACATGATGGCCAGGATCGGCCATGACCCGGTACACGCCGTCATTGACCTGGCGCAGCGTGAGCATCAAGGGCGGCAATCCCGCTCACCTTGACTTGCCCACATTGATGCGGCGCTCCATGCCACCATCAGGCCTTGACCGCTGCTACCAACTCGCGCTTGTCGATGCCGTACATGTCGGCAAACTCATCGGCGCTTTTGCCGCTGCTCTCGAAGGTGCGGCGCAGGGCTTCGCGTTTGGCCATTTGTTGCTCACGCTCGGCAAAGGCTTCTTCCAGTAGTTCGGT
>JBKJIS010000005.1:0-13529 GCA_046598305.1 Thiobacillus sp.
GGGCTTTGCAGTGGTGTTGTGTCTCGGCATTCTGACCTCGATGTTCAGCGCCGTCACCGTATCCCGTGCGATGGCCAACCTCACCTACGGCCGTCAGGCTCGCCTGACCAAAGTCTCAATCTAAGGCTCAATCATGTTTGAATTCTTCCCCTTCAAAAAAACCATCCCCTTCATGAGTTGGGGCAAGACGACCACGGCGATTTCGCTGATCACCTTTCTCTTTTCAGTGTGGGCGCTATGGGACCGTGGCCTGAATCTGGGTGTCGACTTCACTGGCGGCACGGTGATCGAAGTTCGCTACGACCAGCCTGCCGACCTGCCGGCAATACGCAGCACGCTGGAAAAAACCGGCCTGCACGAAGTGTCTGTGCTGAATTTTGGCACCAGCCGCGATGTGCTGATTCGGTTGCCGGTCAAAGGCACGGATAACGCTGCGCAAACCAGTAACCGCATCATGACCGCATTGACCGCTGCCAATCCGGGTGTCGTGCTTAAAAAAGTAGATTTCGTCGGCCCGCAAGTCGGCAAGGAACTCTATGACAACGGTGCACTGGCGCTGCTGGTCGTCTCTTTCGGCATCATGGCCTATCTGGCGATCCGCTTTGAATGGCGCTTCGCGGTGGCGGGCATGCTCGCCAACTCGCACGACATCATCATCATTCTTGGAATGTTTGCTTTCTTCCAGTGGGAATTCACCCTCACCGTGCTGGCCGGTATACTGGCGGTGCTGGGCTACTCGGTCAACGAATCGGTGGTGATCTTCGACCGGATTCGCGAAAACATCCGCAAGATGCGCGGCGCGACCATTCCGCACATCATCGACGACGCCATCACCGCCACCATGAGCCGCACCATCATCACCCATGGCGCGACCCAGATCATGGTGCTGTCGATGTTTTTCTTCGGCGGCGAAGCGCTGCACAACTTTGCGCTTGCACTCACCATCGGCATCATGTTCGGCATTTATTCCTCGGTGCTGGTCGCCGCACCGCTGCTGCTTATGTTTGGCGTCAAGCGCGAGCATTTCATCAAGCCGGTGGAAAAGAAGGAAGAAGCGGTTGTTTAGGATTCAGGATTCAGGGGACGAGCGGCTAACGCCGCGAATCCATGAACTAACCCCTAACCCCTGACTATGCTCCACGACTTCATCACCTGGATCCTCGCTACCGTCCAAGACTGGGGCTACGCCGGCATTTTCATCCTGATGGCACTGGAATCCACGGTGCTGCCATTGCCGAGCACATTGGTGCTGATCCCGGCAGGCTATCTGGCGCACCAGGGGGAGATGAATCTCTGGCTGATCATACTGACATCCACCCTCGGCAGCCTGGTTGGCGCATCGGTCAATTATGTGGTGGCGATGTGGCTTGGACGCCCCTTTCTTGAGCGCTGGGGACGCTACTTCTTCGTGCGGCCCGAGCTGCTGCACAAGACCGACGTCTTCTTCCTCAGACACGGCGCGTTGTCGACTTTCACCGGCCGTCTGATTCCCGGCATCCGCCACCTTATTTCCATCCCTGCCGGGCTCACCCGCATGAACCCCGGCGCGTTCGCGCTCTACACCTGCCTCGGTGCCGGGCTGTGGTCGCTTATCCTCACCCTGTTCGGTTATTTCATGGGCGGCAACGAAGCGCTCATCAAGGAATACCAGCACTTCATCATCATCGGCGTCATCGCGTTTGTGGCGCTGGTGATCGGCGGCTACTGGTGGTGGAATATGCGCCGCCAGAACTGAGTTAGCGCGCGGCTTCCACCATCAACCGCTTCATTTCCGCCACCGCTTCTTTCCACCCCACAAACAGCGCCTGCGCGACAATCGCGTGGCCGATGTTGAGTTCGTGGATCCCCGGCAGCGCGGCAATCGGCTGCACGTTGTGATAAGTCAGGCCATGGCCGGCATTGACCGTCAACCCAAGGCTCCGGCCATAAGCTACCGCTTTGCGGATACGCTCGAACTCAACGATACGCGCGGCATCGTTGGTGACATCCGCGTAGGCCCCGGTGTGAATTTCGACTACCGGTGCACCGGTAGCATGCGCCGCATCGAGTTGTGCAAAATCGGCATCAATGAACAATGACACCCGGATGCCTGCATCCGCCAACTGTAAACACGCAGCCTGAATTCTGGATTGCTGGCTGGCCACATCCAGCCCGCCTTCGGTGGTGAGCTCCTCACGCTTCTCGGGTACCAGGCAAACGTCCTCTGGCGCAGTGCTGCAGGCGATTGCCAGCATTTCATCGGTCACCGCCATTTCCAGATTCATCTTGGTCTTGAGTACCTGGCGCAGGATGGCGACATCGGCATCCTGGATGTGACGGCGGTCTTCACGTAGATGCAGGGTGATCGAGTCAGCACCCGCCGTTTCAGCCATCAGCGCAGCTTCAACCGGGCTGGGGTAGCGGGTTTTTCTCGCCTGGCGCAGAGTGGCGATATGATCAATGTTGACGCCGAGAAAAATGCTCATGGGTTTAATTCTGTAAGGTCGCGCAAGAGCTGGCGAGTATAAAGCGGCTTGGCGCCCAAGGTGTGGTTGATGAGGCTACGCATCAGGTTCTTGGCTTCGGTCAGCGTAGTTGGGCGTTCGAAATGATCGGCGGCCAGATCGATCAGCGTCTGACCCGACACCACGCAACCCGGCTGCCCGCTGGCACGTAGTGCACCGCGCTCGGGCTGGAACACATAACGAATATCCGATTCGATCGGCGCACCACTTTCGGCATCCACATCAAAGGTGGCGCCATAGCCGATCTCGCTCAGCAGACTTTTTTCGAAGCGCCGCAGGATACGTTCGTAATCCATATTGCAGGCCTCCCCCGCCAGCAGCTCGAACGTCGCAATGTAGCGGTCATACAGCAGTTCGTGTGCATCGCCTCGGGCCAGCAGACGCAACAGCAATTCGTTGAGATAAAACCCGCACATCAATGCGCGCCCTTGCGGTGCCATCAAGCCGCCCTGCCATTCGGCAGCATGCAAGGTTTTCAGATCGGATTTTCCAAACCAGGACAACAGCAGCGGGGTGAAGGGCTGTATCAGTCCACGCAGGGCTGAGGTGGGTCGCCGTGCACCACGCGCGATCAGTGCGACGCGCCCATGGCTGCGCGTGAAACTCTCAGCCACCACGCTGGTTTCCTTGTAAGGATAGGTGTGGAGGATAAATCCGGGCTCGTTGTTAACGCGCGCGTCCGTGGACATAGAGCATTACGACACTAGCGCCGCGTTTAATCCAAACCCAGTGACTTCAGCATCCGCACGTCGTCTGCCCACCCACCTTTGACCTTGACCCAGACTTCCAGATACACCTTGCAGTCAAAAGCGTGTTCCATGTCGAGACGCGCCTGGGTGGAGATAGTCTTGAGCTTTTCACCCCCCTTGCCGATGATGATGGCTTTATGGCCTTCACGATCGACCAGAATGGTGGCAAAGATGCGGCGCAGATTGCCTTCTTCCTCGAACTTATCGATCTGGACGGCAACGCCATAAGGTATTTCCTCACCGCTGAGACGGAACACCTTTTCGCGAATGAGTTCGGCAGCCAATTGGCGTTCGGTCTGGTCGGTTACATCATCCTCGCCAAACAAGGGCGCATTTACTGGAAGATGCGTCTGCAAGGTTTTCAATAATTCATCGAGATTATTGCTTTGCTTGGCTGACACCGGAACAATTTCAGTGAAGGCATGGGCAGCAGCGGCCTCCTGCAGAAAGGCCATCAGGACACCCTTGTCTTTGACATAATCGATCTTGTTCACCACCAGCAACACCGGGCGATCCTTGGGCAGTAACTCCATCACCTGGAGGTCTCCAGGCGTAAGCCGCCCGGCTTCAACCAGCATCATCACCACATCGGTGTCAGATAACGTTTCACGTACACGCTTGTTCATGGTGCGATTCATGGCGTTGGTATGACGCGTCTGGAAGCCTGGGGTGTCGACGAAAACAAACTGCGCTTCGGCGGTGGTGTGAACCCCCATTACCCGATGGCGCGTGGTTTGCGCCTTGCGCGACGTAATGCTGATTTTTTGACCCACGATACGGTTCAGCAGGGTAGATTTTCCGACATTGGGGCGTCCGACAATGGCGATGAGACCACACTTGAATTCACTCATTTTTGCAGCCTGTTCATTTTGGCAACTCGGCGCACGCTACGCGTGCGGCTTCCTGTTCAGCGGCACGCCGGCTTTTTCCGACGCCACGCGTTTTGAGCGGGGGTTTGGCCAGCACGCACTCAACGATAAAACTCTGATCGTGCGCCTCGCCCTGTGTATCGATCAGTTGATAGTCCGGCAAGGGCAAGCGACGTGACTGCAACATTTCCTGCAATTGCGTCTTGGCATCCTTGCCAGAGGCCTTGGGGTCTATTTTTGCCACCAGCGGATCGAGCAGGCCATGCACCACGCGTTGCGCCTCATCAAACCCTGCATCCAGGAAAATTGCCCCGAACAAGGACTCAAGCGCATCAGCCAGGATCGAAGGACGCCGAAACCCACCACTTTTAAGTTCACCTTCCCCCAACCACAGGCTTTCACCCAACCTCAAGTTAGCGGCAATTTCCGCCAGGGTATCCTGGCATACCAGATTCGCCCGCAGACGCGACAAACTTCCTTCCGGCAAGTCAGGGAAAACTTCATACAACCTGCGCGCAACCGAGCAGTTCAACACTGAGTCCCCCAGAAATTCGAGTCGCTCGTTATTGGTGGCGCCATAACTCCGATGTGTCAGTGCCTGCTCCAGAAGTTCTGGTCGGGTAAAGGTATAGCCCAACGCCTGTTGCAGGCGTTGGTTTAACAACGGATTATTCAAGCTGGGCAGGCACGGCGTTGGGGTCCGAGCTGGCGCTGAAATCAACCACCAGGCTGACATTGCTCACGAGTTTTGAGCGGAATTCGTATTCCGCTGAAACGACCAGGGTCCCACCGCGGCGATCTATGCTGAGGTCCTCCGGCTTGACCACAGTCACATAGCCCACATTTGCACGCTTGATGAAATCGCTGCGGATTTCAGCATTGCTTTTTGATTTGAGGTCGCTGTCCTGCCCCATCGTGGCAAGAATCTTCTTCACCGAAAAGAACTCGATGTAGGCCGGGACCAGCTTCATCCCCAGCATGGCAACCATGACCAAAACAAACGCAACAAACAGAAATCCAATCATGGTCAAACCACGTTGCTGATTTTGCATGGGACGAGCACGGTACATGGTGTCTCCTTTAACGAATGGTGGTGCCAATGCGGCCAAAACTCTCAAAATTCATCCAGATGAAAAATGCCTTGCCTACTATGTTTTCATCCGGCACAAACCCCCAGTAACGGCTGTCATTGCTGGCATCACGGTTGTCGCCCATCATGAAATAATGTCCGGCGGGTACTGTGCAGACGAAGCCTTCGCCCTCAGCATTGTACGAGCAGTTTTCCCGGGAAGGGAAATCCACTACCTGGGTCGGAAATACTGCGGGCTTACCGGGCTCAGTCATCATGCTGTGGCCAGCACCATTCAACTGCTCGTCATACACCATCGCGGCAATGTAATTCAGCCCTGACCCTACATAATTGTAGGTTCCGGTGTTGTCTGTTCTGACGGGTTTGCCGTTGATGCTCAACTTTTTGTCACGATACTCAACCACATCACCCGGCACACCAATCACGCGTTTAATGTAATCCAGAGCGGGGTCGGCTGGATAACGAAACACCATGACGTCACCGCGCTCCGGGTTGTTGATCTGCACCACTTTTTTATTAAGGACCGGCAAGCGGATACCGTAAGTGTATTTGTTGACCAGGATGAAGTCGCCTATCAAAAGCGTGGGGATCATCGACCCGGATGGGATTTTAAAGGGCTCGACCAAGAAAGATCGTAGACCGAAAACGATCAAAATAACCGGGAAAAAGCTTTTGGCATATTCAACCAGTAGCGGCTCCCGGGCATCCTTGTGGCGTCCACGCTTCAAAAACAAAAAATCGAACAACCAGATGCCCCCGGTAACAGCGAGTGCAATAAATAGAATGAGCGCAAAATTCATGATGATTACTTGTCCGAGACCTGCAGAATCGCAAGAAAGGCTTCCTGCGGAATTTCGACGTTGCCGACCTTCTTCATGCGGCGTTTACCGGCTTTCTGCTTTTCCAGCAGCTTTTTCTTGCGGCTGATGTCACCGCCGTAACATTTGGCCAGCACGTTCTTGCGCAAGGCTTTGATGTTTTCGCGTGCGATGATATTGGCGCCAATCGCTGCCTGAACTGCCACGTCAAACATCTGGCGCGGGATCAATTGACGCATCTTCGACGCCAATTCGCGACCGCGGTACACACTGGTGGCACGATGCACGATCAATGACAGCGCATCAACCTTTTCGTTATTCACCAGAATATCGAGCTTAACCAGATCGCCCACACGGTATTCCTTGAATTCGTAATCAAGCGAAGCATAGCCGCGACTGGTCGATTTCAGCTTGTCGAAAAAGTCCATCACCACCTCGTTCATCGGCAGTTCATACACCAGCATGACCTGTTTGCCGTGATACTGCATGTTCACCTGCATCCCGCGCTTCTGGTTGCAGAGCGTAATCACGTTGCCGACGAACTCCTCGGGCACAAAAATGGTTGCGGTGATGATTGGCTCGCGGATTTCCTCGATTTTTGACAGCTCAGGCAATTTAAACGGGTTTTCGATATGGTTCATCGAGCCGTCCTTCATCAGCACTTCGTAGACCACGGTTGGCGCCGTGGTAATGAGGTCCATGTCGTATTCGCGCTCCAGTCGCTCCTGCACGATATCCATGTGCAATAGTCCGAGGAACCCGCAACGAAAACCGAACCCCAGCGCCTGCGAGACTTCGGGCTCGAACTGCAGGGCGGCATCGTTCAATTGCAACTTGGTCAGGGCATCGCGTAGCGACTCGAAATCGTGTGATTCAACCGGGTACAGCCCGGCAAAAACCTGCGATTGCACCTTCTTGAATCCGGGCAAGGCCACGCTTGCAGGCCGGTCGACCCGGGTAATCGTGTCGCCCACCTGGGCCGATTTCAGCTCCTTGATGCCCGCAATCACAAAGCCGACCTCGCCGGCGGATAACTGCGGCCGGTCCACCGACTTGGGCGTAAAAATGCCCACGTGCTCGGTCAGATGCAGCGCGCCGGTTTCCATAAAGAGAATTTTGTCCTTGGGCCTGAGCACACCGTCGACCACCCGAACCAGCATCACCACACCGACATAATTGTCGAACCATGAGTCGATAATCAGGGCCCTCAAGGGTGACGACTCATCGCCGCGCGGCGCAGGGACCTGCTTCACCACCACTTCGAGAATTTCGGCAATGCCGATGCCGGTTTTGGCCGAGGCGCGCACGGCCTCGCTGGCATCGATGCCCACAATTTCCTCGATTTCTTCCGCAACGCGGTCTGGATCAGCCGCAGGCAGATCGATCTTGTTGAGCACCGGGATCACCTCGACACCCAGGTCAATCGCGGTATAACAGTTCGCTACCGTCTGGGCTTCAACCCCCTGTGAGGCATCCACCACCAACAGTGCGCCTTCACACGCAGACAGTGAGCGCGAGACCTCATAGGAAAAATCGACGTGGCCCGGTGTATCAATCAGATTCAGCCGGTATATCTGACCATCCTGTGCCGTGTAGGTCAATGCGGCAGTTTGTGCCTTGATGGTGATACCGCGCTCTTTCTCAATATCCATTGAATCAAGCACTTGCGCTTCCATCTCCCGCTCAGCCAAGCCGCCGCAGAACTGAATCAGACGATCAGCGAGCGTGGATTTGCCATGGTCAATGTGGGCGATAATGGAAAAATTACGGATCAGATTCTGGGACACAGCAAAACGGGCACGTTTCCGTGCCCGGCAAGGGATGCGATAACTATGTGGATTTTAACGGATTTTAGGGGTGGGCGCGCAGCCAAACCCTAAACGCAGGCAGATTCAGTTGATGTCGGCAAATCTCGGCATCGCCATCGAATAATAAGGGCACTTCCCAGCCATAGTGGGCCTTGAGTGCAGGCTGTAAATTAGGGTCATTTCCATGTCACAAGTTTAAGACGTAAGTCATGGCAGTGGCCGCCTAGAACTGGCAAGCTACGAACTGTGCGTCAATTCTTCGCGGATAATGCGGCGCAAATCGGCTTCGAGCATCCCCGTTTCAATCACGCGGCGTAACGTATCGTTGATGATAGTTTGATAGCCCCGTTCACCAGCCATCGCTTTAAAATGTTCGACGATAGGGGCGTCGAGCATGATATTGATACGCTGCTTGTTGACACGTGCGCGCACAGAAGATTGCCATTCGGCTCGGCTCACGTCTTTACCCGCCACCCGCAGACGTGCGCGGTCAAAGTCCGCTTGAGTCAGCTTCGGTGCATCGTTAGAAATATCCGGCATTTTTGTAGAAGAGGTCGATTTCATCGGTGTCCGCCTTGCGCATAGAAATGATGCGAATTGTCTCGTCAGCTTCAACATGAACGATCAGCACCACCAGACAATCCAACAGACCGATGCCAATCATGCGCTGCTCGCCGTAGTCTTCACTAGTGTCCTCAATCAACACCAGCGGGCCGACAAAGACTTTTTCCGCATCGGCAAAATCTAACCCGTGTTTTCTCAGGTTAGCTTCCCGTTTGGCTTCGTCCCAGATGTAGCGCATGGAACGAATCGTACACATTTAAATATGCATTGCAAGCCTTAGCCTTACACCTATTTTTGTTTCGAGAAAAATATTTCGCAGCTCACCCCTGAGTCTTCGACACGATCAACCTCAAAACCGCTCATCACAGCGCGATTCCAAAGAGAAACGAAATTCGGGACCAACATTCCAACGAGACCACCCGCCAAATACCGCAATCTACTTATCAATGATTTATCGCTGTTCGCAAAAGTTTTTTCATTCTCTAAAAAACCGCACATCCGGCGACCGACTGCTCCCTCCGAAATCACTTTGAAGTTCTCAGGTACAACAGTAATTTTAACTATTTCATCGTAAGTTAGCCCTGACAGGGCTTCGTATTTATACGATCTCATTTTCGTTGCTTAAGTGGGCAATTGGTAACACACCAAGTTGAAAACTCAAATGTCCGCGTGGCAGTGAAAAGAACATTTTATTTTTTCCGAAAAGCCCAGCCCCACGAATTAGCGAGGGGGAAAGGCTGGTAAGAATGTATCGTTTAGTCATAGCTACTGCCCCCCCGTTCCAAACATGCATCCAATAGATAAAGAGATAAATGGGCCGCTTCATTTTTATGCCACCAATAGACAACAAAGGGAAGCGTCCATTTTTTCTTAGGGGTGGGCGCGCAGCCAAACCCTAAACGCAGGCAGATTCAGTTGATGTCGGCAAATCTCGGCATCGCCATCGAATAACAAGGGCACTTCCCAGCCATACAGGGCCTTGAGTGCAGGCTGTGCATCCACATCAACAGACGCCAACTGATGATCGGTTCCCACGATCAGTTCACGGACCGCTTCCGCCATGTCGTCGCATAGCGGGCAGCCTGCCTTTGTATAGAGCGTGAGCGTTTTACCCACCCGATATTTTCAGTGGCACGTACAGGGAGCCATCCCCTCTGCGCACCAGGAGTGCCACGCTTTTCCCGACCGGGACAGAAGCAATGGCCTTGCGGTAAGCGCCCACCGTCTCGATTTTGATATTGTTGACAGCCAGGATGACGTCGCCCATACGAATGCCCGCACGCGCCGCGTCACCTGTGACCTCCTCAACCAGCACACCATGATCAAGACCGAGTGCACGCCGGTGTTCAGCGCTGATCTCCGATAATGCCAGTCCACCGCGTGAATAGGTCTTGCTGTCTTTGCTGGCCAGCGGAGTTTCGGTTGGCAACTCGCCCAGTACCACTTCCAGCCGCTGGTTCTTACCCTTGCGCCAAACCTCTACCGGAATTTTGGCGCCCGGCTTTGCAATGCCGACCATGCGCGGCAGGTCGCCCGCGTTTTCCACGGCTTTGCCATTGAACATCAGGATGACATCGGATGCCTGGAAGCCGGCCTTGAGCGCCGGACTGTTTTCCTGGACCTTAGAGACCAGCGCCCCACGTGGGCGATCCAGACCAAAAGATTCAGCGAGATCGGCTGTGACTTCCTGGATCGCCACACCAAGCCAGCCGCGCGAAACCTTGCCGCCACTTTTCAGTTGATCGACTACTTCCATCGCCACATCGATCGGGATCGCGAATGAAACGCCCTGATACCCCCCGCTGCGACTGTAAATCTGCGAGTTGATGCCCACCACCTCGCCGCGCATATTGAACAGTGGCCCGCCGGAATTACCCGGATTGATCGCTACATCGGTCTGGATATACGGCACATAGCTTTCTGACGGTAACGAGCGCCCTTTGGCGGACACAATTCCCGCTGTAACCGAGTTCTCGAAACCGAATGGCGAGCCAATGGCTGCCACCGCCTCACCAACGCGTAACCTGGTGGGGTCGCCCAGTTTGACCGCTGGAAGATTGCTCGCGATGATTTTAATCACTGCGACATCGGTTCGATTGTCTGCGCCCACCACCTTCGCGGTGAAGGTGCGCTTGTCGATCAGCTTGACCAGCACTTCATCTGCATCTTTAACCACATGTGCATTGGTCAGGATATACCCGTCACTGCTGACGATAAAACCTGATCCCGCGCTACGCGACGGTATTTCCTGCATCGGCCCACCCCGCCCGCCCGGGCCACCCGGCATGCCCGGGAAAAAACGGCGGAAAAACTCCTGCATGTCTTCCCCTTCGGGGAGGGCAAACGGCAGTCCTTCGGGGCTGCGTTTCAATATTTTGGTCGTGCTGATATTGACTACAGCCGGGCCTTGCTTTTCAACCAGGTCCGCCACATCCATCACATCCCTGGCCAGCGCGGGCGCTGTCAACGCGCATACCAGTGCGGCCGTTGCAAGAGCGGTTCTCATCATGGCTTTTCTTTCTTCATGGCTGCTTTTTCTTCAAGAGCCGGACATCTTCACGTCTGAGCACCACCGGACGGGGTGCGCGCCCACCTCGCGCGATCAACCAGCCCAGGCAGCCCCCCAACAACAAACCAATCAGTGCTGAGCCGTCGCCGGGTTGCAAGGCTTGCGAAAGCAACGCACCTGCCAGCATCAATCCCAAAGGCAGCCCATAGGCACGTAACGCGCTTTTAAGTACGCTGCCATCGGCAATACCAACCACCACGCGATCACCTGGTGACAGCGATAAATCACAGTCGACCTGAAACTGCCTGGGCTTGCGCTGAAATAATTCAGCTATGCGGCGCGTCGAACATCCTTGGCCGCCACAGGTGCCGCAGCCAGAAGGCTCGACAGCCTGCACCCAGACACCATCTGATGCAGTTTTGGTGACCTCGGCGGTTTGTTCCAACATAAGGTTTTACTGCTTTTTCGCCGAATTACCAGTTTCAATCAGCGCCAGGTTTGGCACATCGCCCAGCGTTGTCACGGTGTAGCCATCGACTTCACGGACGTAAATTCCAATAGCCCCCTCTGCCGACAAGCCATGCAGCCGTTCCACTTGAGGATCAGCCATCTCAACAAACATCGAGAAGACGGAGAGCCCGTCTGAATAAACCAGATGCGTCACTGGCGATTTTTTGCCCGGTAACGAACGCACGGCGGCCTGAACCCGCTCATAACCGGAGGGGGGCTTTATGCTCCAGGCAATCTCAACCGGCATATCGACCCCTGCGTTTATCACGCGTTTGCCCGTCAAGTCATTGCGAAACAACGTGGCATCCGGCGCTTTGCCTATCTGGATTTCCGAAAACACGAACATCGACACCACGCCGCCATTGTTATTGACGACACGCGATTTGAGGGGCAGCCCTGTACGCTTGTCCAGCCACAAGGTTGTGGTGTAGCGATAACCATCACGTGGCACCAGGGTCAATATTTGGCAACTACGGCCTGCCACACGCTCGGACCCACCCAGCTTGGCATCGTAATAGTCGAGCAGAGATTCCGGTCGATTCGGTAAGAGTGCGGGGAAAAAGCGACGCGATGAATTGCGCTCCAGCCGCACATTCCTGCCGTCCGGAAGATGACAGTACACATCGCTATTGACTCGCAGGAACTGGCGCGGTGTGCCATCCATGACCTCGACTTTTTCCTGCTCGCCTGAAGCGTCGACCCGGTGCAATACCCGTTGTACATCGATATGTTCGCCGTGGTGATAGACATAGACACCGCTGAAATTCAGTTGTTTGGCTGTAACGGCAGCCCGATTCAGCCATTCAAGCGCGGCATCGGCCTGCGCTGCACCGGGCAAGGCCACCAAGCCTGCAAACGCAATCGCCAACCACTCCCGCTGCCAGATTGTCACTGTCCGAATTAACACGGTCCGCATTAACGAGGCTCCACCACCTCGACTGCACGCTGGTAAGGCGACGCGACAGCCATGGGTGAAAACTCCTGGTGGGCCACAAGATACGGTGCCAGACGGGACTCCGCAGAACCCTGCTCAGACACAAACGCAACCTGCTGTGCGCCCGGCATTGCAGACAAGGGGACAATGCCCGGCGCGTCTGATGTCAGCCCAGTAACCGAAACCACCCCCCACACTGCAAGCGAAGCGAACGAGGCCGCTGCCACACGCTGTGGCCACACACTGCGTCGCGGCGCGAGCACAGTCGTCTCGTTTGCCAATTGTGCTGAGAAGCGTGACATGAAATCATCAGGACCGGGAGCCACTCCACGCATCAAATCCCCAATGAGATGGTACTCAGACCAGTTTTTTCGTAACATTTCATCATGCTTCAGCCCAGCTATACAACGCTCGATTTCGGAGCGTTTCGCTTCGCCATCGAGCACGGCAGACAGCATCAACTGCCCGGCGTCATCGTGTTCTGTATTGGGGGAGGGTTCTGCTTTAAAAAGTGCTGCCATGGTTACCACCTTTTATCCTGACTGGTGCCCAGCATCGGGCGTATTTTTTCAGCTATGGCCTCGCGTGCGCGAAAAATCCGCGACCGCACGGTTCCGATTGGACACTCCATCATTTGTGCGATCTCTTCGTAGCTCATACCATCGATTTCGCGCAACGTAATAGCGGTCCTTAATTCCTCGGGCAGGGCGTCAACTGCCACATTCACTGCTTGGGCGATCTGCTTGGTCTGAAGTTCCGCATCCGGGGTGGCAATATCTCGCAACATATCCCCCTCTTCGTAATTTTCCGCATCTTCAGACAAAACATCACTCGACACGGGTTGACGCTTACGCGCAACCAGATAATTCTTGGCGGTATTGACGGCGATTCGATAAAGCCAGGTATAAAACGCGCTTTCACCACGGAACCCGGGCAATGCACGATAGGCCTTGATAAATGCCTCCTGCGAGATATCTTCCACTTCCGCCGCATCGCGCACCATGCGCGACAACAACCGCCCGAGCTTGCGTTGGTATTTGATCACCAACAACTCGAACGCACGCTTGTCACCCTTTTGGGCGCGTTCTACAAGCACCTGATCCAATTCGCGGTCTGACATATCTCCCTGCTGCTTTTTGATTATTTTCGAAGTATACGTGACCGCATCATCTGG
>JBKJIS010000141.1:0-10953 GCA_046598305.1 Thiobacillus sp.
ACATGGACACCGTCGCGCAAAACCACGTCAAGGACGCGTTCCACCGTCTCGAAGCCGGCGTAGTGCGTAACCGCATCCTGTCTGGCCAGCCGCGTATCGACGGCCGCGACACCCGCACCGTGCGCCCCATCACCATCCGCACCGGCGTGCTGCCGCGCACCCACGGTTCCGCCCTGTTTACCCGCGGCGAAACCCAGGCGCTGGTGATCACCACACTCGGCACCGGCCGCGACGAGCAAACCATCGATGCGCTGGAAGGTTCGTATCACGACCGCTTCATGCTGCACTACAACATGCCTCCCTACGCCACCGGCGAAACCGGTCGTGTTGGCATGCCCAAGCGCCGCGAAATCGGTCACGGGCGCCTCGCCAAGCGCGCGCTGATGGCGGTGCTGCCCTCCAAGGAAGAATTCGGTTACACCATGCGCGTGGTGTCCGAGATCACCGAATCCAACGGTTCTTCATCGATGGCCTCGGTGTGCGGCGGCTGTCTGTCACTGATGGATGCCGGCGCGCCGCTGAAGGCACATGTGGCGGGGATCGCCATGGGTCTGATCAAAGAAGGCAACCGCTTTGCCGTGTTGACCGACATCCTCGGTGACGAAGATCACCTCGGCGACATGGACTTCAAGGTAGCAGGCACCGAAAAAGGCGTGACCGCGCTGCAGATGGACATCAAGATCAAGGGCATTACGCAGGAAATCATGCAGGCAGCACTGGTTCAGGCGAAAGAAGGCCGCCTGCACATCCTCGACATCATGAAGAACTCGGTTTCTGCAACCCACGAAATGTCGGCCTACGCACCGCGCATCATCGCGATGAAGATCAACCCGGAAAAAATCCGCGATGTCATCGGCAAGGGCGGCGCAGTCATCCGCGCGTTGACCGAAGAAACCGGCACCCAGATCGACATCCAGGAAGACGGCAGCGTGAAAATCGCCTGCACCAGCATCGAAGCCGGCGAACTCGCCAAGAAACGCATCGAGGAAATCACTGCCGAAGTCGAAGTCGGCAAGGTGTACGAAGGGGCAGTCATCAAGCTGCTGGATTTCGGTGCGATCGTCAACGTGCTGCCGGGCCGCGACGGCCTGCTGCATATTTCGCAGATCGCCCACGAGCGCGTCAACGCCATTGGCGATCACCTGAAAGAAGGCCAGATTGTGAAGGTGAAAATACTGGAAGCCGATGAAAAAGGCCGCCTGCGTTTATCGATGAAAGCACTGCTGGAGGAGCCCGCACCCGCTCCCGCTCCAGTTGTGAGCGACAACGACACGCCGGAAAACCCAAATTAAACGCTGCAACTTCCAAAAAAACCGCGCCGATTGGCGCGGTTTTTTTGTTGTGCGTTAAGCTGCCTCAACCGGAAAATCCACGCAAATGCGTAATCCTGTGGCGCCGTTTTCAGAATCCATACGCACCTTCGCACCATGCAAATTCGAAATGCGCTGCACGATGGTCAATCCCAATCCCGCCCCATCCACGCCACCCGACAGCCTGAAAAAAGGCAGGAACACCGCAGCACGCTGCGATTCCGGAACGCCAGGACCATCATCAGCCACACACCACGTTACACCCTGTTCCGTGCGGTGCACCGTCAACGAAATACGCGTCCCGCCATAACGCAGCGCATTGTCGATCAGGTTGGATAGCATCTCCCGCAATAGTTGGGCGTCGCCCACCTGTGGAGCGTCACTGTCCTGTGAATCAAACCCTATCTCCACCCCTTTTGACAGCGCCTGCGGGACCCATTCACGCGCAACCTCTCTCACTAATTCCACCCCATCCAGGGGGAGTAAACGAAGGGTGTTTTCCGCGGCATCGACGCGCGCCAGGATGAGCAGCTTTTGAACCAGTTCACCCATGGTTTGCGTTGCCTGCGCGATTTGCACCAGAGCGTGTTGCGCATCATCGGGCTGGCCGTTCACCAGGGCGGCTTCGGCCTGGGCGCGAATGCCTGCGATGGGGGTCCGAAGTTGATGCGCCGCATTCGAAACAAAACGCGATTGCGCATCAACCGCTTCAGACAGCCGCAATAGCAAGGAATTGATCTCATCCAGAAAAGGCCGCAATTCCGCCGGCGTACCTTCCAGTGGCACCGGGCTTAGATCGAACGCCTCCCGCGCCGACAAACGATCACGCAGCCGGCTCAAGGGTACCAGCCCGCGCCCAATGCCATAGGCAATTGCCGCAGCCGCAGCCAGTGTCATCAGCAGCATGGGAATCACAATCGCCAGGGTGGCGCGTTTAGTCAGGGCCGAGCGGCGCGACAGCGTTTCCCCCACCTGAACCAGAACCGTTCCACGCGCACGGGTTCCCTTGAGCGAGAGTGCAAACGCGGCCACTCTGACTTTCTCGCCATCCTTGACGCCATCGTAGAAAATAAGTTTGCCCGGCTGAAGGCCGCGTTTCACGGGAATCAGCGGCATGTTGATCTCACCTTCGATCACCCGGGATTGCGGGTCAAGCACGCGATGGAACAGCAAGTCTTCCTGATCGAATGCAAGCACCTCGCGTGCCGCAACCGGGATATCGACATGCACACGTCCACGAATGACCTCCACTCTATCTGCCAGCGCGTAGGTTCGCCGCGCCAGGGAGCGATCAAACGCCGCATTAATGAAATACTGGCTGGAAAAATCGGCCATAACCCACAGCAAAATGAACAGCGGCAACATCACCCACAGCATGCGACTGATCAGTTGCCGCCGCAGACTCGTCCGACTTTCCACGTTCAATGCCCGGTTTCCAATAAATAGCCCAGCCCGCGCAAGGTGCGGATAGCCACACCGGAACCTTCCAGCTTGCGGCGCAAACGATGAATGTAGACCTCCACGGCGTTGTCCCCTACGCCCTCATCCCAGCCGGCCAGCCGATCCGCGATCGCCTCTTTGGCCGTAACGTGTCCAACATGATTCAGCAGAATTTCCAGCACCTCCACCTCGCGTGCGGACAGCACCAGTGGCTTCTCGTCTACGCTGGCTTGTCGCTTCGCGCTGTCAAACCTCAGGCGTCCGATGCAGATAACGGAATCCGTCACACCATGCGCCCGCCGCAGCAATGCCCGCAAGCGCGCAAATAATTCATCCAGCGAAAAGGGCTTGAGCAGATAATCATCCGCCCCTGCGTCCAGGCCCCGCACCCGGTCTTCCACCGTATCGCGCGCAGTCAAAATCATCACCGGCAAAGTTGCGCCGCGACGGCGCAAGTTGCGCAACACGTCCAAACCCTCACGCCGCGGCAATCCCAGATCAAGCAGCATCGCATCGTAGACAAAACCGCTCAGTGCGTTTTCAGCCTGTACTCCATCCTGGGTCCAATCGACCGCAAAGCCCGCCTGCCGGGCTGCCAACATCACAGCCTCGCCCAAAGTCGGGTCATCCTCAACGAGTAGAATTTTCATGATTCAAGTCTGACATAAAGCACGTTACCCCAACCATTAACCCTGAGCCGGCCCCAATCGATTCACCATCCGATGTGCCTCTCAAAAAATACCGAGAGTGCATGGCTTGGGAGGAAAATTACAGGTGGGACGGTGGGATGCTTACCCTGAAACGAGAAGAGCCCACGAAAAACCGCAGACTCTTTAAAAGCTATCCTATATTGATTTGATCGCAGTTGGATTCCCACTCAACAGGAAATCAAGCTGCAATGCGTCAAATTACTCAACAAACGCTTTCATGGTGTTGGCTGTCCGAACTTGCTTAAGTGCCTCGATCGCTCTTGCCTTGGCGGTCTGCCGATTTGCGGCCTCTCCTTCTTTGGTGAGTACTTGACTCTTGTCTCGAAGCGCCTTCTCCGCCAACAGCGTCTTCTCTTGCTCAGCCTTTTCAGCCTGAAGCTGTTTCTCACGCTCAACTGTTTCAGCTTGTTGCTGACGTAATCGCTCTGCTTGCTCGGCTCGTGCCGTCTCCTCCCGGCGGGCACGCGCTTGGGCAACCTCTTGGGCACGTTGCTGTTTTTCTCCCATGATTGCCTGTTGACGTTCACGCTCAGTTTCGCGCTTGCGCTCTTTGGCTTCTCTGGCCTCTTGTGCCTCTAGCCGCTCACGCGCTTTTTTGATATCAGCCTGAAGCTGTGCTCCGGTCTGACGAATGCGTTCGCCTGCAGCAGCCAAGCCGTCTTCAGATTCCGCAGCGTAGGCACTCAAAGAAAGAAAGCTGGAAAAAGTGGCAACACCCACCAGCACTAATAAATTAGATTTCACCGCAATACCTCACGTTAGAATGTTCAGTAGCCTGTGCACATCCAGCTGTTCTTTTAGATTCTGTTCATCCAGAAAAAAGGCATAAAGAACAACAAGAACGAAATGGCACTAGCCGTTAGAAACACTAACGGTCGAGGATGGACGAATCTTTACAAAGGATTACGCGGGCACAGCTTCTTCAAACTCCAGTGAAACTTTGTCATCGGCACCCATTGCAATGGTTACACGCCCGCCATTAGCCAGTTTGCCGAAAAGCAACTCGTCTGCCAGCGCCTTACGGATTGTGTTCTGAATCAGGCGCGCCATGGGCCGGGCACCCATTAACGGATCGAAGCCATGCTTGGCGAGGTAAGCCTTGAGCTCATCGGTAAAGACGGCTTCAACTTTTTTCTCATGCAGTTGCTCTTCCAGCTGCATCAGGAATTTATCCACCACTTGCAAGATCACCGGCTCGGTCAAGGAGGCAAACGGAATGATCGCGTCCAGACGGTTACGGAACTCCGGTGTAAACATGCGCTTGATTTCACCCATTTCATCACCGCTTTCACGCGAATTGGAGAACCCGATGTTTGATTTGTTGAGCATTTCAGCCCCCGCGTTAGTGGTCATCACCAGCACCACATTGCGGAAATCGGCCTTGCGACCATTAGTGTCGGTCAGCGTGCCGTGATCCATCACCTGCAACAGCACGTTGAAAATATCCGGGTGCGCTTTTTCAACTTCATCCAGCAAAATCACGGCATAAGGGTGTTTGGTCACCGCCTCTGTCAGCAATCCGCCCTGGTCGAATCCCACATACCCCGGAGGTGCACCAATCAGTCGCGACACCGCGTGACGCTCCATGTACTCGGACATGTCGAAGCGAATCAGTTCAACGCCCAGAACATAGGCCAACTGGCGTGCGACTTCGGTTTTTCCAACGCCGGTCGGGCCTGAGAACAAAAAGTTACCAATGGGCTTAAGCGGATCACCCAACCCGCTGCGCGACATCTTGATCGCTGTTGCCAGCGCCTCAATCGCCTTATCCTGCCCGTACACCACCGCTTTAAGGTCACGGTCCAGTGTTTTGAGCGAACTCCTGTCGTCGGATGAGACTGTCTTGGGCGGGATACGCGCAATCTTGGCAATGATGTCTTCAATCTCGCGGGGCGTAATGGTCTTGCGCTGCTTGGATTTCGGCAAGATACGCTGCGCTGCACCCGCCTCGTCGATTACATCGATTGCTTTGTCGGGTAGATGGCGGTCATTAATATAGCGTGCCGACAGCTGCGCCGCAGTAATCAACGCCGCAGCAGTGTACTTAACGCCATGATGGTCCTCAAACCGCGTTTTCAAGCCGCGCAGGATCTCAATGGTTTCGCTAACAGACGGCTCTGGCACGTCCACCTTCTGAAAACGCCGTGACAAGGCATGGTCTTTCTCGAAAATGCCCCGATATTCGGTATACGTCGTAGCGCCAATGCAGCGCAGCTGCCCAGATGACAGCGCAGGCTTCAGCAGATTGGAGGCATCGAGCGTGCCACCCGAGGCTGCGCCTGCACCAATCAGGGTGTGAATTTCATCGATGAACAGAATGGCATTGGGACTCTCTGCCAACTGCTTCAGCACGCCTTTCAGACGTTGTTCAAAGTCGCCCCGGTATTTGGTTCCGGCCAGCAAAGCGCCCATGTCCAGCGAATAAACGATGCTTCCCTCAAGGATTTCGGGCACCGATCCTTCAACAATTCGGCGCGCCAAGCCCTCGGCAATGGCGGTTTTACCCACACCCGCCTCACCCACCAGCAAGGGATTGTTCTTGCGCCGGCGACACAAGGTCTGGATCACGCGTGTCAGTTCCTCGTCGCGCCCGATCAGCGGGTCGATCTTGCCTGCCAACGCTTGCGTGTTCAGATTCTGCGCAAAGCTGTCCAAGGGGGAAGTCGCAGGAGATTCCGAGCTCGTTTCGGTTGTCTCATCTGAGCGCAACGGCTCACTTTGTGGGGTTTTGGTGAGGCCGTGGGAAATGAAATTGACAATATCGAGCCGGGTCACGCCCTGCTGACCCAGGAAATACACCGCATGCGAATCTTTTTCACCAAACACCGCCACCAGCACATTGGCGCCGGTCACTTCTTTTTTACCTGACGACTGCACGTGCAGGATAGCGCGCTGAATCACGCGCTGAAAGCCTAGTGTGGGCTGTGTGTCGACTTCGCTATCGCCCTCACCTTCCACTCTGGGGGAGTGCTCATCGATGAATTTGGCGAGTTGCTCGCGCATGGTCTCGATGTTGGCGCCGCAGGCGCGCAACACTTCGATAGCGGAGGGATTGTCCAGCATCGCCAACAGCAGATGTTCCACCGAAATAAATTCGTGGCGCTTCTGTCGCGCATCCATGAACGCCATGTGCAGCGTTACTTCAAGTTCCTGGGCAATCATCTAACTTTCCTCCATCGTGCATTGCAGCGGATGCTGATGCTGCCGTGCGAAATCCATGACCTGCTCTACCTTGGTATGAGCGATATCTTTAGGATAGACCCCACACACTCCAACACCCTCAGTATGCACTTTAAGCATGATTTGTGTCGCTCGTTCCTGGTCGATGCCGAAAAACTTTTTAAGGACCAGCACCACGAATTCCATCGGGGTGTAGTCGTCATTCAGCAGCAAAACTTTGAACAAGGGCGGCGGCTTGACTTTAGCCGCGACCGGTTCCAGTAGGGTACTGCTTTCTTTCTTGGTTGCCATAGCCCGAATAAACCCTATTTACAGGCCTTATTTTGAAGTGATCTAGGGATTTTTCAAGCCTGCCAGAAGTAGGGCTTAAAAAAAGTGGGTGAAGACACATTAACCGGCAGCGACAACCCTGCCAAAAAGCAGCAACCGGCCACGTGTTTGCTGCGCATGAAATACCGTTTGAGCGCTTATTTCTTACGCCGTGTTTCCGAACAGCGAATGATTTCCTTGCTTGTTTTCAATTCCAGGCATTGGCGCAGGTCGCCACTGGGCAATACTTTCTTTTTGTTGTTGACCACGCGGTAATGGGCAGGCGAGTCGCCTGGAGCTGCACCGCTGGGCTCGGGTGCCATAGCCGGTTCAACTTCGCCCGCTGCGATGGCCACACTGGCCGCACACACAAAAGGCAACATCAATAATCCGATTTTCATACAATCTCCCTGAATGTAAATACGCAAAAAAGCGCCAGATGCGAAGCTAAAGCCAGCCAATATCTTGATCATACTCAGCATCAGGAACCCACGCTAAGTTTTTGAAACAACCGGATCGCCTCACCCTAAGCCAGCCCCCGCTCGCAACGCAGGACGTCGTTCAGTTGGATCAAGCCACCGACCAGAATGCGTGCATTGACGCCGCCATGACCTCGCATTGCGTTATAGCCGCCCGGCCCCAACACCGCTTCCATGCGCGAGCAGGGTGCGCAATGTCCTGTCACCTCCAGCGTCACTTCGGCGCCAATCCGCAATACCAGAGACTGATCACGAAACAAGGCATGCGCTGCCAACAGATTGAGTCCCGATACCACCAGATTGCGACGCAACCCGGCTGCATCGATACGGGGCTGTCCCATCCATGCTTCCAATAGCGGCAGATGCTCAGCCTGGATCAACGTAATTTGTCGCGAGCCCCCCTCCACGCGATTGCGTGAGGGGGTTGCGTAGTGATCCCCCTCCAGTCCACACGCTGCAATCGCCAGGGCCTGTTCCACCGACTGCACCTCACCTCGTCGCTGGGGACGCAGAAAGATAGCGTCGATCCTGCCATTACGGGGGAACTGGCGCGACAAATCGCGCAATTCCGGTGTCTCCATGCCTGTCGATAACCCCATGATTTACCTTGTCAGCCTTGCCTTGAGGAATCAGATCCTGCGTCTGCCCTTGCAATCCGGATACCGCATGCAACACCAATACGTCTTGTCAGCATGCTTGCCACGTTTGGCTTTGCGTAAGCTCATTCGGCCTTGGCATTCAGGGCAGAACGGTGCGCCCGACGTCGCCGCGTTAAGCATGCCTAGGCCTGCTTTGCCGGGGACCGTCACCCCATGTATCAGTGCATGAAGCGACTTGCCATCCAGCAACTCGATGTGATGGTTGCGGGCAAACGCCTGCGCCTCATCGGTAAACAGGCCAGATGTCAGCACAAACCCGCCATTGGCTCCCTGGGCTGTCATCACACCATTGATCTCACGTATGGTGTTGACCCCCACCTTGATGGCGCGCCACTGCTTGCACTGCACCAGAAAGGTCTTTCCCTGCTGCTTCAAGACCAGATCAAAATCGCTATCGTTGCCGCCGCCCGTCTTGGTCACCGAATAACCCTTGCGCCGAAAAGACTCACCCACCAAGGTCTCAAACTGCCGCCAGGTCATTGCGTTTAGCGCACCCCACTCTGCGCGGGTTGCGGCACCACCAGGATGTGCTCCACTCCTGTAACGCCAATAAACCGACACGGCCGCGCCCAGCAAAAAAATCGCTGGCACCAGATACTGGCCCAACGTAGCCAGCGAATTCAGTAAAACCGGGCTAACAGCGCCGCCCGGTATTCCCGGTTGCGACACCGCCGTTACCTCGCGGCTGACCATGCCGTGCAGCATCAAATAAGCAGCCAGCGCGCACACGACCCCCGCCCACCAAGGCAGCTTGCCAATCAGCGCAAGTAAAGTATCAAAGCGGCTTTGTGTGCGACGAGCCATACGGTTCCTGGAATGTGTTTGGGCCTGCGCCCCATCCATTTTGGAGCCTGGTTTTTGCGGAATGCTTAACGTGCGGTCAACGAATTCTAATTCGAAGCGGGCTGATTGGCCCGTAATTGATCTATAACCTGCCCACGAAGCCCAGCCCTGAAAAACTTTTTTGTCAGGAATCGCCTCTATCTACGACCAAGCCATAACCACGGTGTGTGGCAGCAAGCGATACCCATACCCCATAATAATGAATAGCAATTCAACCGAGCCAACGCCCATGTTTTCAACCCGCTGTTTACAAGCGCTTCTCCTCACCCTGAGCCTGGGCCTACTCGTTAGCGCCTGCGCCAAGGAAACACCCGCAGCGCCGACCAAACCGGCATTGAGCAATCCGAATACCCAACTCGACTCCATCGTGTTGGGCATGGGGTGCTTCTGGGGCGCGGAAAAGCGTATGTCCGAAGTGGTGGGCGTGGTCGATGTGGAAAGCGGCTATGCCAATGGCGACATCGCGGGAAATTATCAGGCCGTGCTCGACCATGAGCGCGCCGTGAAAAACGGAAAAACCAGCCAGCGCAACCATGCCGAAGTCGTCAAAGTGACGTTTGACCCCGCCAAAACCACGCTCGAAATCGTGCTGATCAAATTCTGGGAAAGCCACAACCCCACCCAGGGCGACCGCCAGGGCAACGACGTCGGCACCAACTACCGCAGCGCCATCTACACCCATGGCCCGGCACAAAGTGAAATCGCCCAGAAAACCCGCGTGGCCTACCAGCAGGCGCTAACGAAAGGCGGGCTGGGCACCATCACCACCGACATTGCTCCACTTAAAAACTACTATCCTGCCGAAACCTACCATCAGGACTATCTCAAGAAAAACCCACAAGGCTATTGCGGCCTGGGCGGCACCGGCGTGCAATACCCCGGCTCAAACAACGCTGCACACACAACGGCTGCCCCCCGGCTGGATGGCAAAGCCCTCGCCTTTGAGCGGCAACTGGTGGTGTTTGAAGCAGAGGAATGCGCGTTCTGCAAACAGTTCAAAGCCGAGGTGCTTGACCGCTGGCAGTCGCCCGTGCCCATTATCAGCACGCTCAACCCCAACGCCCCTACTGGCTGGGAACTGGAAAAAAGCCTGTTCGCCACCCCCACCATTGTCCTGTTCGAGCGAGGCAAAGAAGTCTCGCGCTACACCGGATACAGCAACCAGGCTGCCTTCTGGAAATGGCTCGGCTATCGTCTGCTGAGCCCTGCACAACAACATATCGCCTTTAACCAAGGCACCGAACGCGCCGGCACCGGATCACACCTCGACGAACATCGTCCCGGCACTTTTGTCGACCCCATCACCGGCGCGCCCCTGTTCCGCAGCGACACCAAGTTCGAAAGCGGCACCGGCTGGCCCAGCTTCTTCAACCCGGTGGGCGGCGCCATCAAACTTCACGAAGACCGGATGCTCGGCATGACGCGAGTGGAAGTGCGCAGCGCCAGTTCCGGCATCCACCTCGGCCACGTCTTCGATGATGGCCCCGCGCCCACCCACAAGCGCTACTGCATCAACGGCAACGTGTTGAGGTTTGTGCCCGACGCGGAGAAGTGAGGAGGCGCCATCGACTCAAACAAGTCCAGCAAACCGTCGGGCAGTTTGGACGCAAATCGTGAGGCCGCCCCATCCAAACCGCTGCCGTATGGCCGCTGTTTTAACATGCACGCCAACGTGCCCCTGCAGGCCCCCTTACAAGGCCTTCCCGCTGCGAATTACCCCAACGGCAATGCCTTCGATCACCAACTCCTGGCGGGAGAGATCAACCTCGATCGGCGCAAAGTCGGGGTTTTCTGGCAGCAGCTGCACGATGTGGCCGCGCTTGGCAAAGCGCTTGACGGTGACCTCATCGCCGATTCTGGCCACCACCACCTGCCCGGCTTTTGCCTCGGCGCTACGATGCACCGCGAGCAGGTCGCCATCCAGAATGCCGGCGTCTTTCATGCTCATACCCTGCACCTTGAGTAAATAATCCACGCGCGGTGAAAACAGCGCGGCATCGATCTGGACATGCCGTTCGATGTG
>JBKJIS010000151.1:0-5180 GCA_046598305.1 Thiobacillus sp.
TTTTGGACTCATGATGACAAGCGGTTTTCTGATCGGCCGTACGATTTGCCGTCGCAACAAATGGAACATCTGGGAGGGCAAGGTGGGCACGCAAACCTGGATGTTGTCCTGTGCGCACAGCTGCAAAAAACGTTCGAGGCGGGCGGAGGAGTGTTCCGGCCCCTGCCCTTCCAACGCATGCGGCAACAGCAAAGTAATACCGCACATCCGCCCCCATTTAGCTTCGCCGCTGCTGATGAACTGATCGATCACGACCTGCGCGCCGTTGGCAAAGTCACCAAACTGCGCCTCCCACACCACCAGCGTATCCGGATCAGCGGTGGCATAACCGTATTCAAATGCCAGAACCGCCACTTCTGAAAGCAGCGAATCAATGATGGTGAAATTACCCTGCCGGTCATGGATATGTTCGAGCGGAATATAGACACCGCTTTGCCGGCGTTCACGCTTCTGATCGTGCCACACGGCATGGCGGTGGAAGAAGGTGCCGCGTGCCGAGTCTTGTCCTGACACCCGCACATTGACGCCTTTGTCGAGCAGGCTGGCATAGGCGAGGTGCTCGGCGTATCCCCAGTCCACCCGCAGTTCGCCCGCGCGCATTTTTCGGCGGTCATCCAGTACTTTCTGTACCCGCGAATGCAGTTCGATGTCTTGTTGCAGCGTGGTGATTCGCTCGCCGAGGAAATCAAGCCGTTGCGCGGACACCGCAGTTGTCACCTCGGCAGCAGCGGGGTTGTGCCTGAAATTATCCCAATCGATACCATACGTTTGCTTGAAGTCAGACAGCGCAGGTGAACTCAATAATTCGCCGTGTTCCAATTTATCGCGACACAGGTCAACCATGTCGTCCGCCTGGAGCTGCGTCAGCACACCTTCGTCCACCAGCCGCTGCGAATACAGAACGCGCGTACTGGGATGCGACTGGATGCGTCGGTACATCATGGGTTGTGTGGCGAGGGGTTCGTCCTGCTCGTTGTGACCATGGCGGCGATAACACACCAGATCAATGAAACAACTGCGATGAAACGTGTAGCGGAAATCCACCGCTGTTTGCACCGCAAAGGCCACGGCTTCCGGATCATCTCCGTTGACATGAAGCACCGGCGCCTCGACCATTTTTGCGACATCGGTGCAATACAACGTCGAACGGACATCGCGCGGGTCGGACGTGGTAAACCCAATCTGATTGTTGATGACAATATGAATGGCCCCACCATTCCGAAAGCCGCGCGTCTGCGACATATTGAGGCTTTCCATCACTACGCCTTGCCCTGACAACGCCGCATCACCATGCAAAATCACCGGTACCACTTCATAACCCAGCACGTCACCGCGTCGGTCCTGCCGCGCGCGGACCGAGCCGCGTACGACCGGGTGCACAATTTCGAGGTGTGAGGGGTTGAATGCCAGCGCCAGATGGATCGGGCCGTACGACGTGGCGATGTCGGTGGAAAATCCCTGGTGATATTTAACGTCACCCGACAAGGGCGAACCTGCATCGCCATTTTTGGGCTCCTCGTAAAGACTGTCCAACGAACGGCCCATGATGTTGGCCAGCACGTTGATGCGGCCGCGATGGGCCATACCCATCACGATTTCCTTTGCGCCATGGCGTGCACAACGTTCGATCACCAGGTCGAGCATGGGAATCAGGCTTTCGCCGCCTTCGAGTGAAAAACGCTTTTGTCCGACGTGCCGGGTCTGCAGAAACTTCTCCAGCGTCTCCGCATCGGTCAGCCGTTTCAATAGTTTTTTCTTCAGCGTAGCCGAGACGCCGAATCGGCCTTGCGCGCTTTCGATGCGTTCCTGCAACCAGCGTTTACGTGCCACATCGGCAATATGCATGATCTCGGCGCCGACATGACCGCAATAAGCGCCTTTCAAGCGCTGCAAAATATCGGTCAGGCTGGCACGCCCGACACCAAACAGTGAGCCGGTTTCAAATTCGCGGGATAAATCAAATTCCGTCAGTCCATAGTGGGCCGGATCAAGTTCAGGGAGGGGCGGTGATTCAAAGCGGTGCAGTGGGTCGAGGTCGGCTTGCCCGACGCCCATGTAGCGGTATGCGTTGATCAGGCGCAATACGGCAACCTGTGCCAGATCAGATTCCTGAGCCTTACCCGGCAAAGGCTGCGCCAGCCAGGGCGCGAGTGCATCATCGCTGAACTGTTCCAGATACGCTGCATTGCCCGCATACAACGGCGAGGTCAGGTGCCAGTCAGGTGTGCTCATAGGCCTGAAGCCGGGTAGGTCATGCGCTTATGCGCCGCGCTGATCCAGCGGGACAAACTCACGCCGCGCCGAGCCGGTGTAAAACTGGCGCGGACGCCCGATTTTGTGTGCAGGATCGGACAGCATTTCGTGCCACTGTGCCACCCAGCCTGCGGTGCGGGCGACCGCAAACATAGCGGTGAACATGCTGGGCGGGATGCCCATGGCGCGGAAGATGATGCCGGAATAAAAATCGACGTTGGGATAGAGCTTGCGGCTGATGAAATACTCGTCTTCCATCGCGATGCGTTCGAGCTCCATCGCCATCTTGAACTGCGGATCGTCGCGCAAATCGAGCGCGTCGAGCACCTCGTAGCAGGTTTCGCGGATGATGCGCGCGCGCGGATCCATATTTTTGTAAACGCGGTGACCGAAGCCCATCAGGCGAAAGCCGCTGGTTTTGTCCTTGGCGCGCTTGATGAATTCGGGAATGCGCGAAATGTCGCCCATTTCGTCGAGCATTTTCAGCACCGCCTCGTTAGCGCCGCCGTGCAACGGCCCCCACAATGAAGCCATGCCACCGGCAATGCTGGCATAGGGGTTGGCACCGCTGGAACCGGCCAGCCGCACGGTGGAGGTCGAAGCGTTTTGTTCGTGGTCGGCGTGCAGAATGAAAATGCGGTCGAGCGCGCGCGCCAGCACCGGGTTGGGCTCATAGGGTTCGCACGGCGTCGAAAACATCATGTGCAGAAAATTTTCGGCATAGGACAGGCGATTCTGCGGATAAACGAAAGGCTGGCCTTCGTTGTATTTATACGACCAGGCCGCCACCGTCGGCACCTTGGCGATAAGCCGGTGCGCCACAATTTCACGCTGGCGCGGGTCGAAGGTGTTTTTGTCGTCGTGATAAAACGCCGACATCGCACCGGTTACGCTGATCATCACTGCCATCGGATGCGCATCGCGCCGGAAACCACGGAACACGTTTTCCATCTGGTCATGCAGCATGGAATGGTGACGAATCGAATACTCAAACGCGACTTTCTGATCCGATGTCGGCAATTCGCCGTGCAGCAGCAGATAACACACTTCCATGTAGTCCGACTGGTAGGCCAGCTCTTCGATCGGATAGCCCCGGTAATACAACAAGCCCTCGTCACCATCGATATAGGTGATCGCCGAATTGCAACTGGACGTGGCAGTGAAACCGGGATCATGGGTGAAATAGCCCTGAGCGCCCAGCGTGCGAATATCAATCACCGGTTTGCCATAGGTGCCCTGTTCGATCGGCAATTCAATCGAAGGGCTGCCGTCGCTGAAGGTAAGGGTGACGGTTTTTTTCATGGTGATTCCAAAAGTGATACTGCTCGATAATCTTGCAGTCGTTGAACAAGCGTTTCAAGGTCTGGGTCGCCTGCCGGCAGGCGACCGTGTAACCGATCCATGATCTCCATGTCAGCCAGGGCCAGCAAACGCTCCAGCGCAACGACCTCGTTAGCGTTAAGTGTAACGCGGTGCGTGTCCCAAAATCCACCCAGCCAGAGGTCGAGTTCGAGCAAGCCGCGACGACAGCGCCAGCCGATGGGATCAGACACGCCGCTTCACCATTAAGGATTTGATGCGCCCGATTGCCGCCGTAGGGTTCAATCCCTTGGGGCAGGCATCCACGCAATTCATCACGCCATGACATCGATACAATCGATACGGGTCTTCCAGATTATCGAGCCGTTCGCCGAGTGCTTCGTCGCGACTGTCTGCAATGAAGCGATACGCCATCAGCAAACCCGCAGGCCCGACGAATTTGTCCGGGTTCCACCAAGCCGACGGGCACGCGGCAGTGCAACATCCGCATAGAATGCACTCGTACGCGCCATCGAGCAACGCGCGATCTTCCGGGCTTTGCAGTCGCTCGACCTCTGGCTCAGGTTCATCATTAATGAGCCAAGGCTTGATCGAGCGGTATTGCTTGATGAAAGGCTCCATGTCCACAATCAGATCGCGAATCACCGGCATGCCCGGCAGCGGTCGCACTTCAATCGGCTGCTTCAACTCGGACAAGGGCGTGATGCACGCCAGCCGGTTTTTTCCGTTCACATTCATCGCATCCGATCCGCACACGCCTTCACGACAGGATCGACGCAAACTCAGCGTTTCATCCTGCGCCTTGATGGCGATCAAGGCGTCAAGCAGCATGGTTCCGGCTGGCTCGATGTCAAGTTCGACATCCTGCATATAAGGCTTTTTGCCAGAGTCTGGATCGTAGCGGTAAAGGCGGAATTTCATGGGTTTTCGCCCGTGGTGGGGGTTACTCGGGTTTCCATCAATACACCCGCTCTTTAGGCCGGATCGACTCCACAGTCAGTGGTTTCAGCCGAACCGGCTTGGTATCCAGCTGATCCCCTTCTAGCGAATACAGTGTGTGCTTGAGCCATTGCTTGTCATCCCGCTTGGGGAAATCTTCCCGCGTATGCGCGCCGCGACTCTCGGTGCGATTAATCGCCGACACCAGGGTTGCCCGTGCCACACCCATCAGGTTTTCCAGTTCCAGCGCCTCGATGCGGGCAGTGTTGAATACTCGGCTTTTATCCTGCAACCCCGCTTGCGCCAAGCGCGCCTCCAGTTCATTCAGTTTAACCAAGCCTTCGCGCAATACGGAATCGGTACGGAACACGCCGGCATGCTTCTGCATCATGCGCCGCAAGTCGTCGCTGATCGCCGCCACGCGTTCGCTGCCGGGTTGCTCCCAGCGCTGCAAGCGGGCCAGGCTGGGGGCGGCGGCGTTTTCAGGCAAGGTGCGTGGATACGGGTTGTCGCGCAAATATTCCTGCATGTGTTTGCCTGCGGCGTGGCCAAATACGAGCAGATCCAGCAGCGAGTTGCCGCCCAGGCGGTTGGCGCCGTGCACCGAAACGCAAGCGCATTCACCCACGGCATAGAGCCCGGGCACCGGTTCTTCCGGGCCAAAGCGC
>JBKJIS010000271.1:0-7680 GCA_046598305.1 Thiobacillus sp.
CATGGACGGCACCTACCTTCCCGCCGACGAACTACGTGACAACTACACCCGGCTGCTGAATGGTGTAGCGCCAGAAAACGTCGTCCACACCTGTGGTTCCGGCGTCACCGCCGCTCATAATATTCTGGCGATGGAAATTGCCGGATTGCCCGGCTCACAGCTTTACCCCGGCTCATGGAGTGAATGGATTCGTGACCCGCATCGCCCTGTCGCAACTGGAGAAGTCGCCTAAGCGGCTTCGAGGAGAATATCCATGGTCAAACCCGTTAGAGTCCGTACTATTTGGTTCAAGAAAGATGGCGAGCGCACCGCCAATGAAATCGCCAGTGCGGTCGCCACCACCACTTGGCGCGTTGCCGACAAGGCGCTAGACAACCTCGGTCGCGAAAACTATGACATCATCACCCCGGCGCGCGGCTTCAAGCTGATCGCCGAATTTGTCGCCTTCCTGGCACATTACTGCGACCGCATGGCCTATGCCACCCTCTCACCGGAACGCCGCATCGCTGTACTGCAAGCGGTGTCCAACCGACTGGGCGAATTGATGGAAGAGAACATCATCAGCGTCGCGGGTCCGGACGGCAACCGTAACTTCAAGGCCGAATTCATTGAATTCCTGAATCGGCGCTTTGAAGAATATTCAGAGTTCGAGTTTCCCAATGAAGAGAAGGCCAGCTTTCCAGCATTGCGTTTTTTGAGTCTGCAAATCCGCGAGGAAATGGGCGACAACGACAAGACCTGGATCATGGATCAGATCATGGATATTGAAATGCCCGAGATGATGGGCACAGTCAGAAAGAGCTTCACGGGCCTGCTATCGGATGCGCCAGTCAAGCGCGGATTCGGCTCGCCCGACATGCTGCCGCCGGAATAAATGCCCGCCACGCCGTCCCCGTTTGAACTGTCCAACGAGTCGGGCTATCGCGTCTGGCGTGAGACCAAACTCGCTGCTTATCCGCGCAGTGTCGATGAGCTGATCGTCCCCCTAAACGATCCACGACATTTGCATTCAGATGAAGTAGCAGCGCTCGCGGCGTGCTGTTCCCGCAGCAACATGGCGCTCTACCATGCGCCCGGCCATCCACCGGCAGACAAATCTTTTCCGCATCAGCTTGCGGCCCAGCTGGGTCTCGTCCGGCTGGAAGGCAACTATCTGTCCGATGAAGACGGCTTGTCGAGCATCACGCCGACGAGCGAAGCAGGCAACAGTCGCGGCGAATTCATTCCGTATACAAACAAGCCGATCAACTGGCATACCGACGGCTATTACAACGCGCATGACCGCCGCATTCTCGGCATGACGCTGCATTGCGCACAGGACGCCGAATCGGGGGGCAGCAATGCCCTGCTCGACCACGAAATCGCCTACATTCAGTTGCGCGACATCAATCCGGATTACATCGCCGCGCTGATGCAACCCGACGCAATGACCATTCCCGCCCGCATGGACGAAGACAACATTGCCCGTCCGGAACAGAGCGGCCCGGTGTTTGCGGTGGATCCCGAGCAAGGGTTTCTCACTATGCGCTACACCGCGCGCACCCGCTCGATCGTATGGAAGGCCGACGCCACAACCCAGGCTGCGGTCAAAACCCTGGCCGACATCCTCGCCACCTCGGAATATGTGTTGAATGCGCGTCTGCGCCCGGGCATGGGCCTACTCTGCAATAACGTCCTGCACACGCGCAGCGCATTTACCGATTCACCCGCACACCGCCGCCTGCTTTATCGCGGACGCTATTACGACCGCCTGCGCTTTGATTCAGGGCACCTCTAGAAAAAGCCCCCGCCCGCGCAGCCTGGGCAGCGGGTAAAATAGCAGTCTTCCTTTTCGGCCCACGCCGTCATGCAGCTTCTCGCCCTTGGGGTCAACCATCACACTGCGCCACTCGCGATCCGCGAACAGGTCGCGTTCGGCCCCGAAAAACTGGTGCAGGCGCTACATGAGCTGACGCAAAGCCAGCGTGCGTCTGAAGTCGCCATCCTGTCGACCTGCAACCGTACCGAGCTGTATTGCAACACGCCTTCGCCCGAATCCGTCACGCAATGGCTGGCCGACTTTCACCACATCGAGCGCCGTGAACTCGCGCCTTATCTGTATGCCCTGCCGCGTGAACAAGCCGCGCAGCATGCCTTTCGCGTCGCGGCAGGGCTTGATTCGATGGTACTGGGCGAAACACAAATACTCGGCCAGATGAAGCAGGCGGTGCACACCGCCGAAGAAGCCGGCACGCTCGGCCTGTTATTGCACAAGCTGTTCCAGCGCACCTTCTCAGTGGCCAAAGAAGTCCGCACCAGCACTGAAATCGGCGCCAATTCGGTGTCGATGGCCGCCGCTGCGGTAAAGCTTGCCGGGCGGATTTTCCCCAGCGTCAAGGAACAGGCCTGTTTGTTCATCGGCGCCGGCGAGATGATCGAGCTGTGCATGACTCACTTTGCCGCGCAGCATCCCCGCCGCATGACGGTGGCCAACCGCACCGCCGAACGCGCCCGCCCGCTGGCCGAACGTTTTGGCGCCAGCGTCATCCCACTGACCGCTTTGCCGGAAGAACTCCCGAACTACGACATCATCATCACCTCCACCGCCAGCCCGCTGCCTATCCTGGGCAAGGGCCTGCTCGAGCGTGCGATCAAGCAGCGCCGGCATCGCCCAATCTTCATTGTCGATCTGGCCGTACCACGCGACGTCGAAGCCGAGGTCGCCGACATGGGTGACGTTTTCCTCTACACCGTGGACGACCTCGGCCAGGTGGTGCGCGAGGGCATGGATAACCGTGTCGCGCAGGTGGTGCAGGCCGAAGCCATCATTGAGACCAGCGTGGAAAGTTTTGTGCACTGGATGGAGGGCCGCGAAGTCGTGCCGGTCATTCGGTCTTTACGCGACAGCGCCGAGCGCTACCGTCGCCACGAATTCGAAAAGGCCGAAAAAGCACTGGCGCGCGGCGAAGACCCACGGACCGTGCTCGAGGCGATGAGCCATGCCCTTTCCAACAAGCTGCTGCATGGCCCCAGCCACGCGCTCAACCACGCCCTCACTGACGAACGCGAGCAGCTCGTCCGTCTGATCAGCCAGCTGTACGGGTTACACCGGGAATGAAAGCCTCGCTAACCGACAAGCTCGCTCGTGCCGACGAGCGGCTCGAGGAACTCGACGCACTGCTGTCACAGCCTGAAATTGCCGGTGACATGGAACGCTACCGTAAGCTCACCCGCGAGCATGCCGACCTCACCCCTGTAGTGGAACTGTATCGCCAGTACCGGCACGTCGAGGCTGACCAGCACACTGCGCGTGAACTGCTTGCCGATCCCGACATGCGCGGGCTGGCCGAATCCGAACTCGCCGACGCCGCCGCGCGCATCACGCAGCTGGAAAGCGAACTGCAAACCGCGCTACTGCCTCGCGACCCCAACGACGAGCGGAATATTTTTCTGGAAATTCGAGCCGGCACCGGCGGTGACGAATCCGCGCTGTTTGCCGGCAATCTGCTGCGCATGTACACGCGGTACGCCGAGCGCCAGGGCTGGAAAGTGGAAGTGGTGTCGGAAAACCCCGGCGAGGTTGGCGGCTACAAGGAAGCCATCGTGCGCATCGCGGGCCAGGGAGCGTATTCGCGGTTGAAATTCGAGTCCGGTGGCCATCGCGTGCAACGGGTGCCGGAAACCGAATCGCAGGGCCGCATTCATACTTCGGCCTGCACCGTTGCGGTTATGCCGGAAGCCGATGAAGTCAGCGAAATAACCATCAATCCAGCCGATTTGCGCGTCGACACCTATCGCGCCTCTGGGGCGGGCGGTCAGCACATCAACAAAACCGATTCCGCGATCCGCATCACCCACCTGCCGACCGGCCTGGTGGTCGAATGCCAGGACGACCGCTCGCAACACCGCAACCGTGCGCAGGCCATGAGCGTGCTGGCAGCACGGCTGAAAGACCGTGAGCTGCGGGCCCAGCAAGCTGCAGAAGCCAGCACCCGCAAAAGTCTGGTCGGCACGGGCGACCGCTCTGACCGCATCCGCACCTACAATTTCCCGCAAGGCCGCATCACCGACCACCGCATCAACCTCACGCTGTACAAGATCGACGCCATGATGGACGGTGAGCTGACCGAATTGTTTGATGCGCTGGCCGCCGAACATCAGGCTGAATTGCTAGCCACCCTGTCCGGCGAAACCTGAGTGAACGTTGCCCGGATTCTCGCTGATGCAACCGCCCAAATCGCCGCTGCGCTTGGGCTGGATAAGCGTGTAGCCCGGCTTGAGGCCCGCGTGCTCGCTTCATTCGGCTGGGAAGTGGAAACTGCATGGTTGATTGCACACGACACCGATGCGCTATCCGATTCACAAATCGCGGCGTTTCAATCCCTGCTGTCGCAACGTCTGGAAGGCCTGCCTATCGCCTACCTCGTTGGCAAGCGTGAGTTTTATGGTCGCCCCTTTCACGTTACGTCCGACGTTCTGATTCCGCGCCCTGATACTGAACTACTGGTCGAACTGGCATTGACACTTCTGCCACCCGATCAACCCCTGGATGTGCTGGATCTGGGCACTGGCAGCGGATGCATTGCCATTACCCTGGCACTGGAACGTCCACATGCGCGCGTGACGGCAGTTGATCGCTCTGATGAAGCGCTGGCTATCGCTCAAGTCAATGCCGAGACCCTCAACACGCATGTCGAATTCCTGGCCAGTGACTGGTTTTCTGCATTAGGTCAACGCCGTTTCGACCTGGTTGTCAGCAATCCGCCCTACATTGCGGCAACAAACCCCCATCTGGCGCAAGGTGATCTGCGCTACGAACCCTCGGCCGCACTGGCTGCAGGCGCTGACGGTCTCGATGATCTGCGCCATCTGGTCCAGACGGCCGCCAGGCACATCAAGCCCGGTGGCGCACTGTTGCTGGAACATGGCTATGACCAGGCGGATGCCGTCCAGGCCTTGTTACGAATTAACAGCATCCCCCAACCGCAAAGCTGGACTGACCTGGCGGGTCATCAGCGCGTCAGCGGGGGGAAATTGTCGAAATAATTTACACATCGACTTAAGTCTGTTCAACCGATAACGCCCCAACGTCCCTGAAGTGGTCTGTTTATAGCGGTTCAATGTATGGTGGTGCGATTCTTGCTAATAAATCACAGATTAAAGCAATCTCAAACCTTTTCGAGGCCTGCTATGTCCGACCGCGCACCTGAAACTCCAGATATCCTGAACGAAGCCAAGCCAAACGGCGTGATTAATCCATCCCGCCGCAAGCTGGCTGGCGCTGCACTGGGGGCGACGGCAGTGTTCACACTGGCCAGCCGCCCTGTGTGGGGAGGGCAATGCTCTTCGCCATCCGGGTTCACCTCTGGCAACCTGAGCCAACACGGCACACCTATCATGTGCAGTGGTAGATCTCCCGGATATTGGAAACAACACCCGGAAGCCTGGCCCGCAGGGTATCTCCCGGGAACAGCCAAAAATTCAGTTGCTGCAAGCAATGGGAATGGCTACTTAAGCCAACCCGAGAACTGGAGCGGGGGCACGCTTTTCCATCCAACATGCTCGAGTGGGACAGGGCCAAACAAAGCCTTTTTTGCGGATCTGGACAAAAACCCCAACACACCCAAAACGTCACTCTCCATGATGCAGATTATGCATTTGAACGACGGCAACAATCTGTGGAGGCTAACGGACAATGCCAATCTGGCCAGTCACATCGTCGCGGCCCTTCTGAACGCCAACGTTCCCAACCTCACTCCGGTATTGTCTGATGCTGCAGTCAGAGGCATGTGGAACGAATGGGTTCACAAAGGCTACTTTGAGCCTACAGCCAACGTGCGCTGGGACGCAGCGACTATTGTGACTTACATCGTGAGCACGTTTACCTAAACCCTAAACCTTTACCTAAACCCTAAAAATAACCGGGCTTGCCTTGCCAAACGGCAAGTCCGGACCCCAACGACTCTTGACCCGATTCCAAATCAAACTCTATGCGACTGAGGCCGTGATCTTTGACTCAGCCTCGGGCGATACGCACCACCTGGCTCCCCTTGCCCTGACACTTTTTCAGCTTTGCAGCGAAAACCCGGGACTGCATCGTGATGACCTGAAAACCCTGCTTGCGCGCCATGAAATAGGCTCCGATGTGCCGCTGGATATCTGTTTCGATGAAACCTTCGATGGCTTGCGTAAAATCGGCCTGATCAGTCACGAATGAAGCTTCAGCAACTCCCAGCCAAGGAACTCAGTGAACGCCTAAGCAAATCCGGACTATGGATACGCACCGGGCCTTTTTCAGTACACATTCAGTCTCGCATCCACAGCGTGGCGAAAGGGCTGACCGATTTATATGGTCAATTCGAGGTTCGTGATCCACACGAAATTTTTGCGGATTTCCATGTGTCCGTGAACGCACCAGAAAAGAGTCTGCGGCGCTGGGTGCGGCCCCAGGCTGATTTTTCGTTTGACGGCATGCGACCTTTCAAACCATTGCCACGCGATCAGGCGTTTCCCATGCTGGAATGGGGACTCAACTGGTGCGTGTCAACACAGGCACACCAATACCTCATCATCCACGCTGCCGTGGTGGAAAAAAACGGTCGCGCAGTAATTTTGCCCGCCCCACCAGGTTCGGGAAAAAGCACACTGACTGCGGGGTTGGTGCTCTCAGGGTGGCGCCTGCTGTCGGACGAACTGACGTTGATCGACCGCAAGACCGGCTTGATTCATCCGCTTCCGCGCCCGGTCAGCCTTAAAAACCAGTCAATTCCACTCATCCAGGCGTTTAGTGACAAGGCTTTCATCAATAGTCCGACACACGACACCGCCAAAGGTACCGTGGCGCACATGCGTCCCCCCAAGGAAAGTGTGCGCCGCCAGCACGAACCCGCGCACGCAGCATGGGTGATATTTCCTGAATGGGCGGCGGGTGCCGCTACCGAGTTGAAGCCGCGCTCGGCTGCGCAGACCTTCATGTTTCTTGCGCAAAATGCCTTTAACTACAGCCACCTTGGCGCAGATGGTTTTCGTGTCGGCACCCAACTTATCGATCACGTTGACTGCTACGACTTTACATACAGCCGCCTGGATGAGGCGGTTAGCGCATTTGACCAGCTCGCTGACAGCGCCACTGAGTTACAGGCACTTAAATGATGGGCACCTGATGCGAAACGCAAATCAACTGCTGGCTTGCACCCTGCGCACCCCCACTCTGGCAGCGCGATTTTCGCTTGCGCAGTGGGATCTGCTGGTACGTCAGGCACGCCAAACCGGACTGCTTGCCCGGATGCAGGATCGGTTTATCCAGCAGGCTTTGCTGGACACCATTCCCCAACCCATTCGCTGGCACTTCGAGGCCGCCGCCACCCTCGCACACAAGCAGCAAATCGCGGTGCGCTGGGAAATCGGGCAAATCCACGCTGCGCTGGCTGAACTGGATTGTCCGCTTGTCGTGTTAAAGGGTGCGGCCTATGTAGCTGCCCAATTGCCCGCCGCCAGCGGCAGAGTTTTTAGTGACATCGACATTCTGGTGCCACGCGAGCTGTTGAATCAAGCCGAAGCCGCGCTGATGCTGGCAGGTTGGAATACAACGGGTTTGTCTCCTTATGACGAGCGCTACTACCGGCGCTGGATGCACGAAATTCCACCGATGCAGCACCTGCACCGCGCCACGGTGATCGATGTGCATCACGCCATCCTTCC
>JBKJIS010000017.1:0-3215 GCA_046598305.1 Thiobacillus sp.
CGACAGCTTCACCTACAACCTGGTGCAGTATTTTGGCGAACTGGGCGAGGACGTCACGGTCATCCGCAACGACGAGATTGATGTCGCCGGTATTGCTGCGTTGAAGCCTGATCACATTGTCGTTTCACCCGGCCCGTGCACGCCGAACGAAGCGGGCGTGTCGGTTCCGCTGATCAAGGCGTTCGCCGGCCAGATTCCGATTCTGGGCGTCTGTCTCGGCCACCAGAGCATCGGTCAGGCCTTCGGCGGCAAGATCGTGCGCGCCAAGGAGCTGATGCATGGCAAGACCTCTATGATCCAGCATACCGACAGCGGCGTATTCAAGGGCCTGCCCAATCCGTTCCGCGCCACCCGTTATCACTCGCTGGTGATCGAGCGCGAATCGCTGCCGGATTGCCTCGACATCACCGCTTGGACCGACGATGGCGAAATCATGGGCGTGCGCCACAAAATGTTGGCGGTCGAGGGGGTGCAATTCCATCCTGAGTCCATCCTCACCGAGCACGGCCACGCCATGTTGGCCAACTTTCTGAAGGAGCGTGTGTGATGCAGTACAAAGACATCCTCACCCTGCTGCTCGATCGCCAGAACCTGCCGCGTGATGCCATGCTGGTGGCGATGGGTTCGCTGATGGGCGGTGAGTACACGCCCGCGCAGATCGCCGGATTCCTGGTCGCGCTGCGCATGAAAGGCGAGACGGTGACTGAAGTCGCCGCCGCCGCCGAGATCATGCGCGAATTGTCAACCAAGGTTCCATTATCCGGCGTGGACCATCTGGTCGACACCTGCGGCACCGGTGGCGACGGCGCGCATACCTTCAATATTTCCACCGCTGCGGCGTTTGTTGCCGCAGCCTGCGGCGCGCGAGTCGCCAAACATGGCGGGCGTTCAGTGTCATCGACTTCGGGCAGCGCCGACGTGCTCGAAGCACTGGGGGTCAACGTCAATCTGGCGCCTTCAAGCGTTGCCGAAGCGGTGAAGACCCTCGGCGTCGGCTTCATGTTTGCGCCCAACCATCACAGCGCGATGAAGCACGCCGCACCGGTGCGACGCGAACTCGGTGTACGCACCCTGTTCAACATGCTCGGTCCGCTGACCAATCCGGCCGGTGCGCCGAATCAGGTAATGGGCGTGTTCAGTCGTGAACTCACCGGCACGCTGGCCAGGGTGTTGCAGACGCTGGGCAGCTGCCATGTGCTGGTCGTTTATGCCGAGGAAGGCCTGGACGAAATCAGTCTGGCTTCGCCAACGTTTGTGGCTGAACTGAAAGACGGGCATGTGTCCGAATACGAACTCGAACCCGGCCTGTTCGGCTTGCCACAAGTGGCGGCCAGTGAACTGGTGGTCAACGGCCGCGACGAAGCGGTTGAGATGCTGCTGGCTGCGCTGGAAAACCGCCATGCCGGTGCGGCGGCCATTGTGGCAATCAATGCGGGGGCCGCGATCTACGTGTCCGGCCGTGCCGCCAGCCTGAAGGATGGCGTAGCGCTGGCGCAGGGCGCGATTGCCAGTGGCGCGGCGCGTAACACGCTGGAGCGTTATCGCGACTTCAGCCAATCAAATGCGGCCAGCCAGTTATGAGTGACATCCTCGAGAAAATCCTCACCACCAAGCACGCCGAAATCACCGACGGGCTGGAAGCCATCCCGATGGGCGAGATGCGGGCGCGGGCTGCAGCAACCGCACCCGCGCGCGATTTTATCGGCGCCATGCGCGAAAAGCTGGCTGCAGGTTTACCGGCAGTTATCGCCGAAATCAAGAAGGCCAGTCCCTCCAAAGGCGTGATCCGACCTGACTTCAAGCCGGACGAAATCGCCGTCAGCTATGAGGCGGGCGGCGCCGCGTGTTTGTCGGTGCTCACCGACCGCGATTATTTCCAGGGCAGCACGCATTTTCTGATGCAGGCGCGCGCCGCGTGCAACTTGCCGGTACTGCGCAAGGATTTCATCATCGACCCGTATCAGGTCTACGAAGCGCGGGCGATGGGTTCGGACTGCATTCTGCTGATCGTTGCTGCTTTGAAACTGCCGCTGATGAAGGAGTTGGAAGCGCTGGCGCACGAGTTGGGGATGGCCGTGCTGGTGGAATCGCACAACGCTGAGGAACTCGACGCCGCGCTGCAACTGACCACGCCGCTGCAGGGCATCAATAATCGCAACTTGCGCACGTTTGAGGTGCGCCTCGATACCACGCTGGAATTGCTGCCTAAAATCGGCGCCGGGCGCATCGTGATCACTGAGTCCGGCATTGTGACACCCGAGGATGTGGCGCGGATGCGTAGTCACCAGGTGAATGGTTTTCTGGTGGGTGAGGCGTTTATGCGGGCGCCTGATCCGGGGGTTGAGCTGGCGAGCATGTTCGGGTTGTAAACCCTGGGCTGGCGTTCTGTCAGCCCGGTTCAATCCCGGCCCGTTACTCTCAATTACCGTTTTCCCCCAAACAAACTCCCCAGCACCCCCCGAATGATTGACCGCCCTACCTGACTGCCAATCGCGCGTGCAGCGGATTTTGCCATCGACTCTGCTAGTCCTTGGCGGCGTCCGTTTCCTCCCAACAATCCACCCAACAAGCCGCCGAGTCCGCCCCCACTTTCTGCGGGCTGTGCACTACCGGCGGGTTGCCCGGCGGGGGCCTGTGTGGCGGCGGCTTCTGCTGCCTGCGTCGCCCGCGCTTTCAATTTCTCGTAGGCAGATTCGCGATCAGCCGCTTTGTCGTAGGCACCCGCCACCAACGAGGTTTGCATCAACTGCTGACGTTGTGCGGCGGTGATGGGGCCGATCTGGCCTTGTGGTGGCACGATGAAGCAGCGCTCGGTGACGCCGGGGCGGCCTTTGGCATCGAGGAAAGACACCAGCGCTTCGCCGACACCCAGTTCGGTGATCGCGATCTTTTCGTCCAGATCGGGGTTGTCGCGCATGGTTTCGGCGGCGGCCTTGACCGCCTTTTGGTCGCGCACCGAAAATGCGCGCAGGGCGTGCTGCACCCGGTTTCCGAGCTGTGACAGGATTTTGTCGGGCACGTCGGCCGGGTTCTGGGTGACGAAATACACGCCGACGCCTTTGGATCGGATCAGTCGTACCACTTGCTCGATTTTTTCCACCAGTGCGTCGGGGGCATCGGAAAACAGCAAGTGGGCTTCGTCGAAGAAGAACACCAGTTTGGGTTTGTCGAGATCGCCGGCTTCGGGCAGGTTTTCGTATAGCTCAGCCAGCAGC
>JBKJIS010000018.1:0-7894 GCA_046598305.1 Thiobacillus sp.
CCAAGCTTCGCGAGCGTTAGGGAACAGATGGTGCATGCAGTCGCCCTTCTGTCCCGTGAGGTGGCAGACGTGGCTTAGTGCAGGAACTGTTCCATGTTTGGAAAACTCACGGCGCAATGCGATCAATAAACCAATTTGCAGTTCACTGAGTTCGCCTAAACCGTCATTTTGCGCGATGTGGCCAGCCAATTCCTCGCTCCACATGGTGGGGTCGAGCAGAAAGCCATCAAGGTCGAAAGCGGCTGTGCCGGGCGAAGCGAGCAATATAACCACAATTAATCACCCTATGGTACGCATGTACAGGTACATTTATAGCACCATCCTCGGAACTAGCCAGTCTCATTTCACTTTGTTTACCCAAGTTTACATTGTGCTCACGATTCAGGAATTTTCAGTCATCAAAACCAGTTTGCGTATAGGGGCGGGCAGAGCCGCATCCAGAGCTGCTTCTTTGGAAAGCCATATTTGGCCGGGCCGCGTGGGTGGACGGGTTGTCGGGCGGAGCCGGGTCGCCTGAATTTCCAGCTTGAAGTGGGTGAAGCGATGCGCGAGTTGGGCCCAAAGCTGCGGCTCAAGGGTGTCTACGCCGAAATGCTCCAGGCAATGGGCAACTGGGTCGGCATTAAAGTCGAGCTCGGGCAGACTCCATAGGCCACCCCAGATACCTCGTGCAGGCCGCTTTTCCAGAAATATCTCCCCCTGATCGACCAGCATCAGCATTTGAACCTGCTTTTCGGGCAAAACCTTTTTTGGGCGTGGAGTGGGCAGTTCTGCACTGCGGTGCTGAGTATGGGCTATGCAATCAGTATTGACCGGACAGGCATGGCAGGTGGGCTGACTACGGGTGCAGATTAATGCGCCGAGATCCATCATGCCCTGGGTATAGGCCTCGATGGAGGTGGCGGGCAAACAGGCTTCCGCCATTTTCCACAATGCAGTTTCAACTTTTTTGTCGCCGGCCCAACCTGAAATGCCCCCATGGCGTGCCAGCACACGTTTGACATTACCGTCGAGGATGGCACAGCGCTGGCCAAAGGCGAGGGCCGCCACTGCCGCAGCGGTGGAGCGCCCCACACCGGGGAGTTGCGCAATGTCATTCTGCGAGGCTGGAAATTGCCCACCATGTCTTTCGACGACAATCCGTGCGGCTGCATGCAGATTGCGCGCGCGGCTGTAATACCCCAGCCCGCTCCATAGCGCGAGCACATCATCTTCATGTGCAGACGCCAGCAAAGGGAGGCTGGGGAATCGTGCCAGAAAGCGTTCGAAGTAAGGAATGACCGTGGCAACCTGGGTCTGCTGCAGCATGATTTCAGACAGCCAGATTCGATACGCGTCATGATGGCCCTGCCAGGGCAAGGTATGGCGACCATGCTTGTGCTGCCACCGGATAATACGGGATGCAAATGAATTCACCCCAGCAGGGTAGCATTCTTAAAGGTGCATGCCGAGGTGAGAAGCTGAATCAATGCGCGTGTCTGAACCACGTCAGGCAAGGACGTACACCCCCGCAACTTCAGGCGTGGCCGAGTTTGTTCCGGAGCAGTTTCATTAGCTTGCCGAATGCCGATTCCGTGATGGATTTGCGTTCAACCAGTACGGCTTCGCCACGCCGTAACTTATCGGCCAAACGGGGCAGACTGATAGAAAAGCTGTTCATGCCGTCCTGATCTGAGAAAAGATACGTGTTTTTGACGCCGCCGACCCAGCCTAAGCGCGTCCAGCGGAATGTGCCATCATCGTAGTGAAACTCAATCCAATCACCCTTGGAGAGACCGCGAGCCTGCTGAGTGGATGCGTCTTCAATTTCGGGTTCAACCGCACTTTCCTGGGCGGGGGCCACGCTTGCAGGAAGAGCTGATGTGGGAATGGCTACTATTTCCTCAATTTCCTCCGGGGTTATTTCGGGTAGCGGTACAGGCTGCGCATTGGGGCGCACCGCGTTGGCATGCAGGATGACCAGATTGGCGAAGAAACGATCACATAGCTTGGGCGGCAATTCGATTTCGGCCACACCCTCGCGCAGGCGCTTCAACAGCCCCGGCAAAATGCGAACCAGCATCAGCCGCGCATCCATGTCGGCCTTGGGCTGCACACTCCATATAAGTTCACGCATGGTTTCAACATGACTATTAAAATGCGCACCCTGCTCACCTTCACTGACGTAATCCGACGTAAGCAAGTGCGCCCAGTCGCGACGCAAAAACTCGCGTGCAGGTTCCGCTACAGGCTGATCGTTGAGGGCTCGATTTATAAAGTCATGCACGATGACTGGCGCGATTTCGGCGCGTTCCAATCGCTTGATCTGAGCGATTTCCGGTTGCAGGCTGACATCGGCCGTTTCGTCCAGTGCCACTTCCAGCTTGGAACCCAGCTCTTCAAGCTCAGCCGCAGCCAACTCGAAAACGGTTACATCTTTTTTGAAGTCGTCGACTACACGGCTAACAACGCCGGATATGAGCTCCAGGCGCGCATGTCCGGCTTCGTTTTCGGGCAGGTGAACAGAAAGCGTGGCAATCGCATCCAGCATCCGGCGTACCGGATGGTTCGACTGCGAGAAAAAATTACGGTCCAGCATGGCGGCTTTAAGCACAGGAATCTGCAGCCGGGCAATTTGCGCCTTCAGGTGGTCTGGAATGGCGGCGTCGTCAAAAACAACGTCGAACAACATGGCAACCGCATCGACCAAAATCGCATCCAGGGGTGTTGCTGATTGCATGACCGGACTGAGTTGCAGGCTGCGCAGCACATTATGAATGGCAGCCACTTCCAGCATGGGGAGCTCAAATCGGCCCCCATCGGGCAACACCAATCCGCCCATTTGCAATTTGCTAAGCGAATCAAGCAGGTTGAGCCCATTCAAGCCAGCAGAGCGTCCGCCTGATGCCAACCCTGAACTGCCTGCAAGTTGCTCAAACAGTTTGAATACATCGTTGCTCGGCTCACCCTGAGCGGGTAGGGGCGCGCCAGCCGTCGCGTTGCCTGAAGCGGCCGTATTGCGTGACCGATGCTTCATGCCAACTTTCAGGTCTGGCAAAACAAGGCGGTCTGCCAGGTATTGGTTGATGGATTGGTATATTTGCGCAAGTTCGGTGGTCAGCACCAGGTCAAACTGGTTCAGCAGCACTACCTGCGCAGTCGGAGTCAATTGCATGCCGACAAAACCATCGAGCAGGGCACTGCACAATGCACGGGGTGCCAGTGGATTGTCGTTCTCGGAAAGGTCGGTGCGGCCCATCAACTTTCCCAAGCGCGCATCCAGCGCGACCATTTCCTCAGCGCAGTTGTAACGTAACCGCGAAGTGGCTTTATCGAGCGCCAGTGTCAGCTCAAAATCCTGCTCGCCAATCAACGACAATTCCAGAAGGTCTCCTCCTGAGGATTTGTCGCCGGTGTCAGTGAATTTGTCGAATGCTTGGTAATACGCATCCTTACAGGCAGTCAGCAATTCGTTGGCCTGTCTGTTCAAGAGGTTTTGTGCGCTGTAATAGGCATTGCGCGTATCCAGCAGAGGGGACCGCTCAGCCAAGGCCAGCAAAGCGTTTTCCATTGCTTCTGTTTGTCGGGTCAGCGCACGGGTTGCACCCTCGATCAACAGGTCGCGGCTGCCATGCAGCATCGCCAGCGACTCGGCAGAAACCTGCGGTCGGCGTGAACGCTCGTACTGGTTTAGATTGACTACGACTGAATTGTCAGACATCTCGCACTCCTTAAAGGCGCCTTACGGTTGTGCGGCTGGCCGATTTGGAACGGGAGTGCTTGACCGGGATGTGCCGGCAGTCCCGCTGTCTCAATGCCAAGGACAAAGTGAGACCGGTGACTTTGCGTCCCCGCCTCGCGGCGGGTTTGCCCTGTTCGGTGGTCGACGGAAGTGTCGAAAATCAGACACCAAGACCGCATAACAGCACTATCGGTCAGGGCAGGAAAAACTTGAGCGTATGAAGTGAATATTTTGCGAGGCTGTGGACTTGCTTGGCTGGCTAGCTAGAGATGAGCCCAATCGAGCGGATTCCAGAGCGGTATTTGGAGCGGGCGAAGGGAATCGAACCCTCCTCATGAGCTTGGGAAGCTCAGGTAATGCCTCTATACGACGCCCGCTTGGTATTTGACCGATAAGGGCAAGTAACCCTTCATGCCCATCAGGGTGCTTCAGGGTAGAATCCCGGATGATACTGAAACTCATGTCCGCCGGATAGAAAAGAAGTGAATTGTGATTGAACTGTCTATCAATGGCGAGCCTCGTATCTTCCCTGCGCCGCTTACCCTTACCCAACTGATCGAGTCGTTGAGCTTGGCAGGAAAGCGCATCGCCATTGAGAAAAATGGTGAAATCGTCCCGCGCAGTCTGCATGCCACCACTATGCTAGCCAGTGGCGATCGCCTGGAAATTGTCGTTGCAGTCGGCGGCGGCTGATGTGGGTGAGGGATGAGGCGTCAGGGGTGAAGTGCGAAGCTCCGGCCTTTGTCCTTCGTTCTCGCTCGCCGCGCCTTACCCTTCACCCCTTACGCCTCACCTGAACTTATGAACCCACTCGTTATCGCTGGAAAACCCTATGCCTCCCGTCTTTTGGTCGGAACCGGCAAGTACAAGGATTTCGAACAGACGCGTCTTGCGGTCGAAGCCTCGGGCGCGGAAATCGTCACCGTTGCGATCCGCCGCACCAATATTGGCCAGGATGCCAGTCAACCGAGTTTGCTGGATGCGTTGCCGCCATCGAAATACACTTATCTTCCCAACACCGCCGGGTGTTACACCGCTGACGACGCGATCCGCACGCTGCGTCTGGCGCGCGAACTGCTCGATGGTCATTCATTGGTCAAGCTCGAGGTGCTGGGCGATGCTGAATCGCTCTACCCCAATGTGGGTGAAACGCTGAAAGCTGCCGAAGTGCTGGTGAGAGAGGGTTTCCAGGTGATGGTCTACACATCGGATGATCCTATCGTGGCCAGGCAACTGGAAGATATCGGCTGCGTGGCCGTGATGCCACTGGCAAGCCTGATTGGCTCGGGCATGGGCATTCTCAATCCGTGGAACCTGCAAATCATTATCGACCGCTTGAGTGTGCCGGTGATTGTTGATGCGGGTGTGGGCACGGCGAGTGACGCTGCTATTGCGATGGAGTTAGGCTGTGATGCCGTGCTGATGAATACTGCTATCGCCGGCGCAGGCAATCCGGTGCTCATGGCCTCGGCGATGAAAAAGGCGGTGGAAGCCGGCCGTGAAGCGTTCCTGGCTGGGCGGATGCCGAAAAAAATCTATCAGGCCAGCCCGAGTTCGCCCACCAGCGGCCTCATCACCAGTAAAAATTAAAGCGGCCAAATAAGCATGACAACTGACACTGGCGCGCATCCGCGCATCCGTTCCTATGTACTGCGTGCCGGTCGTGTCGGCCCCGGACAAGCGCGTGCGCTGGCCGAAATCGGGCCGCAGTTCTTATTGCCTTATCAGCCTGTAGCGCTTGATCTGGACACGCTATTTGGCCGAGTAGCACCCCGTATTCTGGAAATTGGCTTTGGCATGGGCGAGGGGTTGGCGGAAATTGCCGCGGCCCATCCCGAAAACGATTACCTCGGGGTTGAAGTGCATACCCCCGGTGTGGGCGCGTTGTTAAAACAGCTTGGCGAGCGTGGCCTCAGCAATGTCCGCGTGGTTCAGCACGACGCGTTCGAAGTGCTGACCCGGATGCTGGCGCCAGCCAGCCTGAACGGCATTCATATTTTCTTTCCAGACCCTTGGCACAAAACACGCCACCACAAACGCCGGTTGATTCAGCCGCCACTGGTGCGACTGCTGACGAGCCGGCTACTCAGCGGTGGGTACATTCATTTGGCAACCGATTGGGAAAATTACGCCGAGCAGATGCTTGACGTACTGTCGGCGGAGCCGCTGTTACACAATACAGTGGCTGATTACGCACCGCGCCCGGACACCCGACCCCTTACCAAGTTTGAGCAGCGCGGCATACGTCTGGGTCATGGGGTGTGGGATCTGCTGTTTCGCACGGCCTGAGCTTTTACGCTTGGGGTCCTCCTTTCTGATTCACGGCACTGGCAGCCTGTCGGACTTGAAGAATCGTAGCGAAAATTCGGCTGGGCGAGGGCAGATTTTGACGCTTTTGCAGGTCAATAGTCGTTCTATTGACCAAAAAAGTGGCGAAATATGAACCGCTCAGGCGGATTTGCAGCCGATTTCCTTCAAGTCCGACAGGCTGCTAAGTGAACTGTTCCCGGGTTATCCGGCCCGACTTGTCTGCTTGCGGTGCGGCGTGCACCCTTGGAGTGCGTGTTCAGGATCAGGATTTACGCTTTCCACGTTCTATCATGTATTTACAGCTGGCACGATTGCTGCGCCATAGACAGTCATCTCACATCAAGGAGTAAAGTATGGAATTCGGACTCGTCGGACTCGGACGCATGGGTGGCAACATGGCGCGGCGGTTGGCGCGCCAGGGAATCAACATCGCAGTATTCAACCGCAGCCATGATGTCAGCGAGGCCATCGCAGCGGAAACCGGGCACCTTGCCTGTGCCACGCTGGTCGAACTGGTCGAGGCCTTAACCGCGCCGCGTATCGTGTGGCTGATGTTGCCTGCCGGTGACGCGACCGAAGCAACTTTACAGGCCTTGCGGCCGATGCTGGCGCCCGGCGATCTGGTGGTGGATGGCGGCAATTCGTTTTACAAAGATGTGCAGCGCCGCACCGCCTGGCTGGCCGAACGCCAGATCGAGTTTTCCGACGTCGGGGTATCCGGCGGCGTATGGGGGCTGGAAAACGGCTATTGCCTGATGTTCGGCGCGAGTGATGCCGCCGCGATACGGCTTAAACCGTATATGGAAAAACTCGCACCCGCTGCGGACCGCGGCTGGCTGCACTGTGGCTCGGTCGGCTCCGGGCATTTCGTCAAGATGGTTCACAACGGCATCGAGTACGGCATGATGCAGGCGCTGGCTGAAGGCTTCGCGCTGATGAAAAACAAGCAGGGATTCGAGTTGAATGTCAGCGACATTGCCGAGTTGTGGCGTCACGGCAGCGTCGTGCAATCGTGGCTGCTGGATTTGTCGGCAGATTTTCTGGCGCAGGATCAAACACTCGAAAATATTTTGCCTTACGTCGGCGACTCCGGCGAAGGCCGCTGGACGGCGCTTGAATCGATTGAACAGGGCATCCCAACCCCGGTGATGTCGTTGGCGCTGATGATGCGTTTTGCCAGTCAGGGCAAGAATGATTACGCCGCCAAAATGCTTGCCAAAATGCGCCAGGGATTTGGCGGTCATGCAATCAAAGAGGAAGGCAAATGAATGACAAAGTTGACATCATTCTGCCCTGTACTTTCGTTATTTTTGGTGCAACTGGCAATCTTTCCACCAACAAATTGCTGCCTGCGCTGTATCACCTGGAAGCAGCGGGCCGCCTGACAGAATCGCTCAGTATCGTGGCGTTTTCGCGGCGTGCGTGGAGCGACGATGACTGGCGCACACACATGCGCGAAGTGCTTGCCGACAAGATCAAAGGCAAGCAGGACACCCCGATATTCGAGCGATTTATTGCCCGCTTCACTTATCAGAAGGGTGATCTCAACGACATCGAGTCTTACAAGGAACTGGCCAAGCGCTTGCCGTCCGAAGAAGCCTGCTCGGCCACGGTGTTTTACCTGGCGATCAAACCTGCTGAATTTGGCGCGGTCGTTCGCAACCTTGAGGCCGTGGGTTTGAACCGGCCGCGCGGATTAAACCGTGTGGTAGTGGAGAAACCCTTTGGTGAGGACATTGAATCGGCGCGCATGCTGAATCAGTTATTGCATCAGCATTTCGATGAAGAACAGATTTTCCGCATCGATCATTTTCTTGGCAAGGAAACGGTGCAGAACCTGCTGGTTTTCCGCTTTGCCAACAC
>JBKJIS010000275.1:0-5763 GCA_046598305.1 Thiobacillus sp.
CCAGATCAATCAGCCGCAGGGCAAGCTGGTGCGGGTGGTCCGCGGATCGGTGTTCGATGTGGCGGTTGATCTGCGCCGCGCTTCCTTGACCTTTGGGCACTGGGTGGGCGTAGAGCTCTCGGAAGAAAACCACCGCCAACTGTGGGTGCCGGCCGGCTTTGCGCACGGCTTCCTGGTGACCAGCGAATCGGCGGAGTTCCTCTACAAGACGACGGACTACTATGCGCCGCAATATGAGCGCAGTGTGGCCTGGAACGACCCGGCCATCGGCATCGAGTGGCCGCTGAACGGCAAGGCGCCGCTGCTGTCGGTCAAAGACGCGGCGGGACAGCTACTTGCCGATGCAGAAGTGTTTTCATGAAGCCGGGCTGTTGGCTGCCGTGAGCCGCTCCGTTATCCCGCTGGGCGGCAGACGGACCCGTGCGGGCGCCCAACTGCGACAAGTGCTGCACAGCCTGTGCAGCGTGGGGCAACGCGGAGAAAATCACCGCTGTTCTCCATAGCGTGCGTGTCATCGCTACGCCATTCATGTCTCTCAAACGCAATACCCTGTGGAACCTCGCGGGCAGTGCGGTGCCGCTGACCGCAGCCGTAGCTTTCATCCCTTTCACTCTGGAACGTCTGGGCAACGAAGCGTTTGGGGTGCTGACCCTGATTTGGGGCGTCATTGGCTATTTCAGCTTGTTTGATCTGGGCGTTGGCCGGGCGCTCACTTATCAGCTGAGTCAACACAAGGCGGCGGGACGACATGCGGAGATCGGTCCGACGCTGAAGGCGGGCATGCTGCTGACCCTGGCTGCAGGCCTGTTGGGGGCGGGCTTGATCTGGGTCTTGGCTCCTGGGTTGGCGAAACACTGGCTAAAGATCAGTCCGGCTTTGCAGCACGATGCCATGCTTGCCTTCATGATCGCCGCGCTTGGGGTGTTGCCGACGACCCTGGCCAGTGGCTTGCGCGGTGGACTGGAAGGCCTGGATCGTTTTGCCGCATCCAACATAAGCCGAATATTACTGGGTCTTTGGATGTTCGTGCTGCCGGCCTGGTCTGTCTATATGCACGGCCCGGATTTGTGGCGAATCACGCTCTATCTGGTCTTGGGGAGATGCCTGGTGGTGCTCGGTATGGCTGTGCAACTCGGCGGCTACTTGTACTCAGGCGGGCCTGGTCTGGAAAAGCGGCACCTGAAAGGCTTGTGGAACTACGGCCTCTGGGTAACGGTGACCGGCATTGTGGGGCCGTTGATGGTTTATGGTGACCGGTTTTTTGTCAGCGCTGCCGTGGGCGCCGAGCAGTTGCCTCTGTATGCCATTCCCCAAGAGGGTTTGCTGCGGTTGCTGTTGATCCCGATGGCCTTGACAGGGGCCTTGCTACCGCGCCTGGCCGCCATGGGGAAGGACGAGACCGTGCTGGCTTATCGCCAGAATTACCGGCGGGTGCAAGCGTCGATGTTCGGCATTTGCGTTGTGGCGGCAGTGCTGGCTTATCCGGTACTGGCCGTCTGGTTGTCGGCTGAATTTGCGCGCGCCGCGCTGCCGATTGTGCTGGTATTGTGTGCGGGGATCTGGATCAACTCCATGGCCTTGGTGCCCTACACACTTTTGCATGCCAAAGGCAATCCCAGGTTGACGGCCATTTTTCACCTGGTTGAATTGTTGCTGTATCTTTTGGCGTTGTGGATTTTGTCGTCGCAGTTTGGCTTGTTGGGGGCCGCCTTGGCATGGGTGGCAAGGGTGGCATTGGACCTGGTTCTGCTACAACTGGCCGTACGACGTCTGTACGGTGTTTGAACTAACTCAATGAAAACTATCAGTGCAAACCCCTTGGGGGAGACTTGGCCTTTGGATGCATTGGAGGCGGTTTCTGCTTGCCCGTATTGCGGCAGCACGGACCGCACGCTGGCCTACGAAGGTGTTCAGGATTGGTCCTTTGGATGCGCTCCCGGGAAGTGGAATTATTGGGACTGCGGACAGTGCCGCGCGCTCTATTTGAACCCACGACCGACATCCAGTTCTATCGGCAGTGCTTATGACCGTTACTACACGCACGGTCCGGCACGAGAAGCGCGTCTTCTGAATGCCATCAAGCAGCGTGTTAGAAATGAACACTGGTCGCATTCGTTCGGAACGGATATCCGCCCCCGGCTGGGAGTCCCCCAATGGGGCGGGGGCATTTTCAAGGCACTCAAGCCGTGGATCGCTGAACCGTTTGGACTGCGACAGTTGGCTGAATTGCCGAAGGGCTTCCTGATTGACGTGGGCTGCGGTAATGGCAGTATGCTGAAACTGGCGGAGCAACTGGGTTGGCGACCGCTGGGGATTGAGCTCGATAGCTCTGCCGTCAAGGCGGCTCATGCACAGGGCTTGAATGTCATTCAGGGCGGATACGAAGAGCTTGCATCCCACGCGGGGCAGGCCGATTGCGTGATTTGCTCTCATGTGCTCGAGCATGTGCATGACCCCTTGCGCCTTTTGCGCTTGCTGCTGGAAACGCTCAGACCCGATGGCGTCTTGCTCCTGTCGGTGCCGAATGCATCCAGCCATTTGAGGGTTCACTATGGCCCTGACTGGCGCGGCCTAGAGGCGCCCAGGCATCTGGCCATCCCTGATGTGGCATGGCTGACAGGCTGGATCCGCGCAGCAGGTTTTTATTCCAGTCAGCGTCCTTCCTGCGATGTGACAACGGCTATCGAATCCGAGCGGATCAAGCGCCGGGGACTCAGCACCGTGTCTGACCATGTCAAGGCTGCGAAAAGAGTTCTTGGAATGAAAGTAAAGCCTGCTTTGGGCAAGCAGGATATCGTTCAAATCGTCTGCAACAAGGTAAGCGTATGAGAGCCATTCGCGAGCGCCATGTCTTGTTTGAGAAAACTTGATAATGGCTGTCGTGGAAAAAATTCGCTGGACCTCATGATGAAGCGCGTAGCCGTGGTGGTGCTGAATTGGAATGGCTGGCAAGACACCCTTGCCTGTCTTGCGTCCTTGCAGCGCCTGGACTATTCCCACTTTAACTTGCTGGTCGTTGATAACGGATCGACGGATGGGTCGGTTGCGTACATCCAGAACGCCATGCCTTCGGTTGAATTACTGCAGTCCGGAGCTAACCTGGGTTTTGGTGGCGGCTGCAATGTGGGAATACGACATGTGCTGGCCCGCGGCGCAGACTACGTGTGGTTGGTCAATAGCGACTCGACGGTTGATCCTCATGCGCTTTCGGCCTTGGTCCAGGTGGCAGATCAAAATCCGGAACTGGGTTCAGTGGGATCTGTTTTGTATGAAGCCGACAAGAGGGCGCAAATTCAGCTGTGGGGCGGCGGCCGCATCAACCTTTGGCTGGGGCAGTCACGACACCGGTTGTCCCCAGGCCCGCTGGACTTCATATCGGGTGCGTCCTTGTTGCTGCGCTGTGCTGCCCTTGAAGAGGTTGGTTTGTTCGATGAGGCCACCTTCTTCATGTACTGGGAGGATGCGGACCTGGCATTTCGGCTGCGCAGGGCTGGTTGGACATCGGGGGTGGCTGGCAAATCAAGCGTGTGGCACAAGCAGTCCGCGAGTTTGGGAAAGGGCAGCCCTCTGCTTGATCAATACTTCACGCAATCCGGAGTCCGCTTTCTCCGGCGCTATGCACCGATTCCATTTATTCCTGTTTCACTGATGCTGTGCAGAATGTTGGCAAAGCGTGTTCTCATTGGCGACATGAGACGCGTCCAGGCTGTGCTCAAGGGGTTTCTGGCTGCATGACTGAAGTCGTACCGGTTTCTGTGGTGATACCCTGCTACCGCTGCGCGCAGACGGTGGAGCGGGCTGTGGCGTCTGTTGCAGCGCAAACCGTGCAACCCCTGGAACTGATTCTTGTGGACGACGGCAGTGCGGACGGAACCCGTGCTGTGCTCAATGAATTGCGCGGCCGCTATGCGCCTGGCTGGATTCGACTCGTTTTGCTGGATCAAAACCTGGGTGCGGCAAGTGCGCGCAATACGGGCTGGGAGCAGGCCTCGGGACACTATATTGCGCTGCTCGATGCAGATGATTCATGGCATCCGCGCAAGATTGAATTGCAATACAAGTTCATGGCGTCGCGGCCGGATATTGCTGTGTCGGGCCACGGGTACGAACAGGTCGATGCTGTGGCTACGTCCGCGGCGCTGGATGTCGCAGAGTTCCAGCAATTGCAGGTATTGCCCGTGCTTTTGAAGAACCCTTTCGTAACACCGTCCTTCATGTTTCTCCGAGATATATCGCATCGCTTTCTTTCCGGCAGACGCCATATGGAGGACCATTTATTCCTGATGCAGGTGGCAACCTCAGGTTTGGGCATGGCAAAGACCGCGCTGCCACTGGCTTTCATTTACAAAAATATGTTTGGAGATTCCGGTCTGAGCGCCGATCTTTGGGCCATGCAGCGCGGCGAGTTGGAGAACTATGCGGTTTTGTCTCGCGAAGGACGAATAGCCTATGCTGGAGCGATTCTTCTACAGGCCTATTCATGCATAAAGTTTAGCCGTCGATTGGTTCTTGTGGGGACACGCAAGCTGTTCCGCCTTACTGACATTGCCGATGATTGATGAAAACCCCTATGTATCCATTAAAAGCGTGGCTGCGGGAATACTCGACGCTATCCGGGGACGATACGGAAGCCGAAAGCCATAGCTTCCAGCGCACTGTAAAAATGAAACCAAAAGCAAGTGTTTTAGCCTCTCGCCATCAATGGCTCCGAACGGCCATTGGCATGATGGTCGCAATTCGATGAATCAGACTTTCACTGTTGATAACGCACCGCTATGATTCAGGATATATCTCCGACGCCTGCGTTTGCCGTTTGCCTTGCTGCGTTTAATGGCGTTCGTTGGTTGCCGGAACAATTGGACTCCATCCTCAAGCAGCAGCACGTTGACGTCAGGGTTTTCGTCAGCGTGGATGCTTCTTCCGATGGAACAGAGCACTGGATGGACCAAGCTGCAATGCGGGATTCACGTATCACCCTGCTCCCGCACGGATCACATTTTGGCGGCGCGGCACCGAACTTTTTCCGACTGTTGCGGGATGTGGACTTCTCCAGTTTCGACTACGTGGCTTTCGCTGATCAGGACGATATCTGGTTTATCGACAAACTGATACGGGCTCATCAAGAGATCTTGCGCACGGAATCGGACGCATACTCGAGCAACGTATTGGCCTTCTGGCCTTCGGGGCGAAAAGCCTTGATCAGAAAATCGCAGCCCCAGGTGCGCTGGGATTTCTTGTTTGAGGCCGCTGGACCGGGTTGCACTTATGTCATGCGGGTCAAGCTGGTGCGAGCTATCCAGGTGTTATTGCGAGTGCATTGGGAAGACATGCAGAAAGTGGGATTGCACGACTGGTTTTTATATGCTTTTGCTCGCGCCAATGGCTATCGGTGGGTGATTGACGACTACGCCGGAATGCTTTACCGGCAGCACGGGGGAAACCAGGTGGGTGTCAATGTTGGATGGCGGGCTTATATTCGCCGCGCTGGCAAAGTATGGGGTGGATGGGGACTGGCCCAGTCCGTACTGATAGGACGATTGGTGGGGGTGGGAGACAGCCCATTCATGAAACCCTGGTCAAACGGGGAACGCATGGGTTTGCTGTGGCTGGCCCTGCGTGCCGGTCAATGCCGCAGGCGGACGCGTGACAAACTGGTATTTGCCTTTTTGTGCCTGGTTTTATTTTTGACGGGAAGCAGATCGTTATGGGTCAAGGGCAATTGTTGGTCACCGGTGCCAATGGTTTTATTGGCCGTGCCTTGTG
>JBKJIS010000280.1:0-11276 GCA_046598305.1 Thiobacillus sp.
GTGCACCGGTCGAGTGGTGGTGTCGGGCATGGGCAAATCCGGCCATATCGGCTGCAAAATTGCCGCGACGCTTGCATCGACGGGTACCCCCTCTTTTTTCATGCACCCGGGCGAAGCCAGCCATGGCGACCTCGGCATGATCGCGCACGACGATGTGGTGCTGGCCTTGTCGAACTCAGGTGAAAGCAACGAGATTGTCAGCATCATTCCGCTGATCAAGCGCCGAGGCGCAAAATTCATTGCGATGACGGGCAACCCCAATTCGACCATGGCACGCGTGGCCGATGTTCATCTCGATGCCTCCGTAGACAAGGAAGCCTGTCCGCTTAATCTCGCCCCCACCGCCAGCACCACCGCTGCGCTTGCGTTGGGCGATGCGTTGGCCGTGGCCTTGCTTGATGCGCGTGGGTTTTCGGCTGACGATTTTGCCCGTACCCACCCCGGTGGCAGTCTGGGCCGACGTTTATTGATTCATGTGCGTGACGTCATGCATACAGGCGATGAACTCCCGCAAATTGATCACGACGCCTCGCTCAAGACCGCTCTGCTCGAAATGACAGAGAAAGGACTGGGCATGACGGCCGTGGTCGACACTGCCGGCAAGGTTGCGGGCGTGTTTACCGACGGCGATCTACGGCGCGCGCTGGAACACGCACTTGATCTGCAACAAGCGCGCGTGACCGACCTGATGACGCACCACCCCAAGACCATCCACGCAGACGAACTCGCCGTAGCGGCAGTCGAAAAAATGGAATCACTTAAAATCAATGGCCTGCTGGTTGTGGATGAAAAAAATGTCCTGGTGGGCGCACTGAACATGCACGATCTTTTGAAAGCAGGCGTGGTGTAATGACAACCAAAAAACCCCAGATTTCCCTGATCGCCCGCGCGCGAAAAATCAGACTCATCGCCTTTGATGTTGATGGTGTCATGACGGATGGCACGCTGTTTCTGGCCGATGACGGGCAGGAATACAAAGGCTTTAACTCACTCGATGGCCATGGACTGAAAATGCTGAAAGGCAGCGGTGTTGAATTGGCCATCATCACCGGCCGCAGCTCGCGCGTGGTGGAACATCGCGCTAAAAGCCTGGGCATCGAAATCATCCATCAGGGTGCGCACGACAAACTGGCGGTGTATGAGGCGCTCTGCCAGGAACTCAATATCGACTGTGAACATACGGCCTATATGGGTGATGATGTGGTGGACCTGCCTGTCATGCGGCGTGCCGGGTTGGCGATTACCGTACCCGCCGCCGCCGAACTGGTCAAAGCCCACAGCCACCTGATCACCACACGAAACGCCGGCCAGGGTGCAGTGCGCGAAGCCTGTGAGTTTTTGATGCGTGCACAAGGCACATTGGACGCGGCTTTGGCACCTTATCTGAGATGACCGAACGAGGCCAAAGCATGTTGCGTAAAATCAAATGGGGTGCTGCATGATCGCACGCGGGTCTTTATGGCTGCCCCTGCTGGTTCTATTGCTGCTGGCTGCGCTCAGTTTCTGGATCGAACGCTCAGTACAAACGGGTGCCAGCGGCAACGCAACGGGACAAGCCGACCCTGAGGGCATCATGGAAAACTTCGATGCGTTACGTACTGATCAAATGGGCCGCCCTCAATACCGCTTGTCCGCAAAAAAGCTCAAGCATTACACCGGCAGCAAGCGCACCGAACTGGAATCACCCCATTTTGTGCTGATGGACCCGAATATCGGTGAAGTCAGCGCTGTATCCCGGCTGGCAACCGTCTCATCCGATGGCAACGAAGTAGACCTGCATGGAGAAGTGAATGTCCTGCGCGCAGCGTATGCTGGACAGTCAGCCCTGACGATGCAGACTGCACGATTGATCATTTTCCCTGAACGCAAGTTGCTGCGCTCACCTGGACCCGTCACCATTCAGGACGCCATCTTGAATGTACGCGCGGGGGCCATGGAGTACAACGCTGTGCAACGCCTCATCAAACTGACAGGACGGGTTCAAGCCCGTTATATTTCCGGAAAAAGTTAGCGCCATGAAAACATTTAAATCAGGATTGTGCGCTGGGTTGTGCGCTGTACTATTGGCCCTGCCAGCCCATGCTGAAAAAGCCGACCGCAGCAAACCGGTCAACCTCGAGGCAGACACCGTCACCCTCGATGACATCAAAAAAGTCAGCGTATATCAAGGCAATGTGATCTTGAGCCAAGGGTCGTTGTCACTGCGCGCGGACCGCATTCAGGTGACGCAAAACGCGAACGGGCTCGATAAAATAAGCGCCTCCGGGCGGCCCGCGACTTTTCGCCAAAAAGTCGATGGCCGTGAAGAATTTATCGAGGGATTTTCCGATCGCATCGAATACGATAGCGCCAATAGCCAGCTTGAGTTGATTGGCCAGGCCCAATTGCGACGCGGAGGTGATGAGTTGCGCGGCGCCCAGATTTCGTATAACGGCAACACCGAGTTCTACAAAGTCGTTGGCCAACCTGATGCCAAAACACCGAGTGGCCGTGTTCGCGCTGTCATCCGCCCCAAAGTGAGCACCGAACACCCTGCTTCCAAACCATGAGCCAAATTTCCGCCCAGCACCTGCGAAAGATCTACGGCAAGCGCACCGTGGTGCACGATGTTTCATTTGTGGTTAACAGTGGTGAGGTGGTCGGTCTGCTGGGACCGAATGGCGCTGGCAAAACCACCTGCTTTTATATGGTGGTGGGGCTGGTGGCGGCCGATGGCGGCACGGTGACCATGGACACGCACAACCTGACTCACATGGCGATCCATCAGCGTGCACGGCTGGGTTTGTCCTACCTGCCACAAGAACCTTCCATCTTCCGGAAAATGACGGTGGAAGAAAATATACGCGCCATTCTGGAACTCAAGGCCTACGACAAGGATGAACGCGAGGAGCATCTCAACAATCTGCTCGAGGACCTGCACATTGCCCACCTGCGCAATGCCTCTGCAGTCAGTTTATCGGGGGGCGAACGTCGGCGGGTGGAAATTGCCCGTGCACTGGCAATCAATCCTGGCTTCATCCTGCTCGACGAACCCTTTGCAGGGGTCGACCCCATTGCGGTGCTCGACATCCAGAAACTGGTGCATTTCCTGATTGAACGTGACATCGGCGTCCTGATCACCGATCACAACGTCCGCGAAACACTCGGCATCTGCGATCGTGCCTATATCATCAACGAAGGTCGCCTGCTTGTTGACGGTACGCCCGACCTCATCATTCAGGACGACAATGCGCGCAAGGTTTACCTGGGTGAAAATTTCCGTTTATAACGCCGACTCCTGCGAATACCGTTAAACTTGGCTCAAGCCGGCACGATTATTGCCGTAGTCAAGACAGATGAAGCACAGCCTCCAGCTCAAGCTCGGTCAGCACCTTACCCTGACCCCTCAACTCCAGCAGTCGATCCGACTGTTGCAGCTGTCTACACTCGAATTAAATCAGGAACTTGAGCAGATCATCCAGGACAATCCCCTACTCGAGCGTGAAGAAGAGGACGAAGCACGACAGGAGGCTTCCGACCCCCCAACACATACCGCTGAAGCAGAATCCCAGAACACTGAAGTGGCCCCGATGGACACTGCCGACACCGAGCCGGTAACTGCACAAGATGATTCAGACTGGAACGATTACAGTCCATCCGGGAGCGGTGACGATGAGGGCGACTATGCTGAGGGGTCCATTGCCGGCTCAACGCTTCGCGAACATTTATTGAACCAGTTGATTGTCAGCCCGCTCACCGTACGCGACAGAACCCTGGTTGCTGCGCTCATTGATGATCTGGATGACGCTGGCCTGCTTACCCAAGCACTTGCAGACATTACGGCAAGCCTGCAGACCGAGATGGAAGAGCTTGAGCCCGAAGAGGTGGAAACGGCACTCAAACATCTGCAAAACATGGACCCAACGGGCGTAGGTGCGCGCAACCTGGCAGAATGCCTGACCTTGCAGTTGCGCGCCCTGCCGCCCGACACCCCGGTACGCGATGAGGCCATGCGGCTAACGACGCATTACCTGGATCTCCTGGCCGCGCGCGATGTGGGAAAGCTCAAAAAAGTGCTCGGCATCGACGACCCCACGCTACGGGCTGCGCGTGCCCTGATTCTCTCGCTCAATCCGCGCCCTGGTGCCGCTTTCGGTGCCGATGACACGCACTATGTAATTCCGGATGTGCATGTGCGCAAGGTCAAGGGCATGTGGATCGCCAGCCTGAACGCGGAGGCCATGCCCAAGCTGCGCGTCAATCGAGTCTACGCCGACATCCTGTCGCGTCACCGCGAAAGCGGCGGCGGACAGCTTGCCAGCCAGTTGCAGGAAGCCCGCTGGCTGATTAAAAACGTACAGCAACGGTTTGACACCATCCTGCGCGTCTCGCAAGCGATCGTTGATCGCCAGAAACACTTTTTCGAGCATGGTGAAGTGGCGATGCGGCCCTTGGTGCTGCGCGAAATTGCCGATACGGTGGAACTGCACGAATCGACCATTTCGCGCGTCACCACCCAAAAGTTCATGATGACGCCACGCGGCTTGTACGAACTGAAATATTTTTTCGGCAGCCATGTGTCGACCGACAATGGCGGGGCCTGTTCATCAACCGCCATTCGCGCATTGATCAAGCAACTGATCGCAGCTGAAGGCGGGAAAAAGCCGCTTTCCGATGGTCAACTGGCCGAAGTGCTGAGTCAGCAGGGCATCGTGGTGGCTCGTCGCACGGTAGCCAAGTACCGTGAATCGATGCAAATCCCGCCCGCAAATATGCGTCGTGCGCTGTAATAGTAGGAACTTCCCAGGTTAAATCTGTCAGAAATTTTGCACCGTGCTTGAATGTCCCCCTCTTTCGTCCCACAATGACAGTGAGCGTTCAATCTCGCTCCTGACGATAGGGCACTGCCCAATTTTCAGTTCTTATCAGCACATTAAGGAGGCTCTATGAATTTGACGATTTCCGGTCATCATCTGGAAGTGACCCCAGCCATCCGCGACTATGTTTCCGAAAAGCTCGACCGCGTTAAACGACACTTCGATAACGTCATCAACGTGACCGTCATCATGCAAGTGGAAAAACTGGTGCACAAAGTTGAGGCTACCCTGCACGTCAAGGGCCATGACTTTCACGCCCACAGTGAAGATGGCAATATGTATGCTGCCATTGACCTTCTGGCCGACAAACTGGATCGACAGATCGTCAAGCACAAGGAAAAAACCTCGGACGTCCATCAGGGCGACGGCGGCCTGAAACATCAGTCGATCGAGAGCGTTGTTGAAGGTTAGGACCTCTGTATAAACGGTATAAACGCCATGTTACCGGGGGCAGTTCAACGCCTCCGGTCGAATAATCCGCAAGCGCCGGATTCCATCATCAGTTCTACAACCGGCATGAACCTAATCGCCCCCCTGATCACCCCCGATACCACCTTGCTGGACCTGAGTTTTTCCAGCAAGAAAAAACTGTTTGAACACGCAGCTGAACTGTTTGCGCAAACCTACGCGCTCAAGACATCCGATATTTTCACCAGCCTGTTCGAACGCGAACGCCTGGGTTCAACCGCACTCGGCTGTGGCATCGCCATTCCGCATGGCCGCATCAAAGGCCTCAACGATGCCTGCGGCGCGTTTTATCGTCTGAAAACACCGCTGGAATTCGATTCACCTGACAATCAGCCAGTCAATTTATGTTTTGTACTGCTGGTCCCCAAGGACGCCAACGAGCGTCATCTTCAAATTCTGGGTGAACTGGCTCAATTGTTCGGCGACGATGTCATGCGCGACAAAATGCTGAACATTGCCGAAGCCTCCGAGCTAATTGAACTGCTTAGAGCTTGGTCAAGCTAGGCGCGATGCTCCGCGCATGGACGATCTAACCCACGTTACAGTCGACTCCCTGTTCCGCGACATGGCGGAACAACTTGGGCTGCAATGGGTGGCCGGGCAAGCTGGCGGCCTGCGCACCCTGTCTTCCGAAACCATCCAGAAACCCACCCTGGCACTCATCGGCCACCTGAACTTTGTGCACCCCAATCGGGTTCAGGTGCTGGGCTGCGCCGAAATGGACTATCTGCGCGGATTGACTGATGCTGCCCTGCGGGACGCAATCGATCACCTGTTTTCAACCGAACTTGCAGCCATCGTTATTTCCAACGGCGAAGGGGTTCCTGCCATGTTGACCAACAGCGCCAACCGAACCGAAACACCCTTGTTTGCCTCGAATCTGGCCAGCCCAATATTGATGTCCTATCTGGGTCATTACCTGACACAGCGTTTGGCCGAGGCCACCTCGATCCACGGCGTGTTTCTAGAAGTACTCGGAACGGGCGTGCTCATCAAGGGCGACGCCGGCGTGGGAAAAAGTGAATTGGCACTGGAGCTCATCACACGCGGCCACCGCCTGATTGCTGATGATGTCGTCGAGCTGAAGCATGTTGCCCCGAACACCCTGGAAGGCAACTGCCCGCCCATGATTCGTGATTTTCTTGAAGTGCGCGGCCTGGGCATACTCAATATCCGTTTCCTGTTTGGAGAAACGGCCGTGAAGATGCAAAAAAATCTCAAGCTCATTGTTGAACTGGTGCAAGCAGAAGAAATAGGCGAAGTCGGTCTCAATCGACTGGACATGGTTGCCTCAATCGAAACCATACTCAGTGTAGGCATACCCAAGGTACGCATTCCTGTTGCTGCAGGCCGCAACCTTGCTGTGCTGGTCGAGGTAGCAGTGCGTAATCACATCCTCAAAAGCCGCGGGATCAATCCGGTCGAACAGTTCATCAAACGCCAGCAAGCGGCCATCGACAAAAGCACCTGAATGCAAATCGTTCTGGTCTCTGGATTATCGGGTTCAGGCAAGAGCATCGCCATCGCGGTGCTGGAAGACATCGGCTATTACTGCGTCGACAATTTACCGCTGCCCATGTTGCAACCGCTGGTGGATTTTTTACGCCAGGAAGGCCACACCCGCATCGCGATTGCCATCGATGCCCGCAGCAGCGCGAGTTTTACCCAGCTGCCCCAGATAGCTGAGGCACTGCGCGGCCAGGGTGCCGATCTAAAGGTGATTTTTCTTGAGGCGAAAATGCTTACGCTGGTTCAGCGTTTTTCCGAAACACGCCGGCGCCACCCGCTCTCAAGCGACGCCGTTTCATTACAGGAAGCCATCCAGCTCGAACGCGAAAAGCTCGAAGATATTGCTCCGCTCGCGCACCGCATTGATACCAGCGATCTGTCTGCCTCGGCATTGCGGCTATGGATCAAGGACCTGATCGGCCAGGATCGTTCCCGCATCACGTTGTTGTTTGAATCCTTCGGCTTCAAGCACGGTATTCCGCTCGATGCCGACCTGGTGTTTGACGTGCGCTGTCTGCCCAACCCGCATTACGTCGCTGAACTACGCCCGCTTACAGGGCGCGACCAGCCAGTCAAGGCATACCTCGAATCCAGCCCCAATGCGATGGCGCTCCTGACCGACATCCGCGCTTTTGTCGAAAACTGGCTGCCGTGCTTCATCCGCGATCACCGCGCCTATCTGACCGTGGCAATCGGCTGCACCGGTGGCCAGCACCGCAGCGTGTATTTTGCAGAGACGCTCGCCACCGCCTTCCGCGAACGCGAACAGGTGTTGGTGCGGCACCGCGAGCTGACCTGATGCTGTTGCGCGCGGGCGATGCAGGGGTCCTGCTCGCAGGAACGGGCCTTGTCATCACGCTGGCCATGGTTGCCTGGAGTGGCGATCTCGGCGATACAGCCGTCATCCGTGCCGCAGGCAAAATTGTGGAAACCGCTTCACTCACCCACGTGCAACGGTTTTCTATCAACGGGCCGCTCGGCACCACCCAAATCGAAATTGAACCCGGCCGTGCGCGTATTGCACGCGACCCTTCACCGCGTCAGGTATGCGTCAAACAAGGTTGGCTCACGAAATCCGGCCAGGCAGCGCTGTGCCTGCCCAACCAGGTCAGCGTTGAAATCCGGGGCCGCACCACCGTCTATGACACACTCGGTTATTGAATTACCCGTCCACGCAGACGACCGCCGCATCGCTCGGCTGGCAGCGTTGGCAATCGGCCTCACGCTCGCAGAAGCGGCACTGCCAAGCCCCGTGCCCGGGATCAAGCCGGGGCTCGCCAACATCGTCGTGCTGCTGGTGCTGTTGCAATATGGTTGGCGCTCTGCGGCTTGGGTGTCAGGCTTACGCGTGCTTGCGAGTGGACTGTTGCTGGGCAGCCTGTTTACACCCGGCTTCTGGTTGTCTGCTGCTGGCGCGGTCGCCAGCCTGGGCGTGCTGGCGCTGGCGCGTCATTTACCCAGTCAATATTTTGGCCCGATCAGCCTGTCGGTTCTCGCGGCGTTTGGCCATATCGGTGGGCAGCTGGCGCTGGCGGGTGCATGGCTGTTACCTGGCATCGCACTCATCAAGTTGATGCCAGTTTTTGCTGCGGCCGCGCTTGTTTTCGGTGCGGTCAATGGTGTCATCGTCGCGCGTTTTCTCGTGTCTTCCGGGCTTGATAAAACCATTCATCAAAAAACGTAATCCAGTAATCCACGGGTATTGGGCAGCGCCGGGTAGATTATTGAGGGCATCCGCGCGACAATTCGGTCTATGACTTCATCCCCAAATACAATCACCCTTGCGCTGACGGGCGCCTCCGGCATGGCTTATGGCCTGCGTCTGCTCGAATGCTTGCTGATGGCAGACCGCCAGGTGACCCTGCTGGTTTCCCAGGCTGCGCACATCGTTGCCAAACAGGAATTGGGGGTAGCGCTACCCGCCCGCCCGCTCGACCTTGAGAAACAACTCACCGAAAGTCTCCATGTGCGTGATGGTCAGCTACGCGTATTTGGTCGCGAAGACTGGAATGCCCCTGTTGCCTCTGGTTCCAATCCGTCCGATGCGATGGTGGTGTGTCCCTGCTCGATGGGTACGCTTGCTGCTATTGCCCATGGCATGTCAGACAACCTGATCGAGCGCGCCGCCGACGTGATGCTGAAAGAGCAGCGCACACTCATCCTGGTTCCGCGTGAAGCGCCCTTCTCCACACTCCATCTGGAAAACATGCTGAAGCTGTCAAAGATGAATGCGATCATCCTGCCAGCCAATCCTGGCTTTTATCATCGGCCGCAAAGCGTCGAGGACATTATCGACTTCATCGTCGCGCGCATCCTCGATCAACTGGGTATCCAACACGCCCTGATGGAGCGCTGGGGAGACGACCGATGATCGTTTTTCCCAAACAAAAACCCCTACCCCTCTTCCCGCTCAATACCGTCGTTTTCCCCGGAGGAACGCTGCCGCTGCGCATCTTCGAACAGCGTTATCTGGAAATGATCAAGCAGGCCATCGCCAACGACACGCCATTCGGACTCTGCGCCATCCGTGAGGGTACCGAAACGGGCAGCCCTGCCACACCCTATGACATTGGCACCTGCATGCGCATCACAGACTGGGATATGCCGCAAACCGGCATCCTTCACATCGAGACGATTGCGCTGGAACGCTTCGTCATCCGCAGCACCCATACCGAACCCAGTGGTCTGCTGATCGGCACGGTGGATGATGTCAGCGTCGAAGCCGCTGCCCCCATTCCTGACGATCTCGAACTGCCCGTCGAAATTCTGCGCCACATTATTGGAGAGTACGGCGATGCGCATTTTCCGGAGCCGCACGAACTGGACAATGCCGTATGGGTTGGATACCGATTGTCTGAAGTACTCCCCCTCACACTGAGCATTAAGCAAAATCTTCTGGAAATGAACGACAGCGTGATGCGCCTTCGCATCCTCACCGAGTTCCTGAAGAAACGGATCAACTGATGGCGCGCTTTTATTCCGCGCTCGAAACACAACACCGCGCATTCATCGCTGCGCAGAAAATGTTCTTTACCGCTTCTGGGACAAGCCAAAGCCGCCTCAACTTATCCCCCAAGGGCATGGACAGCCTGCGCATCCTGGGGGACAACCGCGTCGCCTATGTCGACCTTACCGGCAGCGGAAACGAAACGGCGGCGCATTTGAAGCATGACGGTCGGATGACCCTGATGTGGTGCAGCTTTGACGTCAACCCGCTGATTCTTCGGCTCTATGGCCGCGGATTTATCGTGCGGAGACAGGATGCGGCATGGGCCGATCTGCATCATCACTTCGCAGCGCTGCCTGGGGAGCGCCAAATTATCGTGCTGGATATCGAATCAGTGCAAACCTCATGCGGTTATGCGGTGCCGATGTATACCTATCAAGGCGAGCGCGACACGCTGGCGCGCTGGGCTGAAAAGAAAGGGCCGGTTGGCCTGCTGGACTATTGGCGCGAAAAAAACCAGGTCAGCATCGATGGCCTGGCCACGAATTTACTGGAGGATGCATCATGAAATGGACCTTGATTCCGCTCACACTGATTCTAACGGCCTGCGACCCAACCCCACCGCCCCAACCCGAAACCGGTCGTACCCCTAATCCGATTTTTGAAACTCAAATCAAGGCAATGGAAAAGGCCCGTGCGGTGGAGGGTCAAGTGCAGGATTCCGCCGAGGCGCAGCGCAAGCAAATGGAAGCGGCGACGCAATAAGCTTGAACTATTCGGCGATCAATCGCTGTACCACCGCACCCGCCAGCATCAAACCGAATAGCGGGGGCATATAGCTGATCGTGCCGTTGACCGCACGGGCGCGGCCGCGCCCCTCAACCGGTTGCGGCGGCAGCGGCGCGCGGCCCGGTTCGTCCGAAAACACAGTGAGAATGCCCTTGTAAATACCGCGTTTTCTGAGCCGTTTGCGCATTATGGAAGCAAGCGGACACATACTGGTTTTTGAAATGTCCGCAAGCTTGATGCGACCTGGGTCGAGCTTGTTGCCTGCCCCCATGCTCGATGCAACGCGCAAGCCGCGCTCGAAACTGCTGACGACCAGCGCAACCTTACAGTTAAGCGAATCGATGCAATCAATAACAAAATCGACATCGCCTGGCACGATGTCAGCCACCGTCTCGGGAATCAGAAACTCACGGATCACGGTGAGGTCACATGCCGGATAAATGTCGCGGATTCGCGTCGCCATCAGTTCGGCTTTCGATTGCCCCACCGTCGACAGCAAGGCTGGCAACTGGCGATTAATATTCGACGCGCTGACCACGTCGTGATCGATGATCGTCAAACGCCCCACGCCTGCGCGCGCCAATGCTTCAACGCAATACGACCCCACCCCGCCCAATCCCGCCACCAGTACGTGCGCGCGCGCGAGCCGGGATTGCTCCTGGTCATCGAGCAAAATACGGGTGCGTTCAAATTGCGGCGGCAGGTCT